>DATGZD010000034.1:0-56828 GCA_035297385.1 Candidatus Sulfotelmatobacter sp. | reverse complement strand
AAAGACTGCCTAGACTTGTTGTATGAAGATAAATCATCGCATCATAATCGATAGCTGTCTCATCACATGGTTTTGCTAACCTTTCTATTTGAGTTCTTAGCTGCATTTCTTCAGTTAGCGTGCTATTTACAAAGAACTGTGTGGTCGGGAGAGCAGGATTTGAACCTGCGACAGCTCGGTTACTGTGGCCTAGACAGGCTTGAATGAAGCCCACCATGGGTAGACCTCTACAGCGTCTCCACCCATTAAGCTCGTTAATAGGTTCGAGAGCTCTGCCAGGCTGAGCTACCTCCCGACAAAAACCATAAGGATAAAGAAAGAGGATTTATGTTTTTTGGCAGATTATGCTTATTCTTTTTCTGAGTATGGTTGACCTTCAACTCTGAAGATGGGTTTTCCCATGGTATCTCTTATGAGACCGGTAACTTTGTTAGGCTGCCTTATTTTTTGCATTGTAGTATTCCTTTCGCCCTGAGTATATACTATGATATCACCATAATTGACAATTCGTCCAGTAACTGATTGATTGACTTCCAAATCTGAGAAGCCTGAAGACGAGAGGACAAAGGATTTTAGGCTAACGATACCTGTCTTAACTTCTAAACTACCATTTCGCAGTGTGTACCTATGAGAAGCTCTTAGAATCAGAAGCCTGGTTAAACTTGCAAACCATATCAACAAGAAGACAATCAATGTCCAGATCCAAAGGGATATGTCAAGAACAAGAGTGCCTGCAAATCCTGCAAGAAACTCAAGCCAAATTATGATAGCTGCAATCACAAAAATCAGAATAGTTCGAAACACAGCATCAGGGGTCACCCAGGGTCTCCCATTCCATATAACATCAGAACGCGCACGTTGTTTTTCATCTGTCGACAATACGAGCTCCCTCCATTCACGTAGATTGTTTGTCATATTTAAGGATTGAAAACCTTGTAATCAAGAGTGTTCTTGAGTAACGGCTGGTCAACAAGTTTAAAATTTACGCCGTCCTATTCTTGTTGTGAGGTAGATTTGATGGATAAGAACTTAGCTGTTTTGCATGCTATGAGCATGGTAACACATAGTACAGATTTGGATGAGTTTATGCGTATGGCTAATCTAACATCGAGTGATGTGCGGGGCGCGTTGAAAGAATTATCTAAGGAAGGTTTTGTAACTAAGACTGGAAAAGGCTACGTCATCTCTGAGAAAGGAAAACTAGTAGTCGTTGCTCTTTCACTATCGGCTACTGAGAAAGCATTTCAGTTCTATTGTGATGTCGGACAACCTGTAGGTGTCTCAGCGAAAAATGTTAAAGAATTCTACGATGTTGTGAAGACTATTCCAGTTAACTCATTAGAGTTTCATCTGCGAAGGAGAGATTTTGAAAATTGGTTTATGACGACAGTTAAGGATGATGTGTTCGCTCGTGAACTTGCTGGATTTAAACAAATGGGATTAAAGGGTGAAGCATTAAGGGATCAAATTCTTCTGAGTTTACAGACAAGATATGGTAAAGATGTTCTCGACCGTCAATGGAGCGCCTGATTGCTCTCTTCTTTTTCGGCTTCTAATTTCTTCCACCATTCAGGCATCCTTGCGTTGGGAGCACAATCCCAAGAATCATAAGGTTTGATATCGAGTACTGGCGTTTTATCATAGGCATCCAAACCGCGAACCGTCAACACGTTGTCATCAACTTTAACGAGTTCACAGAGAGTCAGCCCAATCGGGTTAGGTCGAAGATTCGTTCGTGCAGCGAAAACGCCTAGCAAAGGCATGTCTTGTCGGCCCCTTGGATGAATCTTTAACATTTTTCGTTTTTCATTTGAGATTTCATGAAGCCAGAACAGAACGAATACATGAGAGAACTCTCTTATGCCATCTAAAGCTTTCGTAAGTTTCCAATCCAAGACTATTTCAGAGAGGTGTGTCTTGTCTTTAACTTGATCGCCAACGGCTTTAGTTCGGACGTAACCGATGGGCTGCAAAATTATTCTGTCTGATGACAATCATCCAACTCCTATTTCCGATTAGATCGTTACTGTGAACCAAAATTTAAGTAATCAATAACTCAGTCCATGATTCACTAGTTTAATGTAACTAACGTCAAACACGAATCAAGCTATCAGGCAAGAAATTTGTGTGATCGCGCTAAAATTCAATTTTGTATTAACTAATCACCTTTCATGGGATTATCAGATATAAAGAATACAAATGAATATTAGCAGAAAAAATCAATAATCATTGCGTGATAGAGGGGCAGTTTAAGAGTGTTAGTTGCAGGCATTGATGAAGCTGGACGAGGCTGTGTGATAGGGCCACTTGTTATCGCAGGTATACTGATCAAGCAGGAGAATTTACCCGCTCTCAAACAATTAGGTGTAAAAGACAGTAAACTGCTTACAGCTAAAAAGCGTGAAAAACTCCTCCCTCAAATCTTAGACTTAACAGAGAAGCATGTTATCATTAAAGTTTCACCTGCAGAAATTGACCATGTCGTAGAAAATGGGAAGAAACTCTATAGACTTAATCGTTTAGAAGCGGATAATATGGCAAAAATAGTCAACATGCTTCAACCAGATGAAGCACAAGTTGATGCTGTAGATGTCTTAGAAGAGCGCTTTAAGCGTCATATTGAAGAGAATTTAACGGTAACGACTAACATTATTTCAAAACATAAAGCAGACATAAATTTTCCTGCAGTCTCAGCTGCCTCTATAATTGCCAAAGTTAATCGTGATCATGAGATAGCCATGTTAGCCGCAGAATATGGTGATTTTGGCACGGGTTACCTTACAGATGGGAGATCAATGATTTTTCTAAAGAAATGGTTAGAATCAAATGATGATTATCCTGATTTTGTGAGAAGGTCGTGGAAACCTGCAAAAAGAATCAAGGCAGAGAAATGTGCAGTTCAACAGACTCTTGTTTAGGGTTAAATGACTAATTCTAAAGGTGAATGCATCGCAGCTAATTCGTCGGTGCTAACACAGAATATGTCATTCCTGTAAGATTTTCCTGTTTCTGTTATCAAGATTGGATTAGCATTAACCACTCGTGAAACACTCAGGATTTCCTCAATTCTTGCATCCACAAATTTATCATCTTTAGAAACAAACCCTGCAAAAATTAGCCGTTCTTCCTCGGGAATTTTCATTACGAGATCAAATGGCGCTTTTTGCACTAACGAAATATCACAGAAAGAGAATTTCTTGAAGATTTTTCGAAGAAGCTTGTGGCTAGCGATGGCTCGTTTTGCCCTGGATAAGAGGCATACACGTTGCTTTCCCATTTTATCCAGAATATTGATCGGTTTTGCTACTGGAACACCCAATACTTTTGCTAAATTATATGCGGAGGTGACAGATGCTTTTGCCATACAGCGTTCATAACCGTAGAGTGTTCTGCGTGAAACACCAATCATCCCTGCAAGTTGACCGATAGAATAACTTAGCTCTCCACGTCGTTTCTCGATTAATGTCCCGTCCACTTCAACAAAATAACCTCCAGGGCTTGCGTTTACTAAAGGATATCCAGTTTTAAATGCAGTGTTCTTTAGTGTCTTTTCGGTTACAACGTAGATTGAGTATCTTGAGTAGGCTGTGTCATCTTCTAATGGTTTATCATGTGTTTTGTCACTAATTATTAAGGGTGCAGCAGAGATCCGACCAGCGATTACTCGAAGTTCATGAGAATCAAAACGAGAAAAAGCATCAATATCAGAGTACAATTTGATTAGAACAATATCCTCGTCTTTTTTGGCAGCAAAATCAAAACAGCTTGGACGCGAACAACACAATTGAGAAATTTGGAAACCCGCTTCTTTCAAGACCATCCCTAATGAATCAGCTTTGTTGGCTTCCCAGTGATTCATAGACAGCCCCTCGAGATGCTTATTGCAGTGAAAAATATAAATAATCCTTTTTGAGTGACTGTGAAGATTAAAATAAGTTTCTCAGAGCCCTTTGTTTGTTAGAAACACACTATCAAAATGAGTGTTATTATTCTGTCGTCTATGTATGAGCGACAATCATCGCATGAGCCTTGTCGTAAGGTTCTAAGCCAACCACATCTTCAATTATGAAGCCTCGGTTTTTTAGCACCTTAATTTCACGCTGATAGATAGTCGATGGGTCTTTTGTTACGTCAATGCTTTGAGCTTTTATTGCGAACATAATCCAGCCTTGAGGTTTAAGGAGAACATCCGCGTTATCTGCCAGGATTCTTGCTTGCTCTGGTTGCGCCACATCAAAGTAAATGTCATCGACTTTGTTTGGAATGAAAATAGCATATCGTTGTGGCATTCGTGCATCTTCTAGGAAGGGTGACATGTTTGAGCGGTATGCGATAACGTTGTCTATGAGATCACGAATACTTCTTGAAGCAAATTCGACACAGTATACGTGTCCGCTCTCGCTAACAATGTCTGATACATGACTTGGTGTTGTTCCTGATGCTGCACCTAAATAGAGTACCCGATGTGCAGGTTTTATTGGAACATTCTTTATACCTTTTAGAATTGCCGCTGCAAGTTTACTCCTAAATGCATCCCACACTCGGTACTCAATTTTCTTGAATTGAACGAGTTGTTCTCCATAAACAGTTCTGCCAGGTGTCAAATTCCGCGTAGCAAGTCTGTGTGAGCCATCAGCTAGTGCGACTTGGTATATGCCTTCAAATTTTGGGTGGGGTCTAACCCTTATTCGCACGTCGCTCTCTTCTCCATTTGCCACCATGATGACGTCTGCCTTTACCTTGTGGTCTTTGTCCTCGGAATTCTCTTTGTGGTCTAAATTCTCGTCGTTCTTCTCTACGTTCAGGAAGTGGTCTTTCTTTTGCTGCTGGTGGTTCTTTGTATTTTTCTTTGATTTCTGCAATCCGTTTCTCTAATTCTGCATTTAATCTGTCTCCAATGAAGCTGTCTCCGAAGGCGTCTGCTCGTGCTGCGATTGAGAGTTTTCCTGCTAAAGCGCGGGCGATTTTTCCTCGTTGCCAACGTTTAGCATCATGTAGGAGTGCTGCTTGGAAGATTAAGCCATGTTTAGGTGGTCGTGCTCCTGTTTTTAGGCTACGGAAGAGGGCTTTTTCTGCGCCTAAAACTTGAATTGTGCTGGCTGGGCGCATTGCAAGGTTACGTAGGCTACCGGAGATTGCGATTAATCTTGCACCTAAGAGTGAACCAACAAGCGCACGAATGTTTATTGCTACTTCTTCCATGGTTTTATCTACATAATTTTCCATGCTTTTGCGTAATTCATATAGGTTTAAGACATCTCTACTTAACGCTTGGATTTGTGTTAGGTCGTTAGCTGATATGTCAGCACCCATTGAGGTTTCTGCCATCTGTATGACGGCTTCAGTTTTTCCTTGCGGAATGTCCTCTTTCTGTAGGGCTTCAACTGTAAAGTTTTCTCTTTCACCTAAGTCCATGACTAAACGAGCGTAGGTTTCATGTTTTTCCACTAAACGATCAAGCTCCGGGAAATGTACACCGTACCATTCTCGTAAGCGACCCATAAACAAGTTGACTGTTCGGTCTAAATCATCGAGAGTCTGAATAGCTTGAGCAACAATTAAATCTCGTTGTTCAACAGCGCCTCTAACGCGAAGCTTGGCAATCTCCATTGTTATACTTCTATTCCAAGAATTTAATTCAGCGTCATCCTTAACGAAGCCTGTTGAGATCGCATACTCTTTCATTCGAGAACGAAGCTTAGTAAGATCGGATACCTCTGTATTAACTCCGAATTGTGTTCTGATTTCTGCGGCAATTCTTTCGTTGTCAAACACGAAAGTGTCATAACCGGCCGTTTGAAGTTTATCGATTAATTCTTTGATGTGATCGAGTTTGCCCGATTCCGCCTTTATGATTGCTTTGGCTGCTGCTTGTGCTTTCTTTGGATAGACGGTTTCTTCTACAAGTTGATTATCTTCGCCAAACGCTAAGATTCCGAACGGAAATTGAACGATAGAAGCTTTCATTGCTGTAGTGCCTCATTATTGGCTTTACTATTCCGTCGTGTCATCTTAATAATAGTTTAGCTGGTATCTTATACGATTTGTCACTCTGCCAAGAGCACCGCAAAGCTAGATAACACAATAAAATAGATTGCCACGTAATGATGTAAAAAATGTGAAGACAAATAAATTAGGATTCACTTATCTAGTCTTTCTATTTCTATTAGGAAACGAAATGAGAGTAGATTTGCGTTATTTTTCTGTGTATTAATGATTCCTGTAAATATTTAAGTAAGAATTCATATATTTGATGCGGATTCCTTTTCTGAAATAGGGGATAGAAGAGGAGGTGAAAGGGATTAATAAGATAGTTTTGGTGATTGTTTTAGCGTTAGCTGTAGGTTTGTTATTGCCCATGAGTTTGGCTAGTGCTGCGCCAGTCTCTAAGACTTTGCCTACTTTGCATACGGCGGGTCTTAGTTTGTATGATGAGGCAGGAAATAAGGTCATCCTACATGGGACGGCGATTGATAGTAATGCTGCTTGGATGCATGATGGAGACGGTGCTGATAGGTGGACCACTCAAGATGATTTCAAAAAGATTGCGAATTATGATGGGAATGTTGTGGAAATTAATCAGATTCCTTGGGACGCTCTTATGCCGACTAGTAGTAAAATTGATGATACAATTCTGAAGAAGTATATTGATAACTACATGCTCTGGGCTTCACACAACGATCTGTACATTGTTTTGAGTTTTCCAACTCTAAATGATGTGCATGTGCCTAATTGGATGCTTCATGGCTATACAGATAGGTATGCGTATGAAGTAAAATTTCTTAACGTTAGCGATTCATTGTTGAATAGTGAACGTCAAGCCCTAATGAATACGTGGTTGTACATTGCTCAACGTTATGCGGATAATCCTTATCTGATTCTCGGGTTCATCAATGAGCCTTACGTTGGTAATCCAGTTTTAGCAAGTGCTACTCAAGACACTTTGAAAAGATTAACAGATAATTACGTTGGTTTTGTTCAGCAAGCGATAACAAAGCTACGATCAAATGGAATTAACACTTTAGTGGTAGTCGATGCAGCGTACAGTGGTGCACCATACTATGGTTCTACATATTTCCCAGACGTTTCAGCTGACAATTTTATGTGGGAGCGTCATGCTTACGCTGCACCCATTAGCGAGTGGCTCACTTGGATGAATCAGTTCTTAGACATAGCACACAATGTCAATAGACCGTTGTTCTTAGCTGAGTATGGCTTCTATAACCCTCAAACAGGGTTCATTGGACATGATTATACTGAGCCTGGGTACACATGGCAGCAGATACTCGACGTTCAAGTTGCTTATTGTAAATCTCATGACCTTGTTGGTTGGAGTTGGCATGAATATCCATGGACTTACGGAGAATGGTACTGGTACCGTTACGGCTTGGACGGAAAGGTGACTTTCACGCAAGAAGAGAGTGCTTGGTTACTCAGTAAAGTCTTGGCACCGCCTTAGTTAGCGTACTATAACCCTTTAACTTTTTTTGTTGTATCTACATTCTTTAAGGATATTTATGATTAGATGATCAGCAAGGTGAATTTTATTCTGAGTCTATAAAGAAAGATAAAATTTTAGTCCCCAAACCCAAACCCAAAAAAGCCTAAGTTACTCTTTTTCAAAAGTTTAATTGTTGAGCAATAATTCGATTATAGGTCTTAATCATTTGCTGGAGAAAAATTCCAGTCATAAAAGCCAAAGCCGTTACAGTAAATAATTTCTTTTGTATCTCCCCAAATACCAACCTGTATACCTGAATAACCTCCAATTTCTCCTCCCTTAAAGTAAAAATAAAATTGCCAAAAAGGATACAATGTTAAAGGATCTCGAGATATTTTGCTTGGATTATTAGAGGTTTCATTACGATAGGGTACCATAGTAAAATACATTTGATAGACTGAATCTGACAGATCAGGCAACGTAACTGTCTCATTTCTGTATTCATTAACTATACGAAACTCCATGTTTTGAGCAGTATTTAACGCTAATTTGTAGGCTTCTTCAGAATTAATCACGCTAGGACCACTAACATTGTAGATACGCCAATTATCAATAAATGATTCAAAAATATTGTTTCGGAAGGATAAATCTACTCTTTTCCAATTCATAGAAACACCATTTTCACTATAGATCCACTGAATCCGTGTTCTATCTGTTTCCTTTGAAACCTGAAAGTTTACGTTTCCAACATTAATATTTGTGGATGAGAGGTCCTTAACTCCGTTTAGAATATTTTGCATGGGCTCAAGATATGAATTGTTTGTAGCATACACGTGATCAGCGTATGTTTGGTATCTTTGAAGTATGGTTTTGACTTGGTTAAGAAGATCACTTGCTGGTGCCTCTAAATAGATAGGGTTACCACGTAAAGCGTCAAATTTGAAAAACCCCATTTGTCCATTGTAGAAGATGCTCATTGCATGAATCTTGCTTTCGTTAGTTTCGAAACTAAAGCTGCGACTTTCCTCTTTTACGATACCACAAAATTGTGGTGGATAACTGTAGGTATTAAATGAATTTTGAGTGGTATTGTAACCTGGTGGAGGTAAAGGTGAGGTTAAAGTGTATTTTGTGAGGTCAATGCCGACAACATTGGATAAAAACTTCATTGTTTTTTCTTCAGCCGTGAGTTCTATTGAATCTACAGGAGGCGTATCAGCGGCTACGAATGTAAACATAACAATAACTATGATTGTGATTATAATGATAATTAATGCTATTCCTTTAATGAATAGCTTCATATTTCTTCATTAACAATATGATTGGTTTGTTGTTTAAAGCAGTTTTTGTCAAACTTTCTTGATTAAAAGTTAGTCAAAGATTCTTGACTTCGCCAATTGCTTCTTCATGTAGGTCATGATTATGGTTCAGGGAAACCTGCTGACAAAGAGAGTGCGCCTTCACTTAGAACAGTTCCATCAAACATTACTGTAATAGCAAAAGTTTTTCCAGCAAAAGACACACCAAGGCTGCTTCGAATCTCTGCTTCAACGACAATTGATTCTCCAACATGGAGAACACCAATCTGGTTTGGGGAGGTCCCCATGACAACCTGATAATATTCGTTGTTCCAAACCGTACCATTAGCTAATATTTTACCCTCAAAAGTTAAACCACCTACATCCCTAACTCCAACGTTTTTTATTGTAGCAGAAATTTGTTTGAACATAGCTACTCCAACTGGAACATACCAAGGGTCAGAGGAAATATTTTCAATCGTTACATTATACATTGGATTTTGAAGGTCATGAAGTTGACCTTCAAGGTCATTAACTTGAGTTTGAAGCGTACGACTTGAATTCTCATAGTAAGTAAGTTGATTTTGAAGGTCTGTGGTCTGTTTCTGAGCTTCAATTGTTTGTACTTGAAAATTCCACATAAAATAAGCTAAAGCAAAGATAATAATGAGCAAGAAAATTGGAGCTATTTCTTTGCGCATGATTGTCAAGTTCCTATTGTCACTGTTTTTCTATCGAGAATATTCTGGTCAAGCATCAAAGTAATTGTTAGTTTACAGTTTGCTAACGCTTGTGTTCTCTCTATGTTTGGTGCTATTAACTGCACTCTCAGATTCTTTGATTCAAAAACGTGAAGAACACCTACATTAGAATTTACGTTGATGCTATAGTAACCAAGGCTTGTTGTGTTTCCTTCAACCTTAAAATCTAAAGTCATTCCTCCAATGTTTCTGGTTCCAAAGTTTTGCAGTGTTATATTGACATATTTGGTGTATGGAGGAGGAGCATATGCTTCTGTAAGCCAAGATGTTATAGAAATGATGGAGAGGCTTATGTTGTCAATTGGATTCTTTAGCATGTTGATTTGGTTTTCTAAGTTTGTTGCCTGAGTTTGCAAAGTGCTCGTCATGTTTTCATAATCAGTTATTTGTCTCTGTAAATCGCTTAGTTTATTCTGTGATTCCACCATCTGGTTTCCAAGGAATAATGTTGAAAAAGTCAGGACAACAATCACTATAATTAATGGATAGGGCATCAATTTCTTGGCAGACGGAAATTTGCTCATATTATCGTACTCAGAGTTATCGCAATAGTATCTTACTGCGGATTAAAGCGTTCTTGTCAAACATTCTTGACTAACTTTTAGTCAAAATTTCTTGACCAAGCCGTATACTCGATTCCGATTATACTATTATCCTATATTGATATTGAATTTTGAATTATACCTACCCTACATCTTGACCTGATAATCCAATCATCTATGCTCTGATTCCAGTATACAGCTTGACCAACCCTGTTTTTGTCAGATCAGTCACGTCGTTCGTTTTGGTTGGTTGGGATTAAATTTTAGTCCCAAACCAAACTATTCTTTTAATTTTTTAGTTTTCTAATTTCTTAACCATCTATTTCTTTTGTATATATTCTCTTACAATTGTATCCACATACATCACGTATATCACACAAAAAAAGAAAAAAAGAAAAAGAGGAATGGACTACATTAATTTTCAGTGCATACATTAAGGAATCAAAAGACAACTAATCAAAAGCGCTGACACAAGCTTGTTTAGACATTGAAGCTTGGGCTAACGTCTCACTAGCTTAAATTTCGTCGCGCCACAAGCTCAGGATATCACAATTCTTATACCAAATCTCAAAACACATAGGACGCATATACAGAACAACAGAATCAAATAAGCATTTTAGCCAAAGTTTAAACCTTAGCATAAGCAATACCTACGATTACTCTGAGGGCAAACAGAATGTCAGTTCCACACCGTACCCGTGGCGTAAAAGTCTTAAAAGCTGTTTCGTCACCCCTCAGACTTCAAATTCTCAATTTTCTGTACGACAAGAATGCATTATCTTATAGTGAACTTATGAACGCTTTAAAAATGAATCCCAGCCGTGATGCTGGAAGATTTGCGTATCACCTAAAATTTCTTCTAAGAACAAACTTGGTTGAAGCTGATGTTGATAGCAAGAAGTATTATTTGACGGACCTCGGCAAAATGATAATTGATGTTGCAGATAGAGTAGAAAAGAATGCTCAAAAACCCAAAACTCTACTCGTCCGCACATCACACTCGACTCTAGAAGAATTTGATTCCAATAAAATTGCTAATTCACTCATAAAAGAAGCCAAGATGCCTCCTGATCAAGCACAAAAAATAGGTAAAGAAACAGAGAAACTCTTGGAAAAATCAAAAACCAAATACGTAACAGCGCCCCTTATTCGCGAATTAGTAAACGCTCTTCTCATCGAAAAGGGACAGGAACACTATAGGCATAGACTGACTCGTTTAGGATTACCAGTCTATGAGGTTACTACACTACTAGAATCCAAAGATAATCCACAGGGCGCAGCAAATATTCTAACCAAAGCAGGGCAAGCAGTCTTCAACGAATATGCGATGTTAAACATTCTTCCACGTGACGTTGCAGACGCACATGCATCAGGAGCAATACACATTAACGGTTTGAGTACGTGGCTTCTAAAGCCAAACAACATAATTCACGATTTACGCTTCTTCCTTCAGACTGGCCTCAAACCAATTCATCCGTTGAGAAATTCACAAAACCCGCCTGCGACTCTTGAATCAGCATTAACACTTGCGTTTAATGTTCTCCTTAATTGCAGCCTAGAAGTAAAGGAAACCCAAACGTTAGAACATTTTAACCTATTCTTAGCCCCATTTACAAGAAATGTCAGCCCCGCGACCATCAAAGAAAATCTGCGATTATTCGTTCACAATTTAAATCAAAATCTAAATGCAGCAATCGGTCTAGACCTCATAACTCCAAAATTCATTATAGATAAATCTGCAACCGGACCTGAAGGCAAGAGAACAGAAGGTTGTTTTGATTTTGTTGAGGAAAGTCTTCTCATAGCTGAACTCCTTATCGAAATCATTACAGAAGAAAATATGTCCAAACCACTCTTGAACCCCGCATTAATCATCGAGATTAACAAAGATGCTCTCATACACGATAGTGCACAAAAAATCCTACTGAAAGCACACAACTTAGCTTCGGAAAAAGGCGTACTATACTTCGCTAACACAACCACAAAAGAAGGTAAGCATGTCTCTTTTTCAGTAGCAGGCAATAAGTTTGAAGCAGACATAACAGGAGACTCAGAAGCTGATACCCTTCGAACAGGCTGCATTGGAATGGTAACTATCAATCTGCCACGAATAGTTCTTGAAAGTGAGAGAGAAAAAATCAAATTTTTTGAAATTCTCAAAGAACGATATGAGCTCGCAATGCGGGCTTTAGAGATTAAAATGCGAATGCTTAGACAATATGAAAGAACTGTTCTTCCTTTCATAGCTCAAAACGCAAACGGTGATAGATATTTTAGGCTCGAAAGTTGCTCAAGCTTAATCAATTTTGCAGGGTTACGGGAATCAGTTGACGCTTTCTGTGAAGGAAAAATGCAACAAGACAAATCTGCTTTCATGTCTGAAATTATACAGAACATCGTTAACCTTAAGGTAAAAATGGGAAGAAAACGTGGGAAACGATTCTTCCCAGTGATCCTTCAAAGTCTTGAGGCCTCTGAAAGATTAGCGCAATTAGACATTGAGAAATACGGAGTAGCAAAAGTTAAATTCTTAGGAACAAAGGACAGACCGTATTATTCTACCTCAAAGAAACTAAACATTCCAAAAGATAATGTTTTTAACGTCAAACCTGAATCATTGGAAATGGTTCAGAAACTTAAGCTACTAAATCAAGGAGGAAACCTTCTAGTTATAGACTTAGAACAAACAGAATTCAAACCAGAAGACCTTATGACTTTAACGAAACAATTCGTAGAGAAAGAAATAGCAGAATTCTTCACGTATAACCGTGTGATCACATTCTGTAATAATTGTGGCAAGAATTGGTTCGGAAGATTACATAAATGTCCAACATGTAATGCGATAACTACATTGATTGTTTTTGACAGGTTTGACCATTCTTAAGTGCCTATTTTACCGCACCCAAAACTAAAGCTAAAAGCGCCATCCGAACGACTATACCATTCCAAACCTGTTGGAAATATCGAGCTTGAGGCGTATTATCAACCTCTGGCGCAATCTCATCTACACGTGGAAGAGGATGAAGAATAATCAAATCTTTCTTTGCATTCTTCAAACAATCTAAATCAATTCGATAGATACCTTTGACCTTAGCATATTCTGCTGGATCAGGAAAACGTTCCTTCTGAATACGAGTAACGTACAAAACATCGACCTGCGAAACAGTTCTATCAAGGTTTGAGCTTTCAGTAACAGGAATCTTGTTCTTTATGGTACGTAGAACTTCACGACGCATCCGCAATGAATCGGGTGACACTAAGCATAGTTCAACATTAAATAATGAGAGTGCATATGCAAGTGAATGTACAGTTCTTCCATATCGCAGATCACCTACGAATGCGATTTTTAGCCCGTCTATTTTGCCTTTCTCTTTCCTTATAGTGTACAAATCCAGTAATGCTTGTGTGGGATGCTCCTCAGAGCCGCTTCCAGCGTTAATGAGGGGAATCTTGCTGAATTCTGCCGCCAATTTTGCTGCTCCATCCAACGGATGCCTTAATGCAATGACGTCTGCATAATTTTCAACTGTACGAATCGTATCTGCTAGGTTCTCTCCTTTCTTGACGGATGCACTCTCAACTTCTGCCATGCTTATGGCTGATCCACCAAGTCTGTGCATGGCCGCTTCAAAGCTAAGTCGTGTACGTGTGCTAGGTTCAAAGAATAACGTAGCTAAGATTTTTCCCTTGAGCATATCTGATGGTTTTGCAGCCATTGGCTCCATAGTCTTGCTAACGTTTAGGATGTAATTAATTTCATCCAGTGTAAAATCTTCGACTGATATTATGTCTCTTCCTTGAAACTCCAAGCTCCTTACCTGAATGAACAAGATGACTGGCTACTGCTAATTAACATTTTTCATATCCTCTGGAAAGTGGAAAACTAATTAAATCTTCATTTAACAAAGATGTGGCTGGAGAAAGAATCAGGATGAATGAAGTTATAGATTTACGAAGTGACACCGTAACGTTACCGACGGTTGAAATGCTCGAAACAATGCGACATGCATGCTTAGGAGATGATGTATATGGTGAAGATCCAACAGTTAATGAATTAGAAGCAGTTGTAGCTGAGAGAATGGGTAAAGAGGCTGCAATTTTGATGCCTAGCGGTACGATGGCAAACTTGGTTTCGCTTATGAGTAACACTAAGCGTGGCGACTTAGTGATTTTGGAGTCTCAAGCACATGTGTATTGGTACGAGGTCGGTGGTGTTTCCGCAATTGCTGGATTATTACCCTGGCTTATAAAGACTGAATTTGGCATCTTGAAGCCTGAGGATGTTGAAGCTGCAATTAGACCTAAGAATATTCACTTTCCTGAACCTGCTCTAGTCTGTGTTGAGAACACACATAACCGGCATGGTGGGACAATCATTAAACCCGCGCAATTAGAAGCGGTTAGTGAAATTGTACATCAACATGGTCTACGGCTGTACATGGACGGTGCACGAATTTTCAATGCTGCCGTAGCTTTAGGCGTTGATGTAAAAGAATTTACGAAGCATGTGGATAATTTAATGTTCTGTTTATCGAAAGGCCTGAGTTGTCCCGTAGGATCTCTTGTTGTCGGAAGGAGAGATTTTATTGACCGCGCTCGGAAGAACAGAAAGATACTGGGCGGTGGAATGCGTCAAGCTGGAATCATTGCAGCTGCTGGACTTATAGCTTTGAATACAATGGTTGATAGGCTTGTTGATGATCATAAGAATGCTCAATTCTTAGCTGAAGGCTGCATGAAGATTGATGGACTGAATGTTGATTTGTTTCGTGTACAGACAAATATGGTTATTTTAGACGTGAATGGCTTAGAGACGGATGACAAGGTGTTCTGTTCTAAATTGAAGGAAAAAGGTGTCTTGGCTGGTTCAGTTGGGAAAGGAAAGATAAGACTCGTTACTCATCGTGGAATCGAACGAGTCAACGTCGAGAAGGCTTTGGACATTATTCGAGATGTTGCCGATGACCTGAATAATGCTTAATCATTCAATGTTGCTATTGTTTGCTTTATTGTTTCAACGGAGTGGTTGAAGCGTTGTTGTGATTCTTCGGATAGTCTGAGTTCGATTATTCTTTCGCAACCATTTTTTCCAAGAACAACTGGCACACCGATAGAAATTGAGGAGCAATTATACTCGCCTTCAGGACAGGTAGACACACTAATCACGCGATTTCTCCCATGGATTACTGCATCTGCCATAGTAGCTATGGCCACAGATGGTGCGAAGATTGTTGCTCCTTTAAGTTTTATCACATCTGCTCCTGAAGTGATTGTTTGCTGAATAATCTTGTTGATTTGTTCTTTTGCTAGTAATGTAGTTATTGGGATGCCTGAAATGCTCGCGTATTCAGCCAAAGGAACCATCGTATCTCCATGCTCGCCGATTACCAAGGCACTTGTGTCCTCCCGACTGACATTTAATTCTTGGGCGATGTATGTTCGAAATCGTTGTGTATCCAGGATATTTCCCATTCCAAAAACATGGTTGGCTGGTAAGCCTGATTCTTTGCGTGCAATGTACGTCATGATATCGACAGGATTTGTGACTATCATTAGTTTACAGTCTGGTGCATATTTTGTTATTTCTTTGACTATGCCGCGGATTACTTTCGCATTATTGTTCATTAGATCCGTGCGGGTTTGATCAGGTTTTCTTGCTTGTCCCGCAACAACAATCACTAGTTCGCTATCTTTTATTTCTGCAAGGTCTTTGGTACCTCGAATTCGTCCATCAAATTCAATACCTGGAGCAGCTTGCATCATATCTAATGCTTCGCCTTTTGCTAATTCTTCAAAAACATCAACTAAAAGTACGTCATCAATATGGTCTTTGAGAATATCAAAGGCTGTGGCACTTCCGACTCTTCCAGCACCGATAATTGAAATCATAGAAGGTCTATATGTTTTGAGTCTTGCTTGCAGATAAAAGTAACGTGTATTGCTCGGAGAGAAGTCATCTATTATGGCGTTTATTCAGAATTAGAAACGAAGCGTATGTTGTATGTTGTTGTATCATAACAATCACAATGATATTTATTATAGTTCTTCACCTCTCTGCGAGTAAAAAGTCATTAACAAAGAATTGAGATTAAAAGGAAGGGAGAGATTAAGATGGAATTTTGTTCGAATTGTGGGTCTAGACTTCAACCAAAGAAAGTTGAATCAGGTAGTACAGAGTTATTGATGCTTGTCTGCGCAAAATGCGGGCACCAAAAACATGAACCTAACAATACCCTGAGAAATGGTAAAACGATAGCATTTAATCCAAAATGGCTTGTTGCAGTTATTGGAGAAGAAGAACAAAAACTCCGAACTCTACCAACAGTAAGAGTTACTTGTCCACGATGCGAAAATCATATTGCATATGTGTGGCAAGTTCAAACGCGCGGTTCAGATGAATCTTCAACTCAATTCTTCCGTTGCACAAAATGTAATTACACTTTCAGAGAATCAACATAAACCCAGTTTACGGACTCGAAGGCAAGAGTAGCCAACTAATCGTTATTCCTATCCGATCCACTATTTCTTCAAAGAAACAGTCTTAGCTTAACGTATAAGCAAAAATATGGCTACTTATGGTGGAGATAAGTATCTTACTCCATAGATATAAGAAATCGATTGCTACTCGTTGACCTAAATTATTTTCCAATTTGTTCGTTTTGTTTATATATATGTGTTGAGCCTTATGCTGTGCAAACGAGGAAAATAACCATATGGGTTCCAAAAGTCCACGTGGCGAATTTGCCGCTAGACAATTAAAAGCTAAACGAAAGAATTTCCGATGGAGTAATCGTTACTTTAACCGACGTATGCTCCGTTTAGACTTAAAAGTAGACCCTTTACAGGGTGCACCAATGGCACGAGGTATAGTATTAGAAAAGGTAGGTGTTGAATCAAAACAGCCTAATAGTGCCATTCGAAAATGTGTTCGTACTCAACTTATTAAAAACGGCAGACTCATTACAGCGTTTCTACCTGGAGACGGCGCACTCAACCTCGTAGATGAACATGATGAAGTCGTTGTCGAAGGAATTGGCGGTACACGCGGCGGCGCAATGGGTGATATTCCAGGAGTTCGTTGGAAAGTAATAACCGTTAATGGCGTAAGTCTTAATGAACTTGTTTATGGACGAAAACAGAAACCTGCAAGGTAATTGATATGAGTATTCCACAGAATGAGATTAAACTTTTCCAAAAATGGAGTTTCAAAGACGCAAAAGTTGCAGACATAGGTTTACAACGATACTTAAACCTGACTCCCATGACAACCCCTCATAGTATGGGACGACATGAGCATCAACGTTTCAGAAAAGCAAATGTCAACATCGTTGAACGCCTCATAAATGGGCTCATGCGACCAGGCAAAAATAGCGGTAAAAAAGCTAAAGCTGCCAACATTGTTAAAGAAGCTTTCGAAATCATCTATCTTCGCACCGGCAGAAACCCAATAGAAGTATTGGTTAAAGCAGTTGAGAATAGTGCACCATGCGAAGACACAACACGGTTAAGTTATGGAGGCGTCGTCTACCACTTATCTGTTGATGTGGCGCCCCAACGTCGTATTGATCTTGCCTTACGTCATATTACTGAAGGTGCAAGCAACGTAGTAAAGAATAATCCTCTTAGTATTCAAGAAGCTTTAGCTAATGAGCTTATTCTTGCAGCTAATAAAGACATAAAGAGTGCCGGCGTCGCAAAACGTAACGAAATCGAACGTGTCGCACAAAGCTCACGATAGGCAACCATTAGACATTTAACGTACATGAATCTCGACTACATCTTCGTCATCTAAGACGAAGGTTAAACCCACTTTTTGGGGACTAAATACCAAACGATTAGCCCATACTTTTGCGAACGCAAAGTTCTCTACAAATTCACCATGGATGCTCTTTGCTAAATCCAAGACAGTCGCACCTCGCTTAAGGGTAAATGGTTTTCCACTTGGTTCTCTTGCACTAGGTTCTTTTGTGTAAATCCTAATGATTCCTAATGTTTTAAACAAGGTTTCGCCCAATTTCTCCAATCCTTGTGCTTGTTCACATGATACTGCAATGATGGGTAATTTGCCATTAACATATCTTTCAAGTATATGTAGACGCGAAAAGGCACCGGGGCAATCCACTTTGTTTGCTACTATCAAAGCAGGCTTATAGATGGTACTCTCAAAGATTGCATCCTCGACATCATCCAATGTCACGTCGCCAGAGATTCTAACGATGGCATCTGTTATCTTGTAATTTCGCAATAGATTCTCAACTTCACGCATTGTTGTGTCTAACAGTCTACCAATAACGATTATCCGTAATGCAGTGCCTGCATAACGTCTGTCTATATCCACTCTGCCTCTGGGTTTGCAAATCAAAACGCGGGTTTTCTCTAATTCAGTAAGCACCAGTTCTAATTGTTCCACTGGGTTTCTTGATAAATCGACCATTAGAATAAGTCCATCTGCATTTCGTGCTAAGCCAAGTGTCTGTAAACCCCAAGCTCTTCCATTTGCTGAACCAGCCATGACTGCAGGTGCTTCTACAAGTTGAAATTGTACGTCTAAATAATTCATTATTCCAGGCACTGGTTCACGAGTACAATAACGTGTTGGCGATACAATCACATTTGCATTTGTTAAGGCTTGAAGTAGGCAACTTTTTCCGACGTTTGTATCACCAAGAATGGCGATTTGTGCTGCGCCTTCCTTTTCAATGAAAAGTTTTGGACCACCACCGCTTCTGCCTACGCCTTTTCGCTTTTTTTCTTCTAAATCATCACGAATTATCGCAATTTTTCTCTTAATTTCACCACGAAGTTTGAGTGTCCCCTTATGTTGAGGAACATATTTTAGGAATTCCTGCATCTTCTCCATTTTTTCTCTGGGGCTTCTAGCTGCTTCAACTTCTTCCCATTTGTCTAATGCATCAGGAGGCAGGTTAGTGGGCATGAGTACTCAAATTAAAGAACCCGTCCTCATCCTTAAAAAGCAAACTCCCGACATCTTAGCTTTTGCAATCAATGAATACAAAATGGATAGAACAGAACAAACGGTAAAAGGCGGAATCAAAACTTAAATGAATAGCAGAAAAAGTAGACTTGAACCGTTCAGACGAAGTAGTCTTTTATCTGCAGCAACAAAATGGAAAAACGCACCAAAACATATTCTTAGATCGCGCGCGCTTAAACAATGTTCTATAGCAATTCCTCACAAAAACCTTTTATGTACATATATGTTAAAGATCAACATTGAAAAAGATTAGCTTTTTTGGACGCTCAAGAATCGGGTGACGATGTGAAAACTAGAATACGCGTAATTAAGTCCTGTGGAATGGCACATACAAAAAAAATTAGGACATTCCAGTTAACCGATAAAGGTATTCAAATAACATAAGATGATTATTATATGGATATTGAAGACGTTTTAAAAGTAGAGAACGAGAAGCAAACTGAATTCTACACATTGCGATTATATGTTGCCGGACAGACCCCAAAATCAATTCAAGCTTTTCAGAATCTCCAAAAAATATGTGACACATATCTCTCAGGAAGATACAAAATTGAAGTCATAGATTTGCTAAAGAATCCAAAATTAGCTCGAGGCGACCAAATTTTAGCTGTTCCAACATTGGTTCGAAGATTACCTCCGCCAATAAGAAAAATAATTGGTGATCTCTCTAATACTGAAAGAGTCTTAATCGGATTAGACATTGTCCCGAAGACCAATAATTATTCTCGAATAGAATCAAGAGGGAATCTTAATGAGTAATGAAAAAATCAAAGATTCGACGAAAGAATTTGAAGATTCTATGAAAGAAAGAAAACGAGAAAAATATGTTTTACGCTTATATGTTTCTGGTATGTCGCCACGTTCAATAAAGGCGATCGAGAACATAAAGAGAATTAGTGAAGAAAACCTTAAGGGTCGCTATGAACTGGAAGTTATAGACATATTCCAGCAACCAGAATACGCAAAAAAAGAACAACTTCTTGCAGCTCCGACACTTATCAAAAAATTACCTTTACCATTAAGAAGATTAATCGGAGACATGTCAGATAAAGACCGTATTCTTGTAGGATTAGACTTAATTCCCAAAAAGAAGATAAATGAAGAATAACCGTTATAGTTTCAAGATGACCCAAGTAGAGGCTAAAATAGCTGAGATCATAGCTGAAAATGAAGCGTTACGTGAACGTTTAACAAATCTAGAAGAAACATTAAGAGCTATACAACATGGCGAAGTTGACGCTTTAGTAGTTTCTACGCCAGAAGGAGAACAAGTCTTCGCTCTAAGCGGCGCAGAAAAATTCTATCGCGTATTAATCGAGGGAATGAAAGAAGGAGCAGTAATGCTCTCTGATAATAATACTATACTTTATTGTAACAGTGGTTTTGCCAAAATAATCAACAAGCCTCTTGATTCACTTATTGGAAACAGTATCCAGGGCTTAGTTTCTCCAACGCACTTAGCACTTTTTGAAGAACTCCTTGCCTCAGGCAGAAAAAATGAAGGATCAGAGAAAGAAATCTGTTTGCGAGCAAAAGATAATTCTCTTGTACCAACGCATATGTCAGTTACCTCATTAAGAAAAGATGATGTAGAAACTACTTTTTTGATTGTGACTGATTTGAGTCAACATATGGAAGAAGAAGTCAAGGATTACACGCTTGGTTTAGAAGAAGAAATTAACAAACGTAAGAAAATTGAAAAGCAACTTACATACACTAATGAACGACTTATTTTACTGTCAGAAATAGCAAACCGATTACTTTCAACTTCTGACCCTCAAGCTCTTATTCAAGAACTTTGTGAAAAAGTTATGACATTTTTGGGTTGTGATGTCTTCTTTAATTTCTTAGTAGATGAACAACAACAAAAGTTACATCTTAACGCTTATGCAGGTGTCTCAGCAGAGATTGCCAAAACTTTTGAATGGTTAAGTTTTGGTGAAGCAGTTTGTGGTTGTGCAGCTCAAGAAGGAAAACGAATTGTCTGTGAGAATATTCCTGATACACAAGATGTAAGAACCGCTCTTGTACGTTCTTTTGGCGTTAAAGCCTATGCCGCAAATCCAATATTTTCTGAAGGCAAAGTAATAGGTACACTCTCCTTTGGCACCAAAAAGAAGTTACATTTTACTACTAATGAACTGTCACTTATGAAAACTGTTACCGCCCAAATAAGTGTTGCAATGGAAAGAAAAATTGCAGAAGAAAAAATAAGAAAAAGTCAAGAAAATGAAAAGGCTAGAAGAAGTGAATTGGAGGCTCTTATGGATGCAGAGCCAGATTACATTTTTATTAGTACTAATCCAGAAGGATCACAAATGGTAGGCAATAAGGCGACTGAAGAGCTTTTACAGTTACCCAGAGGGGCTAATCTATCTTTGGCAGCTCCTGAAGGGCAAAAACCGATAAATTTTCACGTATATGATTCCAATGGTCAGACTATACCTCCAGAAGGTTTGCCAGTTCAAAGAGCAGGATTAACAGCAAAGCCAGTGCGTAACTTTGAGTTTGAATTACGTTTTACTGACGGACATTCAGTTTGGCTCTTTGGAAGTGCTGTACCCATTTTTGACAATGAGGGTAAATCAAGGGGAGCAATTGGTGCTTTCACAGACATTACAAAAAGAAAGCAGGCTGAAGAGCTTGCCAATCAACGAACCAAAGAGCTTGAGATATTGCATGATAAACTTGAAGACAAAGCTGTTGAAGTTGAAGAATACGCCAATCAAATGGAACAACTTGCTCAAGAAAGATTAAATCAACTTAAAAATGCCGAAAGACTTTCAACTATTGGTCAAGTTGCTGGAATGGTAGGTCATGATATACGGAATCCTCTGCAAGTTATAACTAGTAATCTCTATTTGGCATTATTAGATTTGATGAATATGCCTGCAAGTGCTGAAAAAACGAATATACTTGAAAACTTGAAGGAGGTTCAACAGAGTGTAGATTATATTAATAAGATAGTTGCTGATTTACAGGATTATGCTAGAGTACTAAAGCCAGTTAAGAGAAAAACAGACTTAGACGTTCTCTGTAATCAAGTGTTATCAGAAAGCAAGACACAGCATATTACTTTTTCTTGTATGATAGAGGATGAAGTTAGGACAATTATCACTGACCCTGATCTATTAAAACGCGCCTTGAGCAACCTCGTATCGAATGGCATTCAAGCAATGCCAAATGGTGGAAAACTCACTATTCAGGCATGCTTCAAAGAAAATAAAGCACTCATAAATGTTACAGATACAGGAGTTGGTATCCCTGATGAGGTTAAACCTAAACTTTTTACACCGTTGTTTACGACCAAGTCAAAAGGTCAAGGTTTCGGTTTAGCGACTGTCAAACGTATGACTGAAGCACTTGGCGGTACAATAACATTTGAAAGTCAAGTTGGTAAAGGAACGAAGTTCACAACAAGTCTGCCAGTTTACTAATAAAGGTCAGAAATATTTTATTCAAAATTATTTGCCACTTGATGTAATCTTCAACCAATCGTAGGTTTGATGCGTATTTATATTGTACAGCCAATGAGAACAGTATTAGATTTTATGTATTGCGTCGTAATACACAATACATATATTGCAGTGGTTACTTCCATGGAATACATCGTCAAGGTGAAAAGAAAGAATGAAAATCAAACGTAAACTACTCCTATCATATTTATTGTTAGTGGCACTCTTTACGGCAGCAGGTGCAACGATAACATACAACACAATAAAAATGTCTGAACTTCAAACTAACGTGAAACAACAAGTCGAAATAAACGATAACGCGTATGCCTACGCACAAGGGTTAGATCAGAAACAATTTGGCACCATCGTTTACACCATGGAAAACAAACAAGAAGGTGAACAAATTATGGTTAAAAGTGCTGAAACGATAGTCAGAGCACAGAGCTATCTGCAACCTGCATTAGCAAATTATCCAACCCTCTTAGCTAAATTTAATGAAGTAGTAACCATCGATGAAAATACTATCAACCCAGCTATAACCAAGATCGATGAAATATACAGCAGTACTACCTTATCAGGGGACGAACAAGTAGCACAAATATGGGGACAACTTACCGTCCTCATGAGTGCGGTTTCTCAAGCAGATAGTACCCTTGCAGAAGTCAGAAGTGCTACCATGGCAAATGTTCAAGCTGCAACAGTAGCATCTCAAAACTATGCAACCCTAAGCACTGCAGTAGCTGCAGCATCTATCGCCGCAGTCGCAGTTGCATCAGTAGTAATGGCCATGACCATAGGAAACCGTATATCTCAGCCACTCAAGAAACTTGCTGATATAGCACAGAAAATCAGCTTAGGAGATCTCAATCAGAGACACTATCTCAAGGAAAAAGTGGACATAAAGACAGGCGACGAGATAGATGAGCTGGTCGATGCTTTTAGACGAATGGTTAACGCATTCAGAATGACAGAGACACTCATCAACGAACCCGAGGTAGAAATAGCCGAATGACACTTGAGCAAGAATGTTTGAATGTTCTTGCGACGGATTTAGGGCCAGCTGCAAAAGCGTTTCTCTATCGCGTTTGCAGACAGCATCTTCACAAGGAGCCGGCCATGCTCCAGAAAAGTGACATAGATAAGCTAGCCAAGTCTTGCTACCTCGGTGTTCAACAGGCGCTAGGTGTTCCAACAGCAGAAAAAGTTATGCGAAATCTTACGAAACTGAAATAGTCAATCAGAAGACTAAGCCCAAATCCAGTTTCTCTAAAAAATATTCTGCGTAGGAGAAAGGTTAACTAGTCTACGATATTGCATAACTCTCTGGAAAATCAGATAAGATATCTTACTGTTTGAAATAAACAAAAAAATAGAGCTGCTAAGATCAGAGATCTAACTCATGTAATTTGTAGCCTAATTATCAACCTGCTCAGATAGTTCTTCTAAGATTTTGGAGTAATCCACTTCATGCGTCATAAATATGCTAACTTGAGTTTCCCCAGAGTTCCAAACCAAGACTTTTAGAGTTTTTCCTTCAAAGATGATTCTCTTAGTAGAGCCTGCGTTGAAATACTCTAAAAATTTCTCCGATAATTTCGCCAAGTTCTGAATTAACATTGCAAGATCGAATATTTTTTGACCATCTCTTATGTTTACGTAAGCACAAGCTGAGTTCTTTAGCAATGTACATAGAACGCCATCGATATTGTAAATTTCATTAAGGGTTGCATTTATTTTCTTCAGAGCGCGTGTTTCTATTTTTTTAGATGAATTATCCTCTTCGATTGTGAATGCAGGCAGGGTTTCGCTTATGCTTCTTTTGGTCATTTCTTTTCAATCCTTCAGGATAGGTCTGATTCGAACTACCTCGCCTTTCTTGGTTCCGAGAGTAGCCTGTAACCGGTTGGGAATCTGGACAACCCCTTGTCCCTCAAGTTTTGAGTCTTTTATTGGTTGAATGCTACATTTCAACCGTTTCTGGGAGGTAATATTTTCAACAGTAACTTCCTCTATTTTCTTGTTGCCATACCGTTCTATCCATTCACCAATCAGGGCACGATCAACAAGAATCATTCCAGGTGCTGTCGAAAGAGAGTGGAGAACTGAAAGATTTTCGACTACATAATCTGTTGCAGGTATTTCGGTTGTAGGAGGCTTCGTTGGTTGAAGTTTTGCTGTGTCTCGTCTTGGGATTGAAGTTTTTGGAGTTATTGGAGTTTCTTCCCTTGAAGAAATGACTTCTCGAACCGTTTTGAGAACTGTTGGGATTAGAACATGTGTAATGCTGTTAAGGGCCGTATCATCAGTTTCGATCGAAGCGACTGTTATGACATAATTATTGTTGTTGTGCGTTAGATTTATTTTCTGACTTGTTCCATAACACGTTAAGCACTCAATTTCTCCAGTTATACTTGTTATTTTTTTAAGTGTGGCTAGGGCATCCGTAGTTACAACAATATTTTCTTCGACAGTATTCTCTTCAGGTCCTAGGGATTTTAGGTCTTCATTAAAAAGGAAAATATCAGATATGCCTGGATACGTGCTCTTAACTTCATTGATTGCAGTTTTGAGTGCTAATGTGCTTGTTTTATTGTCCATGAGCATGTTTCCTAAGCTATTTTTCTTCTTCGGGAGTAAAACAATCATAAGAATTCTCTATCATTTAAATATTATGACTTACGATGCAATACTTGTTATCTATAGTTATCCTTTCCCCTTAAATTACGGAGGAGGACCAGCATTGAAGTCATCAAAAGTAATAGCTTGACCAACTTCCCTTGCAATAGCCAAAGCGCCATCACTATTGGGATGCACACCGTCAGGGAAATACTCCGGATGATTCATCATAGCGGCATTAACATCAAGCACAGGTAAACTCTTGTTACTCGCAACCTGTTCAATAACAGGAATTATCTTGCTTTGCAACGAAGATCCATTTAATTCAAGACTATTATTGTAGATAGGTGGCGGCTTCACTAAGATTATTTCCTGTTCCCCGGGAAGAGCTTCATAATCAGCAATCAATGTTTCATAATCGTTGAAAAGACTATCCGTTGATTGAGCTAGATGCGCATCATTCGTGCCAAGCATGATAACTACTATCGTGGGTTCAGAATCCATAGATTCTTGAAATTCTTTCTGTTTAATGTAAGGTTTAAACCATTTGGTTGATATCGCTGATTCTGCTACGCCAAAATTGGAGACATTGTAGTCTTTTCCAAGAATATTTTGTAGGTCCTTCGGATATTCAGACCATTCGGTAATGCTATCACCTACACATGCAATAGCAATTGGCTTTGCTGCCACAGTCTCTATTCTAGAAATGGTAAAGAAAATTGTGGCGTAGGCGGCCAGGATCATCAAAACAATGAGTCCAATTGTGAATAAAGTGGTTTTAGCCTTCATCCTTAATATCCATGCGATTTGTTAATTCTTCACCAACGAAGGTTTTGCAGTATTTTAACCTGCTCATAGAAGATGAAGAATCTGAATGAATAATTGGAACCCAGATTATTGCCACGCCTTAGAAAAGGGTAATTTAAATGCGCCATTGTACTTGTACTGTTGGAATGCTTATGCCTTCTCAGACTCTCATTGAAGCACATGGTCTTGTCAAGAAGTTCGGAGATTTTACAGCAGTAGATCACATTGATTTTGAAGTATACAGAGCTGAATGTGTTGGTTTCCTCGGTCCGAACGGAGCTGGAAAAACGACCACAGTACGAATGATCTATTGTTTTTTACCTATAACCGGTGGACAACTTTTGGTAGGTAATATGGATGCAAGCACGCAATCGCGCGGAATAAAGAAATTGGTGGGCGTCGCTCCTCAAGAAGATAACCTGGATCCAGATTTCACGGTGCTCAAAAACCTCATAGTTTACGCTCGTTACTTCGACATACCTAAAGAAGAAGCGGAAAAACGTGCTAATGAACAATTGAAATTTTTCCAACTACAGGACAAGCAACAAGTTGGTATCACAGAATTATCAGGAGGAATGAAACGTCGATTAATTTTAGCGAGAGCTCTCATAAATAAACCTCAAATCTTGTTGCTTGATGAACCCACGACAGGTTTAGATCCCCAAGCGCGTCATCTCGTTTGGGATGAGATTCGTGCTCTGAAAAAACGTGGTGTAACCATAATAATTACTACGCATTACATGGATGAGGCTGCTGAATTATGTGACAGGATCTTTATCATGGATAATGGCAAGATTATTGAAACTGGGAGACCCTCAGAGCTAATTAGGAAACATGTTGGAACTGATGTTTTAGAATTCGATATGGATCAAAAAGTTTTAGATGCTCTTAAGGCGGAATTGCCCGATGCTACAGTGGAGATATTTGGAGAACGCGTCCATGTGTTTACTACTCAATCACATGGTGTTTTTGAAAGATTTCTCGAGAGACATCCAGCTTCGAACGTAACAATAAGGAATGCAAATTTAGAGGATGTGTTTCTCAAAATATCTGGCAGGAAACTAAAAGAATGACGGAAAAAAACAATCCCGTTACACGCTTCACTTTTCCCAGATTAACCTATCGTGTCTGGAGAGTTTGGCGCAGAAATTTAGATGTATTTACGAAGACTATTTATGTTAATTTCTTTCCATCCATATTTGAGCCCATTCTATACCTTTTTGCCTTCGGCTTTGGCTTGGGAGGATTCATACAGAACATTGAAGGTTTTTCTTACTTGGAATTCTTAGCCCCTGCCTTGATTGCCATAGCAATTATGACGGGTTCTTTCTTCGAATGTACCTACTCGTCTTTCGTCCGAATGTATTTCCAAAAGACTTTCGATGCCATTATAGCAACACCTATCAGTGTTGAGGAAGTCATTGCAGGAGAGATTGTCTGGGGCGCAACCCGTGCAACTATTAACGCCTCAGTCGTTATGATCGTAGTCTTATCAGCCATGAGTGTTCTTGGTTTAACCTTTAGTCCCTTTTTTCCCTTAATGATTCTGCTGGCATTCGCAGGTGGATTATTGTTTGCCAGCATCGGCATGTGCTTCACCGCCCTTGCGCCTAACATTGACTTCTTTAATTATCCCTCTTTTCTGCTAGTAACACCAATGACGTTCTTGAGCAACACTTTCTTTCCAATTTCACAGTTGCCTCTAATTGGTCAATATGCTGTTTTGACTATTTTTCCGTTGACACATGTAGTTAATATCACTAGAACTTTGGTCATAGGAACGCTTGATCTGAATTATCTGTTAATTGGCATTCCTTGGATTATTGTGGGGACTCTGTTCTTCTTTGTCTTAGCCATAAACCTCATGAAACGACGTCTAATCAAATAGTTTGATGCTTGTTGCGTTTAATGAGTACAATTATGGCTAAACTTGGTAACCACCAAAAACTTACCACGCGCGCGAAAATTGCAGCGTCCCTTTAGCCAAAGAAGTTGAAAAACCGACGAGTACAAAGCCAATTGTTGTTTTTCCTATACCCGTCATATCTGAAATTTTAATCGTATGCTTTATCGTAAAATTGCTTGCGAACACAAGAACAGCTAATGAAACGAGCACAAATGGCGATATTGTCTATTAGGCCAAACTGTTCTAACAATTCGCGCACCTCTTCTCTTAGAAGTTCTAAGCATGCGTATGTAATGTTTTATGCTTTTAATATTGTGTGAATAATGAATCCATTTTTGAATCAACAGCACTCTGAAAGATTTTAAACCTGTCCACAATAGTAAAGAACAATATTATGAGGGAAAAATGATGCGTATTGTGCTACGAATAGGTGGTTCAGTTGTTGCCTCACCCGTCAATATAGAACTAGTAAGCAAGTATATAGAATTGCTTAAGACCCTAAGAAACCAAGGCCACGACGTCTCTGCAGTGGTGGGTGGCGGAAGACTTGCACGGGAATTCATAAGTATCGCAAAGAATCTTGATCTTGATATACAGGCTCAGGATGAGCTTGCCATCTCAATTTCACGCCTTTTTGCTCAACTTTTTCTTAAGAAACTAGGACAGGCGGGCTGCGGCAAGGTAGCGACAACACTCGATGAGGCAGCAGAGTGTTTGAACAGTGGAAAGATTATGGTGATGGGTGGCTTAAAGCCAGGAATTACAACGGACGCAGTTGCTGCATTAGTAGCTGAACATATTAAAGCAGATTTGTTAGTTAAAGGTACAGATCAAGACGGCGTCTTTGACAAAGATCCACGAAAACACAAAGACGCACTTAAACTTGACCACTTGCTCCTTGATGACCTATGCAAGGTCTTAGAGTTAAATAAGCACGAAGCTGGTATGCATCAGATTATTGATCCTGTTGCGATTGAAGTCCTTAAACGCAGAAGAATGAAATTAGTCGTGGTGAATGGATTTAGGCCAGAGAATGTCGTGGCAGCCGTCAATGGCGAAAATGTGGGCACAATTATCGATTGATCGATTTTCACATTGATTTTGAACAACGTTTAAATATCACATTTGATATCGCATGTGAAGTCAATAATGATATCAAATGTGATATTACATGTATGATGAACAAGAAAGAGATGAAACCCATCATAGTCACCATAACCATCATTTCGGTCCTAGGAATTGGATGAAACATACAGCTATGGTGCCAAAAGGCTTCATACGTTTTCATGTGCTTGAAGCTCTCAATGAAAAACCCATGTCGGGTTCAGAAATAATGGAACAGATCCAGAAACAGACAGGTAGTTTCTGGAAACCAAGTCCTGGCTCAATTTATCCACTGCTTGCTTGGTTACAAGATAATAGCTACGTTAAAGAATTGCCGTGTGAGAACGGCCTGAAACGATATGAGCTTACGCCAAGCGGGAAAGAGCTCTTCACTGAACAAGAAAGAATACGTAACAAAGTCCGAGAAGAAGTAGGTTTCATGCCGGGACAATTCTTTGACAATTTTACGACTAACATTCCTTCAGAGAAACTACATGAAATCCGCGATTCTATGAGACGGCTTGCGAAAAACATGTTCCAAGTAGGTAAAGCCTTGCGTGAAAACTATTCTGAACAAGCCTTAAATGAAGCATTACATGTTATTGATGAAACTTCACACAAATTTGAAGAAATTAATCAAAAACTCAAAGGTGTAACCTGATGACCGAACAAGTAATACCTGATGTAATAATAGTTCAAGGATTAACCAAAACCTTCAACCATAGTTTAACTGCTGTAGATCACATTAACTTCACCGTCAAACAGGGAGAAATCTTCGGTTTCTTAGGACCTAATGGCGCCGGCAAAACCACAACAATAAACATGCTTATCACAATAATGAAACCCACAGCAGGCAAAGCAACAATTCTAGGTAGTGATTTAGCCAACGAAAGCAATGAAGTCCGGAGTTCAATCGGGCTAGTGCCCCAAGAATATACCTCAGATGATGACCTAACTGGACTAGAGAATATTTTGCTCTGTGCAGATTTGTATGGGATTCCACGATCCACTTCAAAACAACGTGCAGTAGAGCTCTTACAACTTGTTGAGCTGACGGCATTCAAAGACAAGAAAGTTCAGACTTACTCTGGTGGTATGCGTCGAAGACTAGAACTTGCTTGTGGACTGATTAACAGACCTAAAGTGCTCTTTTTGGATGAGCCTACATTGGGATTAGACGTTCAAACTCGGGCTGCAACCTGGAATTACATTAAGACATTGAAGAAGGAATATGGAATGACACTTTTTATGACAACACATTATTTGGAAGAAGCAGACTCTCTTTGCGATCGTATTGCGATAATCGATCATGGCAAAATCATTGTTGTAGGAGCTCCGACAGAACTCAAGGATAGCCTTGGTGGAGACATAATAACATTAAGCATTCAAGAGGATATGGATATAACAGAACTAGTAAGAAAAATACCGCATGTTAAAGATGTTAAAAAAGAGAATGGTTCATACATTGTTAAATCTGAAGTTGGTGAACTTACAGCGCCTCTAATAATTGAAGCTTTGCGAAAAGAAAACCATGTTGTTACAAGATTGTCACTTACTAAGCCAACCCTTAATGAGGTTTATCTACAGTATACTGGAAAATCCATGCGAGACGCAGCAGACGAGACGCGTGAAGCAACTATGGCTCATAGAATGATGATGCGGAGGGCTGGTCATTAATGACTACAACAAACGGTAACTCCAGCAATAAACTACATGGATTGTGGGCTCTAACCAACAGAGAACTAAAGAAATGGTATAAAGCTCCCGCAGTCTTCGTTCTAACGCTAATTCAGCCTATTATTTGGCTAGGTTTACTGGGGAACGCACTAAACTTGAGTAGTCTAGTAAGTCCGAGTGAATTTCCTATGCCTCAAATTAATCCGCCATTGACAACGCAACAGCTGGCTCAACTTGGCTCTTACTTTCAGGGTCTTGGATCAAACATACTAACTAGCACGTTTGGAACAACCAGTTACATTTCATTTATGGCTGTAGGTATGATGGCTTTCACGGCAGTCTTTACGACAATGTTTAGTGGCATGTCGGTGGTATGGGATAGAAGACTAGGCTTCATGAACAAAGTTCTTAGTACACCTGTATCTCGTGCTGTAATAATCTTATCCAAGGTTCTTTCAGCTGCGTTGCGATCAATGTTCCAAGCTGCTATAATCCTCATAATCGCCGTTCCGTTGGGCTTTAATGTTGGTGCCGCTTTCAACCCGCTTAATATACTGGGTGTGTTTGCGTTCTTGTTCCTAATATGTGTAGGTCTTTCATCGCTGTTCATAGCAGTCAACATTCGTTCATCAAGAATTGAGACACCGATGGCAGTAATGAACCTGTTGAACCTTCCTCTCACATTCGCGAGCAGTGCGTTCTTTCCTGTTGAAAGAATGCCATCATGGCTGCAAACAGTAGCATATGTTAACCCGCTTTCGCATACAATTAACGGAATGAGACAGCTACTAATTAACAACACAATTGACTACGCAGTGTTGACAATGCAATACGTATACGTTGGAATCTTCGCCGCTGTATTAGCTACGGTAGGAATAGTCCTGTCTTGGAGATACCTTAACAAATAAATAATCCCCATTATTTCATCAACACTACCGAGGCTAATTTATGGCATTAGCAGTTGTTGAGGCTAGAGACCTTAAAAAAACCTACATGTTGGGCAAAATTCCTGTAGAAGCTCTGCGAGGCGTTAACTTAAAGGTTGAAAGTGGAGATTTCCTTTCAATTCTTGGGCCTTCAGGAAGCGGCAAATCAACACTACTAAACCTTATTGGTGCATTAGACAAACCAACATCTGGAACTCTACTCATCGATGGCATAGATATTTCCAAGTTAAATGACAATGACCTAGCCAATGTTAGAATGAAAGTTGGTTTTGTTTTTCAATTCTTTAACCTTATTCCAAGATTCACCGCTATCGATAATGTTGAATTATCGATGTCAATCAAAGGCAGAAGTCGAAGCGAACGAAGAAGACACGCTGAAGAACTATTAAAGATAGTTGGCTTAGAAGATAGGATGAAGCATAAACCAGCGGAACTCAGCGGAGGACAACAACAGCGAGTTGCCATTGCCAGAGCGCTAGCCAATGACCCTAAATTTCTTTTGTTGGATGAACCAACGGGTAACATAGATTCCAAAACTGCGCGTGAAATCATTGATATTATTTCAGGCTTAAACGAAAAGGGTGTAACAATCATAATGGTTACACATGATGAAGGCTTATCTCGTAAAGCAAAAAAAACCATTCAGATAATTGACGGCGTCATAATTCCAGTTGAGGCGAGCTAATAATGAGGACTCGAGATGTTTTCTCCTACTCTTATAGTGCAATCAAATTGCGAAAACTTCGTGCAGCCTTAACAACCTTAGGAGTTATCATTGGTATAGCAGCTATCGTTGCTCTTCTCTCAATTACGACTGGGTTACAGGCATCAATAACTAGTCAACTTGAACGCGGTCTTGCAGCAGACACTCTCATTGTAGTCCCTGGCTCGAATGTTTTGGGTGGGGGTTCAGGTCAAGGAGGAGGTGGACCCTTCGGAGGCGGTAATGGCGTAGGAGGAGCAAGCTCAAGTGCTCCATTATTCATCAATTATACTACACAAATTAATTCATTATCACATGATATAGTTACATCCATAGTAGTTATTCAGAGATCTGGCTATATTCAGAATAGCTCTGGCTTTAGTCGAATTGTTACGTCAATAAACGGCGTTGACTTTGCACAGTATGCGGATGCCTATCCAACTACTTTTGTTGCGGCAAGTGGTTCTATACCTACAAATCCTTCGAACACTGACATAGTAATTGGTGCACGTATCGCTGATCCACGACTCAATGGAACAACTTTTGCTCGCGTAAATGATGACGTCACTATACTATTTACGAACAATACACGGCTTCCATTCGTGAATAAAACCTATACTGCGCATGTTTCTGCAGTGCTTGACAAAGTTGGTGGCTTTGGCATAGGAGGGCCATCTGACACTGGAATTTATGTTCCGCTATCCCAAGCTGAAGAATTCTTTGCAACCAATCAAGCTGATATGATACTCGTAAAGTTAGATAGCAGTGATCCAACTGTGGTAAATGCTACATCAAATGCAATAACTCAATACTTCAACAATGAAGTCTCAGTTATATCGGCAAATGCGGTTCAAAATCTTCTATCAACTATTTTCTCAACGATACAACTCTTCCTAGGTGGAATCGCAGCGATATCTCTCTTAGTAGCTGGAATAGGTATTATGAATATAATGATTGTTTCCTTGATTGAGCGCACACGCGAGATAGGCATACTCAAAGCATTAGGCATGAAAAGCAGAACGGTGCTACTGATCTTTCTAACAGAAGCAATTATAATAGGTTTAATCGGTGCCATAATCGGCATTATTTCAGGTTACACTCTTGCAATAGTGGTCTCCTTGTTTCTTGGACGAGGAGGAATAATTGGCAGTGCATTGACGATAACACCTATATTAACTCCAGAAGTTGTTATTGGTGCTTTAGTATTTGGTATAGGTATTAGCGTTATTTTTGCATTGTATCCTGCATGGCGAGCGTCAAAACTTAAACCTGTAGACGCGTTACGATATGAATAGTGAAAATACGGGTGGGACACAACGTTGAGTACATTATGTTCTAAATGTCCATTCTTTCAATTAGCTCCATGTGTTAGACGAAAGAATGCTCGAAAAAGATGTCGTTTAGAACCTCAAAGACAATTACGTATCTTTAAATGCATAGATTTTCCTAAGAAAACCGCTCTTGATTCACCGAAAGATTCCGAAAATACAACAACATAGCTAGCTTCTTGCTTTTTAATTTATTAATTCTTCAATCAAGGAACCTTTAAGAAACAATTAATACATAATCACCTCAGGTAAAGAAATGCCAAGGAAACGACTATACCCAGATCAACCAATTGTCGGCGTCGGCGGAGTGATTGTTAATGATGGCAAACTTCTATTGGAGAAAAGGAAGAATGAGCCGGGTAGAGGAAAATGGACAATTCCAGGCGGACTCGTTGACCTGGGTGAGACGCTGGAGAACGCAGTCATGCGTGAAATTACAGAAGAAACCTGCCTAGAATGTGTGATTGAACAAGTTCCAGAGTTGATTGACGTTGTCGATAACATCGATCTAGATGAACAGGGAAGAGTCAAGTACCATTTCGTGATTATCGATTATTTTGTGAAAGTCAAGAGTCTCATCTTCAAAGTGGCGAGTGATGCAGAAGATTTAGCATGGGTTTCCGTAGATGAAGTCGAGGATTATGATTTAACTTCGTCTTTCAGATTATTCTTCGAACATAACAAAGAAAAAATAAGGCTCTTTAACTCGCTACCATTTTGAAAAATAGACGAGTTTCACCCATAGTTTTCAAATCTAATGCTCGAACTCTCGCAACCATTGGAAAATCGTGAACAACTCTTCCTAATGTAAGGCAATGGTGAGGAGGTAAATCGCGGGCTATTGACTTCACTGTCTCGGCATCTACTCGGGCAGCACGACTTACAACCTCTAAATCATGTTCGTTAGTGAAGTTGAACAGAAAAATATTATCTGCTTGTCTGTAGATGCCATCTTTGATAGTGTCTGGCTGATTTGTAATGAAGGTGGTGAAGATGCCAAAATGTCGCATACGCGTGACAATGTCATCCCAGTATGTTTCACGCAGGTAGAGGTGGGCTTCTTCTGCAAAAAGGAATGCAGCCTGTAATTTCCAGTTCTGAAGACTATCAACAAGTTTACCTAGGAGATACTCTACAACGATCTGCCTGTCAATAGTGCTGGTGTTCTTCAGGTTTACAATAATGGCGCCGCCCTGATCTTTGGCTTTAAGAAAGCATTCTTCAAGAAGTGTGGATTCAGCTGCATAATCCGTGAAGAACCCAGAGTTTACTAGTGAGTGGAAGCGGCTAGCAAGCGCATCACGGACATGCAGATTACACGTTAAATTACGAATTGCCTCACCTAATGCCGCTAATGAGAGTTTTCCTGAGTCCTTCAGTTGTTTCCAGAGCCGACGGAATTCACGGGCGCTTGTTCCCGGCAAATGGAGTGCATGGACAAGTATTCCCATGGCAACGTTGAGGTGTAATTGGTCGAATGCCACTTTGAAGTTTTGACTCGGAGTTAATGCATGAATCTTATCATAGTACATATTACGTTTACCATCTGTGGTCAACCCTAAGCTTGAGTATTCTCCATTAAGGTCAAACACGACAACCGTGGCTTTATAGCCAACTAGACTAACCATTAAAAGTTTAGACAGATGGCTTTTACCACAACCTTTCTTGCCAGTAATAATGTTTAGTGTGCCATCAATGTTTGATGCATCAATCGTTAGAAGTGAATTATCCTTCGTACCACCAAGGATTATGGGAAGTCTGCCATCGACTTTTGCCATCTTCATAAGCATTGGCACTGATAGTTTTTTAATGGTGGATTGGCTTCGACTTGGAAGCCAACTACTACTTGGGGTTAACATATCGTTCTCTAATGTGGCGCGAATCTTACAGATGAGCAGGCTAGCGTCTTGAATGTACGTGATATGTGGTGCAATTTCAAGCGGGTCGATATCTTCGCCTTGAATGGGTTCACCTCCATCGGGTAGTGTGCGTAACAATTCTTCAAGAACTCCGGGAATAGCAGCAAATTGCACATCAATCACTTGCGCAATTAGTGATTTGGCCGCATCTCCATCTTCTATGAGTAAGTAATCACCTTTCTCTGCGTTTTCGTTTGGAAAACTAAGGATTTGGATAATATTGCCTTCTTTTTTATAGAGTTTCATGCGCATCCATCTCCTCTGCCAAATGGACCAAAAAGCACTCGATGCATATCAGGTCGATTGATGATTTGAATGCCATGTTTACGTGTTATGAAATGTTGTATAGCTAAGACTTCATTGGCTGTAAAAGTACATAGAATATGTGCCAAGCGGAGAGTCTCGGGATAGCTCTGTTGGAATACATCGTTTCCAATTAATCGCTCAACTGCTTCTATTCTCTCCTTCGATGGGATTTCCCTGTCGATGTCTAGTCTGAATGCAAGGTTTGCCTTGTTTAATCGAGCCACATAAACATCGCCAAGAAGTACGATAGATGGCTTAAATCGCAAACCCGCCGTTTCCAGTAAATACGGTGGTTCACTCTCAGGAAGCAGTTCAGTAATAAGATAACCGTTACTACGTAAGCTAGTAGCTTTACTAAAGGCTAATACGATGTTATTGTTCTTCCTTGCCCTGTCAAGAATTTGTCTCATACGTTGCACTGGTGTATCAAAAGTTCCAGACATTAGGCTTCCATCAAAAAGAAGAATTCCATCTGTAGCTGTTTTGGCAATCATGATTTGCAGCCAACGCTCTAACAGGTTCGCTAACCGTGTTGGCATCTGGAGTAAATTTGGTGCAGCGACGTGATTATAGCTATATTCTGTGTTGAAGTACGCTCTTTCTAGCGTGTTGTAAACGTCCTTCTTGTTGTCCTCAGTAATGTGAAAGATGAAAGGACCTAAGCGTGTGTAACGATAACTATGGTTTTGTTTCCAGATTGTTGCGCCTCGAACTGCAATTATCATGCCTGTGCTCGTTTCTCCGATTTTAATAGTCGACGTGTCAACGGCGGCGATAAGAGTTTCAGTTGATTTTGGTGTAAGCATGAGTGGTTGACGTTTTAACTGCAGTGTCATTAGATAGTTATCAGAGAAAGCATCTTGTTGAATGGTTTGTTGATTTAATTGAATAGTCTGATTGTGCACTTGTCTAAGACTATTAATGCTAAGCTCAACAAATCGTTGCGGCAAGCTTGTATCCATGTAGGGTTGTGGAAAATTATATCTTGTACTTGTTATAGTATATTGTTCAATCACCATGATTCACCAATATTCAACAGCATGTTGGTGAAATATTTAAATATTGTGCATGTGCATCTTGCACAATACAATAATCAATAGGTGCCAATTTGACGGAAAAACAGCAAAGACCTCCAATACGCGTAAAAATGAAAATTGGGGAGATAGAATTTGAAATTGAAAGCCAAGAGGATCAGTTGCAGACTGCTGTTGACCACATTTTGGCAACAGTTACTGAACGCATGAAAGATACCAGACTCGTTGAACGTCAAGCATCCTTGCCCAGAGCAGAGACCTGTAAAAGTATAATCCAAAAATTGTGGGAAGAAAACTGGTTTAATACTCCACGCGGCTTAGATGAAGTACATACGGAACTTGCAAGACGAGGTTTCCATTACGATCGAACAGCAGTAGCTCACGCACTAGTAGATTTGGTTAAAGATAACGTTTTAACTAGAATAGGAAAACCAAGACGATATCAATACGCTCAGAAACGACCGCCACCATAAATACAATACGTCTTTGTCTATTGTCTAGTTTGTCCGCTACCAAGAATGAAATATTTTGTTGTCGTCAAATGTTGTACACTCATTGGTCCTCGAGCATGGAATTTTTGTGTGCTTATACCAATCTCTGCGCCCAACCCAAATTGGTTACCGTCAGTGAATCGTGTTGAAGCATTCCAATAAACGGCTGCACTATCTACCTCACGGATGAACCGCATAGCTTTCTCAAAATCTTTCGTCAAGATAGAATCGGAATGTTTAGTGCTATACTTGTTTATGTGAGCAATGGCTTCATCTAAGTTATTAACAACTTTTATGCCAATAATGAGATCTGAGTATTCAGTATACCAATCTTGTTCAGTGGCAGGTTTAGCATCATGAATGATTTTGAGAGTTGCTTCGTCCCCACGAATTTCTACATTCTCTTTTCTAAGAGCAGCAGTCACTATAGGTAAGAATTTCTTGGCAATATTGGTGTGAACGAGAAGTTTTTCAGCCGCGTTACACGTACCGGGCCGTTGACATTTAGCATTTATGATTATTGGAACAGCTTTTTCAAGATCTGCATCCTGTTCAACGTAAATATGGCAATTACCTAATCCTGTCTCAATAACAGGAACTTTTGCTTTTTCGACGACTGTTCTAATTAAATCAGCGCCACCTCTGGGAATAAGGACATCTACGTAGCCACGCATTTGCATGAGTTCTTCAGCTACTTTCCGATCAGTTGAAGTGATAACTTGAATCGCATCTTCAGGCACGGTAGTTCCAGTCAAAGAGTCTCGAAGTATATTGCCAATCGCAATGTTACTGTTTATTGCGTCGGAACCACCACGAAGGATAACCGCGTTTCCTGACTTAATGCATATGGCCGAAGAATCCGAGGTTACATCAGGTCGCGATTCATAGATTACCCCAATGACGCCAAGCGGTACACGCATTGTACTTATTATTAGACCGTTGGGTCGTATCCAAGATTTGACTATTTCACCAACTGGATCAGTTAAGGCTGATACCTCGCGAACACACTGAGCCATTTTGTCAATTTTTTTCTTATCCAGTGACAATCGATCCAGCATGGCTGATTTTAAGCCGCGGGCTTTTGCAGCCTCACCATCTTCTTTATTTGCAACAAGAATCTTGTCAACATTAGCTTCAAGTGCATTCGCCATACGACATAAGGCGCTATTCTTTACGTCGGCGCTGAGCTTTGCTAATTCGATTGATGCTACTCGAGCTTTTTGGCAAATTTCAAGGAGACTCAATTTCTTATCCCTCAATTAAGTGAATGTTTCTTCTTTCGATTACTTCTCTGGACTTTTTTGTGCCAAGAGTTCTCTTTACTTGTGTAGCTTTTAATCCTTTAATATTTTGCAATTCACCGCTATTATAGTTAGGGTTGGCCTTGGCAAACTCAATTTCATTCTCGTCAATGAGACTGACGACATCGCCTGCGCTGAAGGTTCCAACAACCTTTGTGATTCCTACAGGCAGGAGACTTGAACCACCAAGAATGGCTTTCTTTGCGCCCTCGTTGACATAGATATGTCCTTTTACGGCTGCGCCGTATGCTATCCAGCGCTTAACAGCAGGCATGCTTGTTTGCGCTTTAAAATACGTGCCAACTTTTTTTCCCGAGAGGATATCAATGATTACATTTTCTCTTCTGCTATTAGCTATAATCACAGGGATACCGCATGCTGTGGCTATTTCTGCAGCCTTAACTTTGCTCTGAATTCCACCTCTACCTAAACGACTCTTCCCATTCACAGACTCTTTTAATTCACAAGTAATACATTCTACAGTTTCTATTAATTCTGCTGTTGGATCGCTTGGATCTTTCGTGAATAACCCATCAACGTCACTCAGGATGATAACCAAATCTGCACGTAATGCACTAGCTACTAGTACGCCCAGGATATCATTATCACTGAAGTTAACACGGTAGCCTTCGGTTGTTGGTTTTAATTCTTCTATGCTGGTCACGTCATTTTCGTTTACTATTGGAACAACCCCAATCTTAAGGAGCATCTCCAAAACATTGCACGTATGCAGGTAAGATGCACGGTTGGATAAGTCTTCGGCTGTTAGTAGGATTTGGGCGACTTTTATGTTATGCTCTCGGAAAAGTTCACGATATTTTGCCATGAGCACAGTCTGTCCCGTGGCAGCACTAGCTTGTTGAAAAACTATGTCCTTTGCTTTCGGAGGAATGCCGAGTTCAGCGATGCCTGCAGCAACTGCTCCTGATGTAACCAACACAATGCGATTTCCCTCCTTACTTGCAGAGGCGATTTGTTTTGCCAGGCGGTGCATTTCTTCTTCATCTAATTTTCCATCGCCTGTAGTTATGCCGCTAGTTCCAACTTTAACGACGATTAATCTTGCTGCCATACTGTTTCTCTTCTTGACGTCCAGAGCAATTCTGTTTTTTCACTTATAACTCGTCTTACTTAAAAAATGATATCCCACGGATAAATATCCATGTTAAGTGAATAAAGACAATTTCAATATTCTTTTCATTCAAACCCAAGGTTATTCGCCCATGGAATATTACAGATTACCCAATTAAGCCGTTTGTTTACAAGAATGATTCAATTCTGTACTGATAATCTCATGAGAAAAGGAAAAAACACAAACTATCTACCTATATAATCATTTGTTGGTGTGTTCTGACAACAACAAATCCTTAAATGGATTTCGAAATCTCATAAGTATTCCCTTCCCCTGTGAATAGGAGAGATTTAGATGATTAAGACTGAAAAAGGTCAGCTTGGAAAGAAAATATTCACCAAGCAACTGAAGACTCATGTCTTTAATCATACATTCAGATGGAAAATGCCGAAAACAAGCATTATTACTTGTTCCTGTGGTGCAGAAATACTTCTAATCCCTGATTTGAGAGTTATGAATCATGCCATAGAAGCACATTTAGCTATTCACCTCAAACAACGTAGAAAGACAGGGAAAAATCCAAAAACCATAGCTGATTTGAGAAGATCTTTAGTTGAACAAATCTTTATGTCAATTAACAAAACACAGAATTTCACTGAAACTATTATGAATTGTTGAACTAACAATGCTAGTTCATGTTTACCTTGTCTAACCAAGAAATTTTCCTGCATTCAAGCCTATTGTCATCTGGTCTTTCCCATCAAAATTTAGCCTGCAAAAATTGCGAAATAAATTCATTATTGTACATAAACCATCAAACTTAATCCAACGTCCAGAAATTTTAAATTTTCAATCATACAAAGTAGATAACTGGAGAGTTAGGCAGTGAGGTTCTCCTTTCAATCAATATTGTTCAATTGTTCTTACTTTACTGTCTAACTCTTCAGAATTCGAACAGTGTGCTTGTATGTCTGAAAAGCTTCTTGTTGCTTGAACTACAGGAGATAGTATATGCTATACCACACAGTCTTTTTGGCACAAGGAAAAGTATTCATATTCTCATGTGATCGAAATCAAGTTATCAACCGTTAGTTCAATTGTGTGTTCAACCAATCTTTTGGGATTCGAAAGATCGTCCGTTCTTAATCCTTCCGTGTCAAGGGAGAAGACTCTAATACCGCAGGTCTAGGGAACTCTATAAAAGAAATTCTTCTATTATTCACTTCTATAATTGCACTTTATATTTATTAATACTTAGACATCTACTTTCATTCCCATACAGGTTATAGCCTAACGTGAATGATTTATTAGAAACCTTATCATTTACTTCCATACGCGTTTTCTCGAAAGAAGAGTGATTGAGTGAATGGGGTTCTGAAAAATAGGGTTGAAGCAGGGAAACAGCTTGCTCGAACTCTTAAAACTGCTGCTAAAAATGCTATTGTTTTAGCGGTTCCAAGAGGGGGCGTTATCGTTGGCTACGAGGTCTCAACCGCTCTTGGTATACCTTTAGATATTATTGTTACAAAAAAAATTGGCGCACCCGATAACCCCGAACTAGCTGTAGGCGCAGTAGCTGAAGACGGTACCCATATTCTTGATGAGGATGTTTTAAGGCAAGTCTATGCACCTACCGATTATATTACTGCTGAAGTCGAACGCCAACGTCAAGAAATTCAACGCCGATTAATGCGCTATAGAGGAAATATTCCTTATCCAGACTTGAGGAATCGCGAAGTCATAATTGTAGATGATGGTGTAGCAACAGGCTCAACCTTGAAAGCTGCAATACGTTTAGTTCGCAATAAAGGAGCGAGAAAGATAATTGTAGCAGTTCCAGTTGGCCCTCCAGATACCATTAGAGAATTAAAGAAACTTGCTGATCAAGTTGTTGCCTTACTCACGCCTGAGCCTTTCTTTGCGATTGGACAATTCTATGCAGATTTCGATCAGACTAGTGATGAAGAGGTCATAGACCTGTTGAAGCGGAGCAGAGAAAAAATCAAAGAGGTGAAAACATGAACGCGATGACTGGAGAAAATGAGGTCAAAATTCCGGCAGGAAAAGCAACAATAAACGGCAATTTGGCCATTGCACTAAAAGCCAAGGGTATTGTTCTTTTTGCTCACGGTAGTGGTAGTGGAAGGTTTAGTCCACGAAACATGAAAGTGGCTAGAAAAATCAATTCAGCAGGTATCGGCACGTTTCTAATCGATTTGCTTACGGAAGAGGAGGAAGCAATAGACATGTACTCTGCCGAGTTTAGATTCAATATTGATTTACTCGCAGAGAGACTTGTTTTTGCGACAGATTATCTTAAGAAAAATCAGCAAACGCAGAATCTTAAGATTGGTTATTTTGGGGCAAGCACTGGTGCTGCTGCCGCCCTAATTGCTGCCGCCAAGCATCCAGACTGGATTGAAGCAGTTGTTTCGCGTGGTGGTAGACCTGATTTAGCAGGAGAATACCTACCTAAAGTCAAAACACCAACTCTTTTGATTGTTGGAGGAGATGATGTTGAAGTATTGGAATTAAACAAGGAAGCTTTTTCAAAGTTATCTACTGAGAAAAAGCTCACCGTTGTACCAGGTGCGACGCATTTATTTGAAGAACCGGGAAAACTGGAAGAAGTCGCTAAACTTGCAATCAGTTGGTTCTCAAAATATTTGAGTTAATAAGACTGAGAAATTACTGAAGAGATAGTATGCCTGATGCCTCAAGCATTAACCTGTTCTTATGCGGAGACGTGATGACGGGCAGAGGCATCGATCAAATTCTGCCCTACCCCTCCAATCCAGTGCTTCATGAGCCGTATGTTAAAGACGCCAGAGAATACGTAAAACTTGCTGAAAGAGTTAACGGCACAATTCCAAGGTCAGTCGAATTTTCTTACATTTGGGGCAATGCTTTAAGCGAATTAAATTGTTTTTTACCAGACTTACGATTGATTAATTTGGAAACAAGTATTACGACGAGCGATGAATATTGGAAAGGAAAAGGCATCAATTATCGCATGAACCCAGCGAACATAGATTGCCTAACTGCTGCGAGTATAGACTATTGTTCTATTGCAAACAATCACGTTTTAGACTGGGGCTATTCAGGTTTCGAGGAAACCATTGAAACGTTAAGAAAAGCTAATATTAGCTTTTCAGGAGCTGGTGAAAACGTTCAACAAGCAGAGTCTCCTGCGATTCTAGATATTAAAGAAAGAGGCAGAGTACTAATCTATTCATTTGGATCAATAACGAGTGGCGCGCCTTCAGAATGGGCTGCTTCAACAAGTCGTGCAGGAATTAATCTCTTAGAAGAAAAATCGTTTAAGACTATAAAAAAGCAAATTACCGCTGAGAAGCGGACCCATGATGTGGTGGTCTTTTCGGTTCACTGGGGAGCAAATTGGGGTTATGATATTTCTTTCGAACAACAGGATTTAGCACACAGGCTAATTCAGGATGCAGACGTTGACGTTGTTTGGGGACATTCATCTCATCACGTTAAAGGCTTTGAGGTCTATAACGGGAAACTCATCCTCTATGGTTGTGGTGACTTTCTTAATGATTATGAAGGTATTGATGGGTACGAGGAGTTTAGGACCGATTTAAGTCTCATGTATTTTGTTAAGGTAAAGACAATAACTGGCAGATTACGTTCGTTGAAGATGATTCCAACCCAAGTGAAACGTTTTAAAATAAACCCAGCACAAAAAACTGATGCCTTTTTGCTTTATGAGATTCTGAACAGGGAAGGCAAAGAGTTTGCCTCAAATGTTGAACTCAGCGAGCAAGATGGCTTTAATTTGCTATGGAAACAATGAATAACAAGAGAAGGGATAACATACTTGTACGGATTCTATACATCACTTCTTATGAAATTGCAAGACAACAATTAGATTTCATGAGACATATTAAATTGACGTTAGAGGTTACGCTCTAAACTGAACATGCTATACATTAAGATAGGCAGATTAATCCTGATTTTCTTACTCATGAGCAGTGAAAGTTAATTATGTCTGCAAGTGTAGTTTGATTAAGGTTTGAGATGTGAAGATTATCGAGAAGAATCTACGCCAGGGCTTTGTCAAAGTTGTTCCAGATTCACAAGATGACCTTTGGCACTTATACAATGTTGTCTACAAAGGTGATGAAGTTTATGCTTACAGTTCACGAGCGATTAAGACGGATACAGAGTATTCACGTCCAAAGAGTGCTGAACGAGTTTCCGCGTTCATGGGTGTAGAGGTAGAAAATGTTACTTGGGATAAATTTCTTGGCAAACTTCGAATACATGGAATGATCTGTCATGCTCCGGATCCAATTCCACCGGGAGCCCATCATACTCTCAGCATAGCATTGAATCAGCCTGTAACTATCGTTAAGAAAGAATGGCCTAAGCATTTACTCGATAGATTGATGCGAGCAACAGAGACAGAAAAACCCATGTTAATATTAGCGATCGATGATGAAGGCTATGCTATTGCTGAAACCAAGCAATACGGCGTAGAAGTCAAGATTGAAGAACGTCAAAAACTGCCTGGAAAACATGAAGCAGAAAAACGAGATTCAGCTACAAAACAATACTTTAACCATGTTACTAATAGTTTACGTCAATTGTGGATGCAACAGCATTCTCCTATTGTCATTGTTGGTGTTGGTTTCATAAAAAATGGCTTAACAGAATATTTGGCTGATGAGGCTCAGGAAATTAGTAAATCAATCATGGATATTAAAAGTGTAAACAATGGTGGAACAGCTGGAATCTATGAAGCTTTACGTTCAGGAGTATTACTGAAAACCGCTTCTCGATTACGAATTATTGAAGAAACTCAAGCAGTGGAAGACGTTATGAAACGTCTTGGAAAAGGCGAAGGAAAAATTGCCTATGGTCTAACGGAAGTTGAAAATGCAGTTAATCTTGGGGCAGCTGAAAAACTTATCATAACTGATTCATTACTGCGAGATTCAGCTGACGAACAACGTTTACATCTAGAGAAACTTATGCGTGAAGTCGAACGCAGGAATGGCGTTGTTACTGTTGTAAGCACAGAGCATGAATCAGGTGCAAAACTTACTGCTTTGGGCGGAATTGCAGCTTTACTTAGATTCCCAATAAAATAAAGAATGTTATTGCAGTTGAACTACTTCTTGAAATGTTAAGAGTTCAACATTTAATGCGGGTTTTACTGCTTCCGAGACTCTGGAAGCTACGATGCATTTAATGTTCTTATCGCTCGCAACGTCTACGATTCTTTGGGTTATAATGCCATCAAAAATTACTGTATCGATGCCTGTTACTTGTTGTAGTCTTTCGGCTAGTTGACTTACGGGTAACCGTTCAACTTCCTCAAGTTTCTCGTTTAGCAACACTCCTTCTAATGTTCCTTGTAATGCTTTCGCATTTTGTGAAATTGCTTCTGGGAGTTCAACTTTGGGTTTCTCTTTCTTGGTTGGTTTGAATAAGTCGCTTACTGGAACTTTTGCGTCTAGAGCTTCAGTGATTTCCTTGCAGTTGCATTCTTCGATTTCTTTTCCTCTTGGAGCACGACCTACAAATTTTATGCTCGTAACTTGCAGTAGTTCTTTAAGAATTAGATCACCGCCTCGGTCTCCGTCAAGCAATGCTGTAGCTTCTTTTTCCTTTGTTAATTTCTTGATTGATTCTGGAACTTTTGCGCCTTCCAATGCAACCGTGTTTGTTAAGCCGCACCGCATTAAATTGATGATGTCTGCTCTTCCTTCGACGACTATAATTTCTTTAGATTCGTTTAATGTTGGTCCTGCAGGTAACTCGTCGGGTCCATATTTTTCAACTTTGCCAAGCTTCATAGTATCGCTTATTTGCTTATACACTTCGTCAACGCTTGGCATCGACTCAATATTCCATTTATGAAGAATTTCTTTTGCGCGATCAATGATGATCTTTCTTCTTGCCTCTCGAATATCCTCAATCTTATCAAGAATAACTTTAGCTTGGCATGGCCCTACACGATTTATACTCTCTACACTGGCTGCAATTAACGCAGTACTAACGCGGTCTAAGCTTGTTGGAATAGTAATGGTACCAAAGGTGTGATCATTCTTGGAATGTAAATCGATTTCAATTCTTCCGATACGTCCTGTTTTCTGTAGTTCTCTCAAGTCTAATTCTGGTCCAAATAAGCCTTCGGTTTGACCAAAAACTGCACCTATGACATCCGGTTTTTCAACGACACCTTCGATATCGAATCTCGCATGTATGACATACTTTATAGTAAACGCTTGGGATTGTCCCATGTTAATGTTAACCTCCTTATTTTGTTAAATTCTACGAGTTAATTCTAATCACATTGCTATGATTTTTCTCACAGCAAAGAGATTACTAACTGTAACTGATATACTATTTATGAATTGACACTACAGAGTTTTAAGCCTTTTGGCAATATAACGTTCATTCGATTAATCAAAAGTGTGATTAAGTAAACAGGACTATTGCCAGAAAAAACATGGTGTTCTACGTTCAAATGCAACTATTCTTCGTCACCAGTTGTATTATGCAGAATAAAAAAAAAGAGAAGGATTGAACTGTTCATTATACTGGTGTTGGTGCTTGGGTTTGAGTTACGGTTGTCGGGGGAACACTTTGCACTGGTCTCATAGAGAAGAAAGCTACTGCGAGTAATAGCATTGATATCCAAATTAGAAGTACGCCTATGACAATAATTGTGAGGATTGCGCCGACTAAAAGCACTATGCCTGTGGTGTGAAACATTCCGACGCCTGACCTGTGCGCAGTTAAGTTCAGAGAGCTTCGTAAGAGAATAGCAGTAATAAGAACGAATATGAAGAGGACAACTAATCCTACTAGTAGTTCAGCCCCGAAGCCAAGAAGTATGTTGACGTCTACTGTTTGCCAGTTAATGTTTGCGAGCTGCGCCCAATCTTGTACGTTCCGAATATTTAAGCCTAAAGCGTTCAGCAATCCTGTTAAAGCAAAGATTCCGATTAGTATGACGATTACTACGCCAATTATGGCCACAATGAGTGCATAAAGTGCATTGTTAAAGATTCTCCTTTCTCTATAATAATCTGCAAAACCTTTCAGTGCTGCTAACACTAATATTGCGCCGACAAGGGTCAGTATTCCAGTAAACCCGCCCACTCCTGGTATGGCTCCTATAATGAAGCTAACGAATATGATTAATGCACCAGCGCCGCCTAGATTCTTGTTAGTTTCAAAAGTCATTGGTTTCTCCTCTCTATGTTCGTGATATGTATTAGGATAAAAGGTTTTCCTACGTAGGCAGATTTGCGAAAGCAACATGTGTGCTTTGGGTCAGTGTTCTCATAAAGGAAGGAACGGCTCCAAGAAAGCTTGCCTTAGTTATTTTCTATATGCATTTGTGCAATACCTAAGAGACAATGAGTTAGTTTGTTTCTGTGATTCTCAATTGCTCACTAAGTATCGTATAATAAGTTTGAAGAAATTGTTCACCTTGTTCTGTAACATTGTAAGTTTTTCTAGCTCTGCCACATTTCTGTTTTATGGTGCTTTTCAAAAATCCTCGCTTCTCTAACATGTTAAGCAAGGGGTAGAGTATTCCATGTCCAAGTCTAATGTGAGAGTCTGCTTCAATTGTTTTTCCGATTCGATAGCCCCAGATGGAAGGATGCTCTTTCACTAGGCGTAGTAATTGGATATCTAATAAATTTCTGGTTAGGCGTTGAACAATTTCGTCCCGGTAGTTATTAGACAATGTGTTTACCTTGTTTTGGAGTTTTTTCTCGAATTTTTAGGCTTTCGTTTTATTTAACTTATGTTGCAGATGTGTTTCGTATATTGCTGGATTATGCTTTTGTATGCTCCTAATAAGCATGAATGTTTATATGAGACTCTCTTATCTATAAAGAAATGCGATATGTCAGAAAATAGACATATTGTATACACGGTCAACAGAACAACTGTTAAACGTAAAAACAGAAGGAGAATAGAATGTCTAACTCACAAAAAGAAGCTCAAACAAAATTGATGAAGGGTCTGCTCGACCTTGTAGTCCTGCAACTGCTTAGCCAGCAGCCCATGCATGGATATCAAGTAATAACTAAAATTCGAAAATCGTTTGGCGTCTATTTTGGGCCAAGTACCATATATCCTCTCTTGGGTATTCTAGAGGGAAAACATTACGTAACTAGTATATGGAATATGGACAGCGACCGCCCCAGAAAAGTGTATCATTTGACAAGCGAAGGGCAAAAGATATTAGATTTCACTGAGGAGTCACTAAACCTCATATGCAGACAGATAAGTAAGAATGATACCACTGAAATGACAGTAGCAGCTCGAAACCGAACGGCAATAAAATCTCTTGTAAAAAGAATCTAATAGACTGTATCTAATCTGTTATTTACAGTCTATCCATTCCAGCGAATACAAATATATTCTTTTGTACTATTCTAGTAGCTAAAGAATCGGTTCTTCAGGTGACCAGTTGATCTCAAAGCATATCGAAACAGAGCCCATTATGTATAAAGAAATTATTGATTTTGCGCACCATGTTGCTGGTTCAGCTCAAGTTATAGCAATGAACTTGTTTGATTATTGTGCTCGAGACGTTGCACAAGACAAAAATTCGCTGCAAGCAGTTATAGTTATTCATAATTTTACACCAAGGATAATGAGTTACGTCAAAGTCATTACCGGGAGAACAATCGTGATAATGGCAGTAGATCAATGGGTCTTTGAAAGAGATATAGAAAGAGGTTTCCTAGGCGAAGCATCGGTCTCCACTCTTATGTTTCCGTATGTTGCTCTAGTCGGAGAAAAGTATCTACATGCACAGGAGATCATGCTGAAAAAACGTTTGATACTCGAACTGCTAGAGAACCTGTCAATTAGTTTTCCCGAACTCTCAGATAAACTCCAAATTAAACCAGAATATTTTATGTTTGAAGTGTTGTTGAACCGGGTGAGAGTTTTTCCACCCTTGGCGGAATGCGTGTCAAATTTCATGCAAGATACAAAAACCAGAAACAAGCCTAACCCTACTCTTGACGGCTACATGCAAGCCTTGGCTATTCTTGAAAAAGAAGCAAAAGTAAAGATGTCAGACAATTACATAATGATTCCTAAGAAGCTTGTTCCTGACAACAAAAAACCAAAAGTTTGGTTAACTAACATTTTTAAGAACGCGCCAAGAACACTTTTTACACCAATTTTCGAGTTTTTCCCGCAATTTTTAAACCTTTTCAACCACAATCCTGAAATGCTCCTGAAGTTTCAGACATTTGAACAATTGAAAAGAACTTATGATGAAAAGCGAGCCTTTGAGGACCCAGAGAGATATATCTGTGTACCGACCTTACACGGTTTGGTTCCTCTAACTGACAAGATCAACATTACAGATTTTGTTAAAGAAAAAGTATTACATGCTAAAAAAGCAAAGATAAAGTTAGAACGAGCAGGCGGCGTACTAAATGATGTTTATTTGATTACAGCAAAATCTGATAGCGAAGAGAAGCAAGTAATACTGAAGAGATTTAAGGATTGGTCCGGCTTCAAGTGGTTTCCGCTAAACCTATGGTCTCTTGGGACTCGACAATTTGCAGTCTTGGGTAAATCCAGACTTGAGAAAGAGTGTGTTATAAGCGAAATTCTACACAGCAAGAATTTCAATGTGCCTAGAGTTTTGCATGTCAGCGTTAATGAACGCTTAATCTTCATGGAATATATTAAAGGCAAAGACCTAACCCACAATATTAAACGAATAGGAAGAATAAAAAGCCAAGATGCAATATCCAAGGATTTAAAGCTGTTAACACGCGTAGGTGAACTTCTTGCAGAAGTGCATGCATTAAACGTTGTCTTGGGTGATACTAAACCCGAGAACGTCATAGTTAATTGTGATAATAGGATTTATTTGTTGGATTTTGAGCAAGCTTCTGAGGGTGGCGATAAATCTTGGGATATAGCGGAATTCCTCTACTTTTCGGGTCATTACTTGCCGCCATTAGGCAGCGCTGAGAAGGCTGAATTAATTGCTAATACATTCATATCTGGTTATCTTAAAGCAGGCGGAAGCCTTAGCAGTGTTAAAAAGGCAGGAGACGCAAAATACACTCGTATCTTTGGTGTGTTCACTGCACCTGCAGTCTTAACTGCAATGTCAGCGGCATGCAAGAAAGCAGAAAAATTAAAGTGACATCTAATGGTCAAAAGCACAAGCGCGCGATGTTCGTGTTCTATACCGGAGTAAACGAAATCGCGGTAACAAGATTCTCCTTCAAGATCACGATACACATGTGTTCTTAGATTTTGGCATGTCCTATAGTATGAAGAAAGAATTCTATCCTCTCCCATTTCTTTCACCTAGAAGCGAAAGAAGCTTACAGGAGCTCGGGATTCTTCCAATATTTAGGGCGCTTATAGATTTGATGCTAAACCTGCCGAAATCGATTCGGGCTTCAGTTCTCATGGACATTTAGACCATTCAGCGTACTTATCGTTCATTAAACGTGAAATTCCAGTATATTGTGGCGCGCTAGCATCACCCAAAATCTGAAACTAAACCATACACTATCTATACGATTACATTCGACGTATGCATGAAATACTTGTTGGTCAAATTGTGCTACAGGGTACAGTTATGATTTTGGTCATGCTTGTTTTAATGAAGTATTGTTTTTGTTAATTTCTTTCTACTGAGAGAAATGCGAGTGTTTATATTTTCTTGAGTCTGAATTAGATGTGTTGTGCGTTATTATGGATGAAGTGAAACTTTATAACGGGAGATACAGGGTCAAAGTTGTCACGAAAAGTGTTGGTTATGTGACGATTGAGGCACTCGAGGAGTTCCATGATGTTGTTGATGGTAAAGAGACTATTGTTAAGATAGGCGATCAGCGTATTGTACCTGCTGATACTGTGGAGAATCAGATTTTGCCACCGATGGTAGAAGAACATGAATATGAGCTAAATATGGAGAATAAAGTGAAACAAATGGTTGCTGAGGAAGAAAAGAAAGAAGCTAAGAAAAAACAAGATCATGAAGATAGATAACCATTTAGTTTGGTCTCTTTTATTAGGCTATCGCTTGCTTAATAGCGACTAAAGTACTTTGATTGGTTTCTTGAATTTCTAAAAGGTAGTTCAACACTTAAAAGTAAGACAAATCACTACCATCTGCAGGAGAAAAAATTTGATTGCCAACGCCTAATACGATTTCTGAGGGCGACCTTGTTCTACTCAGTATAGATCCACGACGAACCTACTTAGTGAAAGCAGAAGCTGGCAAGACTTTTCACACACACAAGGGCTACATTAAACTGGATGAGCTTGTTGGAAAAAATTTTGGTTCGACTTTACAAAGCAGCTTGGGCACACGATTTACAGCCCTTAAGCCCATGTTGAGCGATTACATTATGAAATCTTCTCGAAATACACAAATAACTTATCCAAAAGATGCAGCACTAATTGTTATGTTTAGCGGAATTGGACCCGGTAGTCGCGTCGTTGAATCAGGCACAGGGACAGGTGCATTAACGACTGCGTTAGCTCATTACGTAAAGCCTTCTGGAAAAGTGTACACGTACGAGATTAGGGAAGAATTTCAGAAGAATGCTGAGAAGAATTTGAGAAGATCAGGTCTGTTGGATTATGTAGAGCTGAAAACTGGTGATGTGACTTCAGGAATCGAGGAGCGTGATGTTGATGCTGTTGTTTTGGACTTGGCTACTCCGTGGCTGGTTATTCCTCATGTATATAAGGCGCTCAAACCCTCAGGTATGCTTGTTTCGTTCAGTCCAACAATCGATCAGGTTGTTAAAGCAACAGAAGCATTGAAAGAAACTGGTTTTGTCTTAATTGATACAGTAGAGTGTCTAATGAGAGCGATGCAAGTCGAACGTGGTAAGACTCGACCCCAAACTCTTATGACTGGACACAGCGGTTACATTACTCAAGCTAGAAAAGCATTACAACCTGAACCGAAGACTCCGTCAACTGAAACCGAAAAAGAACGGGTGATTAATCCCTAGTTTCGGCTTGAACCATACTTAATTGCCAAAATGCTTGCTTTAGCTGTTCGCCACGTGTCCAACCATAGTATAAGCCTGCAATTCTGCCAAAGTATGGAATAACGAATTTGTTGACTGCTCCATATAATATGGGATTGGGGAATCTTGCGCCTATGAATGTGTCTTTCCAGATTTTTATGTTATATTCCCAACATTTTATGAAGAAATCCCAACGTGCTTTCGAAAGTGAATCTAATTCTGCACCTTTATTGTTCATCAATACACAATTTTCTAAGGGCACAAAGAATAAGGGAACGTAGAATGCATTAAAATCTTTTAATTTATCCATCAATTCTAATGTGGCTAAGACGTCTTCTTCTTTCTCGTCAGGCAGTCCAACGATTAATGTTGCTAAAGGATACCAATCATTATCATTGAGTATTCCAAAAGCTTGTGTTACGATTTCTTGCCATTGTTCAGGCTTAAAAGGTAACATTTTGCCAGCCATGTATTTCTTCATTAGACGACTACTGCCAGTCTCTATGCCTGTTTCGCCTGTAATTATGGGTTTCTTTCCATGAGAATACCAGCTTCGTTGAATAAGAATTTCTGCTAATTCTTTAACCATCTTTGAGTTTTGAACAACTGGTGCTAATGACATATGTGACATTTGAATACTTTTAACGCCTGGATAATTAGCTACAGTTTTGATTAGGTTTACAACAGCTTCATGATTTGGAATGAAGATTTTGCTCGTTGCTCCATAAAGGAAAAGATCTTCAGTTACAAGCGTTATGTGATCGCTGCCCTCGCGAACCGTTAATTCTACTTCTCGCATAATCTTCTCTAGGGGAACATCAATCTTGCTCTGCATTGTGGGCGTACAGAATTGACAGTTTCTGCCACAGCCCTTAGAGATTTCAACAGCACCATGAATAGCAGCATGTTTAATCAAAGGCATCGTACCGTAGTTCCAATTTCGTAGAGACTCATCAGCATGGATGATTCTTGGAACCCGTTCACCGTTCACTAATTTCTTGAAAACTTCAACTATTGGATCAGGTCTTCCGCCCATTACGACACAATTAACGCCGTACTTATCCGATACGTGTTTTCGTTCTAACTGCCATGAACCAAAGCCACCAACCACAATCTTTGGTTTAAAGGTTCTAATGCTTGGATGTTCAACGAGTTTCTGGAATTCAATGGCATTCATGGGTTCACCACCACCGATGATAGAAGAATATGTTTTGCTAACATAACCCATGCCTGTCGGGTCCATGGAAGAAATACCTACGACTTTTGTCTCTGGTCCAATAAATTGATCCAGATCGTCAGGATGAACTACAGCAACTTCAGAGTAGGAAAAACCGTTTTCTAAGAGCATTGCCTCAACTTTTCGCAAACCACATGGCGCATATTTTGCTCTACCATCACCATTATGGGGTACTGCGGGATACAGTGTTTTTCGTGCAAAACCTAAAGGAATGGGACCTTTAGCAAAACCCGCGACGAAAGCCATGAAAGGACTATTCGCAAAATCACTCATCTCCGTAGCCGATGCAGTAAGTACAATCTTAACCCCTGAACACGTTGCCATCTCTCAAGGTCCCTCCACAGTTGAATAGAGAACAACATTCTTAATGGTGGTATAAAATGTTAACGTTTGAAAATAACATACAAAGACAAAACTAGACAGAAATTTACAGGTTTATTGGAGCCAATAACGACCTGAACCGTTAACTGAAATACTTTAATGATGTCTGGAAAATCATGGGTAAAATTCATAATTCAATTGCTTAGATTTTTTGTGTTGCAAATACTGAAGAATGTGAAAGAAAAACACAGAGGCATCGCCCTAATCGTATTCGCCCCCGTCGAAATCTAAGAATTCGATCGTGAAGCACTCAAATTCTGATAACCCAAAACCTACGCCACTTACAGAACTCAATAAAAAATCGAGGTAGAAGAAGGAAACAACCATCCACACAACTTTCTTCTATTAGACAGAAAAAAATTACACTATACAACCTAAGAATAGCAAGAATAACCAAAATCCTAACAAATGAGAGGTAACACGTAAGATTATCGAGTTTCAGCTGGTTAACTATCTTCTAAATAGTCTTTTTTTGATGTTACAATTGTTACAACAATGTTTATAGAGAGCCTTGAAACTAGGCTTATCGTTGATTCTTGAAGGAAGGAATATGCTAAATTTGCGCCGCCACCAAACAAAACCTCTAATGAGTGTTTTTCTTCTACTAATTTTACTAGTCTCATTGGTTTTGTTTGTTCTACCTGTTTTCGCGGTGCCGTCGGGATCAATAGTTATTAATCAAGGAGAATATACAACATCGCCATCTGTCACTTTAATATTGACTTATACGGATAATGCGACCGGTTCAAGTATTAAGCAAGTCAGGTACGGTAATAATGATTCAGGTCAAGTTAACTGGAGTGCTTGGGAAGACCCAAGACCGACAAAAACTTGGACTTTGACTTCCGGAGATGGAAATAAAACTGTTTATTATCAGGTTCGAAATGATGCAAATCAAAATTCAATAATTTATTCGGATTCAATAATACTAGATACTCAGAAACCTGCGGGATCGATAATTATTGCCGGTGGCAACTCTTACACAAATAAAACGAATGTTAGTTTAAACTTAACAGCTTCTGATATTACTTCTGGAGTATTCCAAATGCAACTCTCGACTGACGGCATTTTTGATATAGAAACATGGGAGAACTTCACTTCTTCGAAGACTTCAGTTTTATCACCAAATGACGGAATGAAAAATGTTTGGGTTAGATTTAGGGATAAAGCTGGCTTGGTATCTGATGTATATAATGATTCAATCATATTAGATACAACACTTCCAACTGCTACAATACTTACTCCTGTTGAAGGAATAACGATAAATTCTTCCGATGTTAACGCACAATGGACGGGCGCAGATACAGGGTCTGGAATAGGTTATTATGAAACACAATTAGATTCGGGAACTTGGATTAACAAAGGAAGCACCGCCACACATACATTTACAGGTTTAAGCAATGGTAAACACTCTATCTCCCTCAGAGTTGTAGACAAAGCTGGAAATCTTGTTGAATATGTAAGAAACTTTTCAATTTCACAGGCTGTGCAACGCACATTAACTGTTAGCTCAGCTCATGGCAATCCAAACCCGTCAGCAGGCAAAAATTACTATACAAATGGGCAATCAATAACGGCTAGTGTCTCAAGCTCAGTTATTGAAAATGGCACCACATGGACTTGTACTGGTTGGACTGGTACTGGCTCTGTCCCTGCAAGCGGAAGCACTGCTTCAATCATATTCACGATCGACCAAGATTCCAGTATAACTTGGAATTGGCGGGCGACCATATCCACTGGCACTTTATCAGGCAACGTCAGATCCTCAACTGGCGGTGTCATAACCAGTGCTACTGTTCAGTATTCTGGTCAAGTAGCAGGATCAATAACTAGTAACTCAAGCGGAGGCTATACTATTCCTAACCTGCCTTTAGGCTCTTATTCAATAACTGTGTCAAAGACCGCTTTTGTTTCTCAAACAAAAACTGCAACCGTAAACATTGGAGTTACAACACTTAATTTTATACTTGAGCCAAACGTAGCTCCGCCTGGTACGCCTTTGCCCGATGATGGCCTTTTTGGATGGAGTACAAGCAATTCACCAACCTTCACTTGGCCTTCGATCGGCAGTAGTGTAAGCGGTTATTATTGGAGAATTGACAACGGTTCAGAAGGTATGACAACCATAACAAGTGTTACTCTACCGCCGCAGGTTGATGGAACTCATATATTTCAGGTTCGAGCAAAAGATAAGAATGGCAATTACAGCCCGTATGGGAACCATACTTTTCAGATAGATACAGTACCCCCTGAAGGCAGCGTATCCATAAATCAAGGCGCTGCATTTACAGTTTCAACCTCGGTTAGTTTGGCATTAACCTATTATGATGAAACCTCGGGAGTTGATAAGGTTCGATTTAGTAATGATGGAGTGTGGGATACTGAGTTGTGGGAAGACCCTTTACCGATAAAGGCTTGGGTCCTCGCTGACGTTGATGGAACAAATTCAATATATGTACAAATTAAGGATGAAGCCAACCTGCTCAGTACTTTCTCTGAAACTATCATTCTTGATACGATTCCACCTACAGGCTCGATAAAAATAAATAATGATTCACCTGAAACTAACGTTTCCGCTGTAACCTTAACGCTAACTGCGGCTGATCTTAATAGTGTGGATCAAATGCGTTTCAGTAACGATGGCTCTTCTTGGTCAGTTTGGGAAGATTTTGCTGCAACAAAAGCATGGACTCTCAACTCCAATGATGGAACCCAAACAGTTTATGCACAATTCAAGGATGCTGCCGGATTGGACTCCCTAAACTATTCAGATATGATCATGCTAAAAACAAGTCAAACCTCGCAATCTCAAACCTCGTCATCCTCCGGTAATTCCTCACCTTCTTCATCCTCCTCATCTCAAACCTCAAACCCAACAACATCTACTACCAACTGCGGTAACCTTACGGTTACAGTCAAAGACTCAAACGGTAATCCAATCGTTGGAGTTGCCGTTATATCAATCGCTCAACCTCAAAATCAAACTCCTTTAAATGGCATGACTGATCAAAAAGGACAAATTACGTTCTCCGATGTGCTTGCAGGTCCCTATATTATTCAGGCTAAGAGGGGAACCTTTCAAGCAGACAATATGCAAACGACGGTAGATAAGGATGAATTAGCATCTGTAGAAGTAACCTTAAATGTCTCTGAGGAGAACCCTTCTCTTAATCCTGTTGACACTCAGGATTCAACTGCTCAAAACAATAATTATCCGACGCCAGTATGGCAAATAGCTTTGGCAGTATTTGGCGGTATCTTTGTGGTCGCCGCTCTTATTTCCATTATTCGCGATCTTAGGACCGTAGATAAATCCGGTTCTCAGAATAACCCTATGTCCTACGAACCCCTCCATTCTGAAGACCAATAGAATCAAACTTATTGGCACCACCAAACAGCGTAAAAAAACTTTATTTTCTTCAATTGTGTAACAGAGTCGAGCAAGAAGGTGTAAGTGCCTTTGAGCAAGAATTTATTGAAC
>DATGZD010000033.1:0-5551 GCA_035297385.1 Candidatus Sulfotelmatobacter sp. | reverse complement strand
TTGACTATTGTTTAGCGTATGGTGCGATGTTTCTTGGTCATGCTAATGTAGATATAATTAACGCAGTCAAAGTACAGTTACAGAACGGGTCACTGTACGGAACGCCAACAGAACTTGAGGTTGAATTTGCAGATTTAATTTGTAAGGTTGTTCCTTCAGCTGAGCTGGTTCGGTTAGTCAGTACCGGCGGAGAGGCCACAATGAGTGCTATACGGGTCGCAAGGGCGTTTACTGGGAAGAAGAAAATAATAAAGTTTGCAGGCTGTTACCACGGTGCACATGATTGTGTGCTCGTGAAAGCGGGTTCAGGTGCAACAACTTTTGGTGTGCCTGATTCTCTTGGAATTCCTGAAGAAACAACTCGTAATACAATAATTGTTCCATACAATGATTTGGACAAATTTGAAGAAGCAGTTAGAGTTAACAAGGAAGAATTGGCCGCTGTACTTGTTGAACCCGTGCTTGGAAACATAGGTTTAATCTTACCGAAGACAGGTTTTCTTGAAACTCTGAGAGAAATTTCAGATAAATATGGGATAGTGCTGATTTTTGATGAAATAATAACTGGTTTTAGACTTGCGCTCGGGGGTGCACAAGAGTATTATAAGATTAAGCCAGATTTAACAACGCTTGGAAAAATCTTAGGGGGAGGCTTTCCTTTGGCTGCTTTCGCAGGCAAAAAAGAAATTATGCAATTGGTTGCTCCGTCAGGCAAAGTGTACCAAGCAGGAACATACAGTGGAAACCCAGTAAGTGTGACTGCAGGCTTAACTACGCTGAAGATACTATGTGATAGGAGTCATGATTTGTATGTTGAGATGGAAAACAAATGTCAAGCCATCGTAAACCCAATTATAGCCCTTATAAAGGACCTGCATCTAAAATTGCATATCAATTATGTCGGGTCTATGTTTCAAATATTCTTCACACAGGCGCCGGTAACAGATTATGCTTCTGTGAAAACTGCAGATAAAGATAAGTTCATGATTTATCATGCAAGATTATTGGAAAAAGGTATTTTTATTCCTCCTTCTCAGTTCGAAACATGCTTTATTTCTGCAGCTCATTCATCGGCGGATTTGAACTGTACGATAAATTGTATCTCAAATGCCCTTGAGCAAACTAAATAGAGAGTGCTGTTCCATAATTATTATATTCAAGAGTACTTGCTAATAGACAAAAAACAGGGATTCTACAGTTTAGAAACGAAGTGATCTCAGTGAAAATACCTTTAGCCAAACCTATCTTTGATGAAGAAATGACACAAGCAGCACTTGACGCGCTAAATAATGAACGTTTCGTTCTGGGTGAAAGCGTTTTCAAATTTGAAAAAGAATTCGCAAGATTCTGCGGTACCAATTATGCCGTATCTACTAGTTCCGGAACTGAAGCACTACGTATTGCGTTAATAGCCACTGAAGTGGGTTCCGGTCATGAAGCAATAACAACTCCAGCTTCATTCATTGCTTCCGCAAATTCAATTGTCTATGCGCAAGCCAGGCCCACTTTTGCCGATATTGATTTAGCAACTTATGCTCTGTCTCCAAAGCAGATTCACTCGGCTATTTCGGAGAAAACAAAAGCAATTGTTCCAGTGCATCTGTATGGGTTTCCAGCAGATATGACTTCAATAAATGAAATTGCGCAAAAGAAAAACCTGGTTGTCATTGAAGATGCTTGTCAAGCTCATGGCGCTGAATATTTCGGCAGAAAAATTGGAAACCTGGGCTTAATTGGTTGCTTCAGCTTTTACCCATCCAAAAACATGACTGTCTGTGGCGATGGCGGAATGTTAACAACAAATGACGAGAATATCGCACGTATAGCAGCCAAGATCAGAGATTGTGGTCGCAAGAGTCAGTATGTACATGATACATTAGGCTATACTTCGCGTCTAAATACAGTTAACGCTGCCATTGGGCGCATACAGTTGAAACGTCTTAACCATTGGAATGAGAAGAGGAGAGAAATTGCCGTTAAGTACAGGAAATCTCTTGAAAATGTTGGTGACTTAATACTACCGCCTGATGGATCAACCTCAATTAAGCCTGTTTATCATCTTTATGTCGTCAGGACAAAGTATCGTGATCAACTGAAAAGCTGGCTTGAGGCTCAAGGTGTAAACTGTGGGATACACTATGTCCTCCCTATCCATCTTCAGCCTATCTATAAGCAAATGTTCGGATACAAAGAAGGAGATTATCCAGCGGCTGAAGAATTATGCAAAACATGTCTAAGTATTCCAATTTATCCGAATATTACTCCTGAAGAAATAAGCTTCATAAGTCGGAAGATTACCGATTTCTTCGATAATCAGCGAAGTTGAGGGGAGATTGAAAGAGGTTAATCTTGCCGTAATTGGAGCCGGACATTGGCAGGAACGTGTTTATCTTCATAATTGGATGGAAAAACAAACCCACCAGTAGAGTTCTCTGAAGCAGTTTGGAAATTCTCCAATCTGAAGATCTGTCTATTTCCAGATTCCATTCTCAATAACTATCTACTACCACTCCATATCCCATTAACCGCAATCAATCTGGTCTCACAACTAAAATAAAACAAAACGAATCAACAACCAGTTTCTCTCGATGCAACAGAACCATCGCCAATTTCTTTGGACCATAACGAGTCAAGATTTTCTTCAATCAACCTATTTTTTTGATAATAGTTGCTTTAGAGGACAATACCATTCTCTTTTCAAATGTTGATTTGAAAGTGACTATCAATAGTACTTCTAAATTGCTCACTTTTTAATGCTATAAATACAAAGAAGTCAACAGTCTAAAAAAAGTGGAGAATTAATATTGTTATCTAAGCGGTGCCAGTTATTATGATGTTAAAGCTGAAGCTAGATATATTCCCCGCATTAGCAGTCGCAGTCAACGTTAAAGTCGCCATAACTGAGTTACCTGGGTTTAACACTGTATTCGTTCGATCCCACGATAACGTCAAATATGTATTTGCGTTTGACGGAGTCCAATTAGACGATGATATACTTAACGTCATTGGAACATTGCCATTATTCTTAATATAAACTATTTTAGCTGTACTACTTCCTGGCGCTAAATTTCCCCAATTAATACTTGTATAAGCTTGCGTACATGCATTGTCTGCGTAGACTCCCACGTTTACGGCGCTTATTGTTCCAGTCGAAGTAACCGATTGCGATGCTGATAAGACCCCAGCGGACATAACACAGAAGAATAAGCCGGTTACTGCCAATCCAAGTACGAATCCAATAGATGTCTTCCTTGCTCTCATGTTCTACCCCCACTGTAACTGGACCTATCGCAAATATTAATAAACGTTATTGACTACATGAACGACAAAACTACAACATAAACCTACACGTTCTACAATTTGAATGCTACAGATTATAGAGACAATGAATTGCCCAATTCAAGCCAGCAGTGTTCTGTTAGATTCAAAAAATACAAATTAAACACAAAACATAAAGCCAAAAGTCAAAACACAAAACAACTATACGAGAAAGAAGAAATAGAAACAACCAAACGAAAAACAACATAAAAAATGTAAATCGAGCTTTGAAAGAAAAATCTTAATTACCAATTCACAACATAATTATTAGCCATATTCTATCAAACAATATAACTCAATATGAAATGATAGGAAACGCTTAACTGCTCAACTCAATAAATAAGACTTGAGAAGGAAAAAACTTGCCCACGTTTAGCCTGTTCCGCAAGAAGAGAAAACAAACACAACATCAGGTACAACAAACATCTGCTGTAGAACAAGCTACTGTAGAAGATCAACCACCAACTATAACAAAAGAACGAAAGGCAATAAATACAGAAACAACACCTATGGCACGATCAAGTACACGTGTTCAAGAACAACATAAAACTGACCAAACAATCACCTATCTAAAGGCGATGCCCCTCCATGAATTAGCAGATTTAGAAACAGTCAAAAATGAAGTTAAGAATGGGAACATAATAATTCTACGCATAACCCCGTTAGCCAGCAAAAGTATAGAAGATGTAAAACAGGCAGTAGATCAATTATACAGTTTTGCTGAATCCATCCACGGAGATATAGCAAGATTAGGCGAAGAAAGGATTGTCATTTGCCCCGACAAAATATGCATCTGGCGAGAAAAAACAACCAAGACAGAAGATTCTAAAGAGCCTCAGAAAGAACAACCAGAGACTGCACAGCCACCTACAGCAGCCTAAAATAACCTAAAAGTCTCTAATACTCCTGGAACAACAGCATTAATTCCTGCTCTATTATCAACAAAATTAGCTAAATTCATAATCTTAGACTTTTCACCATGACACATAAACACTCTTTCTGGCTTAGGCTTCAAATGCGTCAAATAAGCAATCAACTGGCGTCTATCGGAATGACCAGAGAATCCTTCAATCGACTCAACCTGTAGTTTAACTTGCGCTACAGCCATTTTGCCCTCATTATCCATTGTCGTAACCTCAGTCACACCTTTCTGAACACGTCTACCCAATGTTCCCTCAATCTGATAACTCACAAAAATAATCGTATTTCGAGAATCAGCAGCCCAATTCTTGAAATACTCAATCACGGGTCCGCCCTCAAGCATACCTGACGTAGCCAACACAATACATGGCTCACCCTCGATTATACCTTGACGAACACTCGGATGCTCGACGATCGTAAAGTAATCTGACTGAAACGGATTAATCTCTTCATGAAGGATACTATGACGAACCTCCCTGCCCAAGTATTCAGGGTAGGCGGTATGAATTGCCGTTGCCTCAGAAATCATACCTTCAATAAAAACTGGTGCTTCCTTCATTACACCACGTTTCATGTATCCATCAATGATTAACATAATTTCTTGAGCTCTGCCAACCGCAGGAACAGGGATCAAGACTTTTCCCTTACGTTCCAGAGTCACATTGACAACGGAGGCTAAGCGTTCTTCAGCCTCAACCCTGGTAGGCATAACATCATCAGAACCGCCATACGTACTCTCAGTAATTATAGTCTCAGCTCTAGGAAACTCTGAAGTCGCAGCCTCCAACAACATTGTTCGTGCAAACTTATAATCGCCAGTGTAAACTATGTTATGTAAGCCTTCACCAATATGTAGGTGAGACATAGCAGCACCGAGAATATGTCCAGAATTATGTAATGTTAAACGTATATCAGGCGCTATATCTGTAACCACACCAAAGCGTAATGGAATCGTATGCAAAACACATTCACGAACATCTTTCTGATCATAATACGGTGTAATCCCTTGTTTGCCCGCAACATCAAGATAATCTAATTGCAGCAGGGTCATCAGGTTCGATGTTGGTGCAGAGCAATAGATTGGTCCATCATAGCCATATTTGTAGAGAAAAGGAACTAAACCGCAATGGTCAAGGTGTGCATGACTTACAACGACAGCATCCAAGCTATCAATCTCAAATTCAGGTGAATCGAAACGTGGAAAAGATTCAAACGGACGTTGCGAACCGGGGTTAATTCCACAATCCAGGAGAACGCTGCTTTCCCGGGTTTTTAGCAAAAACGCTGATCGTCCAACTTCTTGTGCTCCACC
>DATGZD010000032.1:0-3534 GCA_035297385.1 Candidatus Sulfotelmatobacter sp. | reverse complement strand
TTGTCAGTCACATATTCTTATTAGGCAGAAGAGAGCTTTCGGATTTAGGAAAGAGGTGTATTTTTGGAGCAGGATAAAACTGGAATATTAGAGTTATCAATGTTTAACAACAGTTTCTTGGTTTTTCTTGATTATCGATTGTCGATTGATGCAAGAGCCTGCTCGGCAGATAAAACTTTTAAAACTGTCGCAATGAGCTTAGCAAAAATTACAGGAATACTGATTTTCCAGTAATTTGACTTATTGGTGAGTTGAATGTGTTTTGACACAATTATTATGCAATTAAGAATTCTCAATATCAACGGAGAACGATGATCTTACTTGGTTAAGTTCAATCTTACCACTCGAAAAGCTCTTGCTTTCATGACTGTAGGATTAATTGTTTTTGTGCTCTACCTGTATTATTTCGTGGGCATCAACGATATAATTTATACCTTGGAGAGAGTTAACACTGGCCAGTATCTACTTTTCTTTTCTTTAGCCTTTGGAAGTATGTTGCTTGCTTTTTTCTTTTGGACGGCAGCTTGGAGAACAATGCTTCAAACTCTTTCAATTAACCTTAGCATCCGTAAGGCATTCATGATTTTTTGGGTTGGCTACTTCTTCGACCTTATCATCCCGTCTCAAACGATAGGTAGCGAAGTCACACGACTCTATCTGGTACGTAATGAGACTAAAGGAAATTTAGCATCTATTGCTGCTTCAGCAATAGCAAATCGTATAGTTGAGTATTCCATTGTTGCAACTGGTTTATTCATTAGTGTAGCAGCCATATTATCGACTGGTGCATTACCATCAATTGTTTCAGGATTCTTAACTCTAGTTCTAATTGGTGTTTTAGTGTATCTAGCAATCCTATTGTTCTTAGCTTTTGAAAAAAGAGCAGCGGCAATCATAGTTTCAATAGGATTTAAGCTTCTTAGGTTCCTGAGGCTGAAGAAGTATCAATCTACTGATGCAGAGGAGAATACTCGTAAATCTTTGAATACTTTCTACGGCTGTTTCGGAACATTTCGAAAAAATCCCAGGACGCTTGTTAAGCCCTTTATTTTTCAGTTGCTTTCATTCTTGTTTAACCTTGCAGTCTATATTTTGGCATTTATGGCGCTAGGCATATATAATTTAAGCTTTGGTTTTTTTGTTCTTACATTCTTTATTGCATCGTCTATACAGGGTGCGACGGCAAGTCTGTCTGTTGGTTCTTTAGACATAATCTTACTAACTGTTTTCACCTTGTATGGCGTCGTATCAGGCATAAGCGGAGTCGCTGTAATCGTGTTGAGAAGTGTGACCTATTGGTTTCCGCTTTTGTTAAGCTATGCATTAGTGCAAGTATATGGTCTACGTAAAATCCGAAATATTCGCTCCAAGGGGAAAACTAAGCCAGTACTTAGCAAAGAAAGAGAATCTGCACCATGCGGACATTCAACACAAAACAAGATAGTAACGAAGAAAAATCACATATCACGTGCATCAATTAATGGGCAGAATTAAAACTTTAAGTGTTCAAAGGAGTTGTACTAATGTATGAGAGGATTGTTTTGACTACAGTGGAAAGGGTAAAGAAACCAAAACTTCCAAAAAAGAGATTCTTAAAAAAATCGATGAATAGGAAAAAGAGATAAGCATTAATGCGTTCTTCTACAAAATGGGTATCTGTTAGAAACAGAAAGGGCAGGTTTGCTTCTAAATTTTGTCCAAGATGTGGTTCAATTGATGTTTTCTGGGCCCAAGGCATGCCCCAATTATGGTCTTTGTGGCAATGCAAAGAATGTGGCTACTATGGACCAGTCATCTTAGAAAATGGTAACCTTGCAGAGAAGCTTCAAGAGAAATGGAAAAACAAAACAACAACTTCTTAAAGTTTAGTGATGAGTTGATTAGCGAAAGATGGCTTATCTTCGAAAAGAAAAGCAGACGGTAGAAATTGATTTTTCATTGAATGTAGTGTGGACGACCATACCTATTGTGCTTACCAGTCTTGAATGGATGATTGAGCAGACTGATGATTCAAAACATCATATGATAGTAAAGACTAAGGCGGGGTTTATGTCTTACAGTTCAAAATTAACCGTAGATGGTACAGTTGTTAATGACACAAAATGTCGACTCACAGTGGAAGGAGAGACACCTGTAACGACGATTACTGCTCTAACAGATTTTGGAAGAACAAGTGACAGAATTGAATTGTTCTTTGAAACACTAGCAAGACAGTTGCATACTGCCAAGAAATCTTAATAACACGCAAGATCTCCAATTCTAACAAAAATCCCTTCAAAAAAGGGCGGCAACATTATTATTTAGCAACTAAAAGTGGAAAAGAATATGGAAGACTCATTGCAAGGTTCGAAGAGAATCAAAGTTAGCAAGAATGGTCCCTACATCGTTTCTGGTGGAATTCCAGTATTTAGACATACAATCATTCCAGATCTCGATAGTACTGCACTCCAATGGCGTTTTGACACAAAATTTCCTTTACTGGAGAAATGTGGACTCTGTCGGTGTGGGGCGTCTAAGAACAAACCCTTCTGCGATGGGTCACACATAAAGATTGGGTTTGATGGCACAGAAACAGCTGGCAATGAAGAGTACCTTGAGAAACCGAAAACCTACAACGGTTTCGACATAAAATTGACAGATGTAGAAGAACTTTGTGCGTCTGCTCGTTTCTGTCATAGAGCAGGCGGAATTTGGAACATAATCAAAGAATCAGAAGATCCAAAAATAAAAAAGATTGTAATCGAAGAGACTTTTGACTGCCCTTCAGGGCGACTAACAGTGTATGATAAGGATACACGTGAGGCTATAGAGCCAATACTTGAAAAATCAATAACTGCTGTGGAAGACCCTTTTGCGGGGGTTAGTGGTCCGCTCTGGATACGTGGCAGTATACCCGTCGAGTCTGCGGACGGAAAGATTTATTGTGTTCGGAATCGCGTTACTCTTTGCCGTTGTGGCAAATCTTTGAATAAACCCTTCTGTGATAGTAGTCATTATCCAGAGGAGCATGTGCATAAAGAGGAGTAAGTGTTGAGTAAATTAGATATTGGTTTTCAATTTGAAAACGCAGTAAAAACAAGGAAAGAGGCTTCGTACTATTCTACGCTTCATGGTGTCCGTATTCGCAACGATTTCTGCCAATCTTCCATAGAATCGCGGAGAATAGCCGAGGTTGTCTCCGAGTAATCACAGATGATAAAGCATCATTAGTTGAAAAATACTCTGTGGATACAATCCCAATAGTCCTAATTTTTGAAAACGGTAAGGTTACTAAACGTTTAGATGGCAAACCAGGCGCAGGATTGGATGAAGCACAACTAAGAAGACTTTCAGCCGAAAACTGATGCTGAAACTGAATATAACAAATCGATAATTTGGAATTACAAACATGGCTTCATTGTTTAAACTAATGAAGAGTGAATACTATGGAGAATAATCTGAAAAGTTCGGACGTTGAACCGGCAAACAGAGATATCGTTATCTGTCGTATGTTTGATGCTTCACGAGAACAAGTTTGGAGGGTTTGGACAATAC
>DATGZD010000031.1:0-3062 GCA_035297385.1 Candidatus Sulfotelmatobacter sp. | reverse complement strand
CAAGGTAAGCTGAAATGAACTCTACACCTTGGTCAATAGCCTATAGCTGGCTTGGAAAAAGAGTAGAGCGTTTCTTGCCAGAGTTTGAAGAGTTACATATAAACTTACGTAGAGCTGGCATAGCAATTACATTCAAAGCATATGTTGCTTTCATGTTCATGATTACCATAATTGTTTTTGGCACCACGTTTATACTCTCCTTCATCATGATACCGCTAATAACTAGAATGAATATTCTCTCGGTAAACAATATTCTATTCAGCTTTATGTTATCTGGTTTATCGAGTATTGTAACATTAATAATCATATACATGTATCCAGGGATGAAAGCCAGCAATAGAAAAGCTCCCATAGAGAATAACTTGCCATACATCTCCAGTTTTCTAACACTCTTATCTAGCTCAAACGTACCACCCAGCACAATCTTCAGCTCAATAGCCAGGATAGATACTCTCAAAGAAGTAAGACAAGAATTTAGTACTATTATCCGAGATGTTGAAGTCTTTGGACAAGACTTGATGAATGCCATAACAACAACTGCAAGGTTCACTCCAAACGAAAAACTACGGGAACTACTGTTAGGCTACGTGGCCACAATCCGAACTGGCGGAAACCCAACTGATTATCTTAGAGTACAATCCGAGTCAATTACAAAAGAAAGATTAGGAAAACTAGACATGATGCTTGAATCTCTATCTGCGATTGCAGAAATCTATGTGATGGTTCTTGTTGCCATGCCCTTACTTTTCGTCGTACTCTTTGCAACATTAGGCATGATTGGAGGCGCTGAGATGAATGCTGGCCTTTTGCTCTACCTTCTCACATACGCTGGAATACCCATCATGGGCGCCGTAATGATGGTACTCATATCAACAATGGATAAGTGATTTCAATTGAAGATTACAAGAAGAGACATAAAGAATACTGCTACTGTGTCTACAATAGTGGCGGTAGGGATTCTCATTCCTTCACTTATAATCTTCTTCACCTCTCAAACATTAGATTACATGGTTGTTATCGCACTCTCAGTTGCAGTTACTCCTCCAAGTATCGCCAGCATCATCCACAGCCGATGGAAAAGCAGAATAGAAAAAATGACTCCGGAATTTATGAGAGACTTAGCGACATTCTCAAAAACAGGTATGCCCCTACAAACTTCACTTGAACATGCATCCAGACGACAATACGGTCCATTAACGACAGAGCTGAAAATACTTGTGTCACAAATGAGTTGGGGCATGAACTTCAACCAAGCCCTAAAAGAATTCAGCAAACGAATAGATCTTCCAGTTATCAATAAAGCCACAGTCTTAATTCTTGAAGCAGGACGCTACGGAGGAAACCTCTCCGAAATCTTTGAATCTACAGCAAAATATGTTGAAAACGTTAATGCATGGAGCGCAAAAAGGAGAATGCAAACCATGCCCTACGTTGCAATCTTTTACTTCTCCGTCTTCATCTATCTCTTCATAATTATCATACTCTCTAACATGATGTTCACACCACTTGCTCAACTTAACGCTGCAGGCGTACCACTCATGAAAACTATCCTTACTCCCACAGAAGCAAGAAGAGTTTTCTTACATACGGCACTATTAGAATCCTTATTCGGAGGCTTAATTGCTGGAAAAATCAACGAAGACAACTTCGTCGGAGGATTAAAACATGCCACGATCCTGGCAATATCCTCTGGTTTAGCATTCTACTTCTTCTTCACATAAAACCTTCAATCTCAAACAAATAAGGCAGGAAACACAGCACTATGGAAACACCAACAAAAAAGGGCAACAATACAAAAACTAGTGTAAACCAAAGAGAGGAGAACAAATCATCTTCCAATGTTGCTCTAAAGCAAAAAGAAATCTCAGTGGGCACAGCTGATATCGAAGATGAGATTCAACTTGAAAGACGAGAAGCCTATGTCGAGGCTGAAACACAAAAACTTCTCAGAGAATTACTCAGCAATGAAGCTAGAGAGGAAATAGTTCCACAATATGATCCAGCTAATGGATTCGTGTACAAATTAGTTGAGCCACTTTTAGAAGAAACCACAGATAACAAAAACGTACCCGACTTCCTAGAACGACTAACACGACTAGATATTCTAAACAAGAGCTTCTATGAGTCAATCTCCACCTGTCCAAGTTGCTATTCATCAAACCTTAGCTTGCATGCTAGTTGCCGAAAATGCAGAAGCCACAATATACGCAAAACAAGCCTAACAGAACATATTCCATGTGGATACATTGGTGAAAGAGAAAAATACATGCATAACACATGCCCCAAATGCGGTCGAAGCCTCGACGAAACACCATACACGGATATGGGTCGATGGTATGTTTGCAGAGCATGCGGTGAAAAATTTGAGCATCCAATATTTGACATAGTCTGTCGAAACTGTGAAAACATATTCCAAACCGAAGAAGCAGACCTCAAAGAAATCTCAAAATACACACTTAATCCTCAAAGAAAGAAAGAAGTCAGACAAAACGTTGCTAGCCTAGACAGCATAAGTAACCTACTCACCGAATTAGGCTTTGAAATACAAATGCCTGGCTTAGCGACAGGCGAAAAGAGTGGAATGCGACATCAATTCAGCCTACTCGCCAGGAAAGAAACCGAAGGTCGCCAAAACCTCATTGCACTAGACATGGTTGTTGCCGAAAGTGAAATCCAAGCCTCGCCATTAATACTGTATATTTACAAAACGTCTGAAGTAACCGTTGATATCCCGATCTTCGTGGCCTTCCCGAAATTCAGCGACACAGCCCAAAAAATAGCTCAAGGACACAATATCCTTCTCATAGAAGGTTCTCCAGATGAACCTAGAAACGTGGCTAAAATCAAGATGGAGATACAAGACAGACTAAGCAGAAAACCTTCCGCTCAGACGGACACAAATACCCAAACTGAAAACAATATTGCTGCATCGATAAATCCTCAAAGAATTCAAAAACTATTCTCACAGAATTCACAGAAAGAGGAAGAAAAAGAAAAGAAATCACAAGCACAGCTCTTCTCAGTAACATCCACAATACATCCTGAATCCAAAAAAACACGTG
>DATGZD010000030.1:0-21991 GCA_035297385.1 Candidatus Sulfotelmatobacter sp. | reverse complement strand
ACACCAAAAATGTTAGAGCCCAAATTCATGATAGCGGTACAACCTGCTTGAGTCCATAACAATTTATTGCATGATACAACCTTGATTCCCTCCTTCATCTCTTTGAAGAAATGTCTCTGACCAATCGCTGTAAATTGTTTTGGTTGGTTCTCCTGTTTTCGTATCCAAACAAGAGTCAAAACAGAAATGAAGAATCCAATAACGTCGGCTACGGCTGAAAGAGCTGCTCCAACAAGGCCCATGAGTCCACTTGCTACACTAGGACCAATAACTTGGGCAGCAGAGACACTTGCCTGAAGTCTCTGATTTCCCTCCACAACCTCTTCTCTCTTGACGAGGCTTGGCAGGTATGACTGGTAGCCTATATCAAAGAAGACGGCACAGGTTCCCATAATGAGGGCGACTGCATACAGTTGATAAAGATTAAGAATTCCCAGAACAAAGGTAACTGGAATAGTTGCCAAAGCAACAAGTCTAATTATATTTGCTGTAACCATTACAGGCTTTCTTCTTACTCTATCAATGAATACTCCCACAAAAAGAGCGAAAATGGGGAAAGCGATGAATCCAAGTGCGTTCAAAATGCCAAGTTCAAAGTCAGTAACTTCTAAGGTTAAAATTGCTATCGTTGGCAAAACTAAAGTGGTTACTTGACCAGTAAATTGAGTTACTGTATCGCCAAACCAGAACTTCAAGAAATCTGAATTATGCCACAAATTGCTCTTGAAAGCTAATTTCAAACCCAAGTTTTCTCACAGTAAGATTTCACTAATGTAATGTTAGTTATTGAAGTTTGAGAGACACAAAGCATAGCAGCCCCAGCTGTAAATTTAGTATATCTTTTCCTCTTTAGAAAACTGTAATTTCTATTCTATGTAAATATAGTAAAGATATGCAGGATAAAATAGATCGAAACAAAAAGGGGGAGCTGAATGGCTCAACTTCTTGCCGAGTATCCTTCTCACCGTCTTCTGAATATGGCTACTAAGCCTATGATGATGGCTATTATGACAGCTGCTAATATAGCGTAAAGCAGACCGGAATAATCAGGTGCCGTTACAACTTGTCCTGAATTGCTATTGTTGTTAGGTATCGTAGGTGCTGGACCAACAGTTAATGAAGTTGCAGTGGATGAACTACCATACGATTCGTCGCCTGCATATGAGGCTACTATGGTGTAGGTGCCTTCTTTCTGTGGAGTCCATGAAACTCCGAAGGTGCCGTAATATCCATCTGTTGTTGTGGTACCGATTTCTGTTGAAGCTCCCGTAGAATCAATGGCTGTTAGGACTACTGGAACACCTGTAATTGTTGCGTTGTGGTACAACCCATCGATTGGTCGTTGCATGTAGAGGTACTCCATTTGAGTTGTCATGGAATCTTTGGATACGCACGGTACTGTGCCAAGTTTTGTTGTAGAATCAAGCCTTGCAACTGGATTGTTCTCGCTGCCTTGATCGCCTGGCGACATATCCATCACAGTACCTTTTACTGTAACTGTCGCTCCTTTAGCAACCGCAACGCCCGGCGTCTCAACTGTAGTCTTGCTTTGACCCTTGCCAAAAACGTACATGTATCCATCATAACTATTGCCTGCTGCGAGGTAACCATCCGCGACTGCGCCTGGAGTCATGCTGCCTGTTACGCTCCATATTCTTGTTCCGTCAGTGGCATTTATGCAGTGAAGTCCCCAGCCTCTGGGTATAGGTTGTGAGGCTGTGTGTTCACCAGTATATGCGTAGATTTTTCCGTCAGCGATGATGTCTGGTGTGGTGAAGAATGCATAGTTGCCTTGGTAAGGTGTTTCATATGGATATGCAGCTGGCGTTTGGTACAACCAATTCAATTTGCCGGTATCCCAATCATAAGCTGCGACACCGTTGTATTGGTTGGAAATGATATTGCCGCCGTATCCTTGTATGCCGTAGCTGAACCAAGCTCGCCAAACATCTTGTGTTGAGATATCATTATCCCATGCATGGTTGCCTGTTCTTAGGTCGTAGGCGTGTATTCTTCCATCAGTCATGTGTATGGCGAATTTTCCATGATCCGCGATTGATTGGCTGTATGTACTGTAGCTATAGAAGCCAGACGTATGATTCCATAATAGTTGTCCTGTGACAATGTCAGCTGCCATCACGAAGACGTCTTCATTAGTGTTTGAGGCTGGAGATGTAATTCCACTAGTTTGTGCAGCAACGCCAGTTTCAAAGTCGACAGAGCCTAAGCTGCTGAATGGCCAAGTTATGTTATTCAACACTCGCATTTTGATGTTGATTAGACTACCTGATGGTCCAGTCTCACCGTGAGCAGTCCAATTAATTAGACGGTACCTGTTTGCACCCGCTGAGGTTCCAAGGTCTTGTACAGTCAAGAAGTAGGCAAAGTCTGTGCCCATGTAGTATGTGCCTGTTGTTAAGGGCGCTATTGAAATGTTCTGGTTTACCGCGCCAGTTGATGGGTTGTATGTTATGAGTCTGCCACCGCTTATGGTTCCAAGGACTCGTGGTAGCATTGCGCCCATGTAGCCTCCACTCGCAGCTCCGGAGACTTCTCCTAGAGCGGTTTGTGGCAAAACCCACTGGGCAGCAGGAACATCGACTTGGTCCCAGTATACTTGTCCCGTTCGTAGATCATAGCATTCCCACACAGTCTGCACTTTGCCGTCGTATACTTTGGTTACAGAATCGTAGCATCGTCCTTGATAGATTATCGATGGAGTATTACCTGAAGAGGTCAATGACCAAGTTGCGTCTGGGCCTCCCAAGAGACCACTTTGCGCGCTCGCTCTTCTCCACAAAACATGCGCAGTGTTTGGTGCTTGCACGTATGGAGTGAACAGATAGTTACTTTGGTATGCATTAGTTTCTGCCGGCCAATTATAACCTGGGCTTCCTACAACGCCAGTGCCTGGATAATATCCTGCAATTGTCCACCATTCTCTATTTTCAGGTGAGATGGGCCTTGTCCAATAATCGGTTGGCAAAGGTGATGGTTGCCAAGAACCGACCATATCTTGTTGTACTACAACATTGTATGGTCCATCTGAGCTAGGTTTATACCAACGAGATTGAGGAAGACTTAGGTATCTGTCACCGCCAGTGGATGAGCCTGACCAAGCTCCCTGTGGTATGGTATAATTGCCTGCGTAGAAGAATGCTCCTGGAAAATCAAATTTGAATTTCCATGTACCAACTACATCGGGTGTAAATTCAAACCATGCAGTCATGTCTGCGGGGTAAGAATCTACTGTCTCTACGTATTCTTTTCCACTCGGATCTGTGATTGTTATCTTGTAGCCTGAGAAAGCTTGGTACAGTGTCGCTGGTCCACACCATACGTTTACTAGTACAGGTTGGTTAACGCCTACTGGGTTGGGTCGAATGCTAAGCCATGATGTGCTGTCGTATGTTTTGTCAGGGGTTACGCCTGCAGGGATTGCAGTTAACGATTTTGCACTTCGTAGGTTTGTTGGAACCACACCAGGGTCAAGGTAGCCTGCTCGATCTTGAGCTTGTGCAGTTAAAAGTAGTGTTGAAGCAAACATCATTGTAACGAAGATTATTGCAACTGTCTTTGCTTTATTCAAGTGCATTTTTCAATTCTCCTTTCATTTTAACGCAAAATCTCATTTTGCGCAAAACCAAGGTATCATAATAAAGCATATTTAAGATTTTTTCAACCTTAGGATTTTTCATTTCTAGAGTATATGTTTGATGAAGCGCATTCTTAATTTTCTATAGTAAGTAATCAACAGTTTTCCCCCTCTGGAATAAGGATAAACCCTTTTTCGAAAAAGTGTTCTTCTTTCAAACTAAAGACATGATACAGGTGAAAGCGAAGCACATTACGACTATATTCAAGTCTTGAGGATATGGATTAAGCAGACAAAAGAAAAAGGAAGTTAGGTTTGGTTTTGTTTGGTACTTACGGTCGTTTCCTGTAGAGCAATAGACCGACAATGGCGATAGCGATGATTATTGCGATGGTAGCGCCTGCTATTCCGTACAAGACTGGTGTGTTATCTACTGTTGTTATTTGCTGAGTGCTTGTTCCAGTTTCGCTTGCTGGGTCTACGACTATGCCTGCTTCAGCCCAAGAACTAAAGTAGGATTCAGTTCCTAAGAATGAAGCAGTTATTTCATAGGTGTCTGCTTTTGTAACCTTAAGAAAAGATGAATAGTCTCTTAAGGAAATACTTCCCTTCTTTTTGTTCTTTCAACCTCTAATCATGATAGCTTCGACTGGATTATAAAACTAAAAGGCTTCCTTTGCGTTAGGCATGTTTGGCAATATCTGCTGAGTGACATCCCAATATTCAACAATCTTGTTGTCTTCAAAACGGAAAAGATGAACCTGTCTTAGTCCTCCTTCTTCAGGTCTGGATTTCACGTTCAACAGTTGTGTATATCCTGCTACAAAATCTCCATCTGCAAGAATATCGTTAACGGTAAACTCAGCTTCTGGATATTTTGAAGTTCCTTCTTTGTTGGCTGCAATCATTGCATCTGTTAACGTATCCATATTGCCCGAAATGTATGGATTATGTGTCTTACAGTTAGGTGCAAAGAAGCGTAATCCTTCTTTGAATTTTTGGGCGCTTATCAACTTGAAAAATTCGGCAACCATATTTTTGTGTTCTATCTCTTTTTGTCTTGATAAATCTGGCTTTAATTGTTGGCTCATTTCAATCAACTGTTTAGAAAGTCAATGCTATACTATTTCAGGATTTGTGGCTGTCGGTTGACAGTTACAAATAGCCATACTCACGTGTTACGCTTTATTTTTATAACTAAATACACAGTAGTGTTTTGGTGTTTTAAATGATGTTTTGTAATTGTAAGATTGGTCTTTTTATTTTATTGCTCGGCACTGTTATTTTCTTAAATTTAGGAGTTTTAAAAGTTGAAGCACTTGTTCCAAGTATTGTGAGTGTTAATTCTTATGATGTTAATTCACAAACATGGCTCAATATCACGATAAATCATACTCCTCCCCCACAGATTGGGTTGGGACATTATGTTTCAATAGTTCAAGTTGAAGTTAACGGAACAGAACATGAACTAACGCAGTCGCCTCAGAGTACTATTGTTTTTAGTGTTCAATACAATATTGGTCCAAACACTAACTCGTATACTGTCAGGACACGAGCGCTTTGTAACCTTCATGGATACAGTGCTAAGTCTGATCCAGTGGCTGTTCCAGAATTCTCATCCATAGTTTTGCCTCTGTTTCTGCTATTTGTCACTGTTCTTGTTGCTAGTGTCAAAAAATTAGGTTATATCACAAATGTTAGAAGTATTCAATCAAAGTATCAATGAAACATTTACATCGATTAAAAAGAAATATCAATTGTTTTGATTTTGTGCCGCTTCAGATTTGGATAAAACAATCATAGTTACAATGAATGCCACAAAAACTAGTGCACCTATGGGAAGAAAAAGTCCAAATAGAATATCACCTAATTTGTCTGCAAACAGCCACATATAAACTGAAGAGATTATAGCTATTGAAAACCAACAACTTGCTGCTATTGATGCTCTAAAATCCATGATTTTCACTTCTTTGTTTTATCTACTTGAATGCTGAAACATTTAAGTCTATATTTTCTTCTGAAATATCAAGTCTATGGAATTTTGAAAACCTTGCTCAACTATGACTTCTATGAGTTAGTTATAAAAAATTACACTGTATTGGCAACATTAGTATATCTTTTTAAAGAAGTCTACTCTCTTAGTTATGGGTATTTTGTTGAAGAAATTGATGATTTTTGTTTTCGTTAGCTTATTTGCTCTGTCTACGATGTTTCCAATTGCAACTGCTGGTGCTTTCTCTCAATCTTCTGCAGTTGGTGGCGGCACATTTGTAATGCAACATGATAATGAGCTTCACAAACATTTTTTCGGCTTTAGTGTTAGAGGTACATCAAATCCAACTGGCACATTTCATTTAATTTGCATGCATGATAATGAGCTATGTATGATAATTCAAAGTATTAAAATTCTTAGCTTTCAGATTAATGAAGTTCAAGGCGGATTAAGTGCTACTTTTATGGGAACAGCACGAGTTATGATGCAAAATCAAGGTTGGACAAATGGCTGGATATTTACTGTAACAGTTTCTGATTTTGGTCCTAAAGGTGTAGGCAATGATTATATTGTTTTTGAGATATCAAACAGTGAAGTTCATCACATGGAAGGGACACTCACTGCTGGCAATATCGTTATCTTAAACTAAATCCACCTTTTTTCTGGACAGCATTTTGCAGCGCCAAAAGTATGAAAACAAAAAACACTGCTTAAGTTTCAAGTTGAATCTTCTTAGACTTATTTCCATAATGTTTAAGTTATAAAAAGAAACGTTTCTTATTTCTTGAGGGAAAATAATGAATCAGAAACCATTGATAATAGCAACTTCTTTCTTAATGCTGATACTGATTGCAACGCCAGTTCTTGCAGCTCCAAAATCAACTTTACCAATCAGAAGCACATGGGATATCGACATGATAAATAGCGATATAACAGGATATACTGGAAAAGGCGTTTATGTTGCTGTCTTGGATACAGGTTTAACTCCTAATTGGAAAGATTATTTCCCAGCAGATCGCATTGCATCTAACCTTAGTAAAGGTTTTAAGGAAGATATAAAATGGGATGTTTTTGCACAGACATTCATAGAAAGCGGCATAGTTCATGAAGTGAGCTGGATAGGCGATATAGGTTCTACTCATGGTACACACGTAACTAGTACAATATTAGGTTACAATTATTATGCTCCTGCTGATGCAGCCGCAGGGTTTCCGCTTTCACCATTGTTCATTAAAGGCGTAGCCCCAGATGTGACAATCATACCGATTAAAGTCTTAGCAGATTATACTATAGGTGCATCTCAGACTGATCCAGTGAATTATCCTGGTCAGAAATTTGTTATGGGTACGGATCGAGCAGTCGCAACAGGCATAAGGTATGCAACGAATCTTAAAATTGCAGGATATAGCCCGATGGTTATAACTATGAGTCTTGGAGGACCAGCACCAACCGCTGTTATGGAGGATGCAATAGATTATGCCATAGCAAATGGTGTTATAGTTGTTGCAGCTGCAGGAAACGAAGGAAACGCAGGTATGGGTTGGCCGGGTGCTTATCCACAGGTAATTTCAGTGGGTGCAGCAGGATGGGAATATGAATGGTATAGTCCAACATCTGCGCCACCGCCACGCTACCGACTCTGGTGGTTACAAGATAATACCTATGGATATCGAGATGTACCAGAAAACGAACTCGCAGACCAAGTATACATTGCACCGTGGAGTAGTAGAGAGAAAGCAGGTCAACAACTTGATGTCGTTGCTCCAGGAAGTTGGGTTAGAGGACCATACCCAGGTGTGCCTGGCTATACACATCTTCCATGGTGGAGTAACGGACTTGGATGGTTAATGGGTAATAATCCTGGAAACTTTTTCTATTTAGGCGGAACAAGCATGGCTACCCCACATGTTACAGGTGTTGCAGCACAAATGTTAGAGAAAAAACCATCACTGACTCAAACCCAAGTTGAAGGTATCCTGAAAAGTACAGCGCTAAAGATTCCTTCGGGTTCTATGAATATCTTTGACCTTAGCCCAACACAAGACTGGTATACATACAGTTGGAGTACAGATGCTACAGGAGCTGGACTAGTCCAAGCAAACAAAGCTTTGATTTCAGTTCCATAAATACTGCGTATTCTTTAAAACTACTCTTCCTTTTTCTGTTTTCAAATTATTTTGTAGTCTAAATATATCTTCATATTGCATTAGTTTGGTAGTCTTGTTCCTATTATGATGCTTTATGTTGTTTAGTGGTTGCTTCAATATGACAGACTAAAGTCATATATTTTAGGCAATAAGAATTTCAATTAGATTAGTTATAGTTATTAGTTATTGTTTAATGGAAACAATCTACTATGGTTCCAAAAAGTGATACGCATCATCATAGTATAATACATAGAAAACACGCATATGAATCATTGCATAAAGATGCTAAACTTGTTGACCATTTAATAGATGCATATAGGAAAAACAGAAATGTATCCTTCATTCCTCAGAATGAGCTTAGAGATATTATTCAAAAGATTTTTCCCGACCTTTTTGTAGAAAGCAATGGTTGGCACAAGGCTGTCTTTGGCGTTTGTTATCATGAACATGAATTAATCCTGAAGATAGGACGAAAAGAGGATATAGAGAAAGATCACAGAGTATACAAGCATCTTCCAAAGGATATAAGACATGCATATTTTGCAAAAATATTCTGGCATACCAAGTACTGTTTACTGCAAGAGTATGGAGTCGAGGCTTATGTTCCGATGGGTAAATTGATTCAACTAAGGAGAATTGGGACTAAACATGGAATAATTGACGTGACCCGTAACAACATACGAAGCGTAAACGGAGATCTCAAAATTATTGATGCAAATATTATGGAAGGTAGACTCTCTAGGTTTTGGGAATTAGTTGACTCTATTAAACTCTTCATACCTAAGAGAGCTACAGACATAGTTTTCAAAAGACAAAAACAAAGTAAGAGTATTACATATAGCCCATAGATAGATTTCTACTATGTTTTCTACTTGATGTTCGCCTCTAGATTTAGATTGAAAAAGAGAAAAAGTCGTACAACTGGCGCTAAGCGACTATTTAGTACTCATTGCAGAAGAAATTCATTATTTCTGTAATGAAATTTAGACTAATCAACAAGTTATGGAGCACATGGTTATTTTTAGCAAGACTGAAAGTATGGTAAATAATGACAAGAGATGCTTTGTTTTCGTTGAGGGGAGCGCAGTCCAATTCTAAGGCATGATTTAGATTGTATTTTTTCTTTTAGTCAATTAATTCAAAGGAGATGGATACCAAAGATTTGGGCCAATACATCCTCATTATCTGCAGGTCATCCTCATTTGAAACGTTGGTGATGCTTGTAACTGGTTGCTCTATTGGTACTTCTTCATGTTTGTTTTCGGTTACGTTTGCATTCTAGCCTCGTATTATGATTAGTTTGATTTTGCTTATGTTAACTAACCTTGCTCTTGAACGCCATCTGTTGGCGGCTTTCATTTTCTTTGAGCGGTTAAACATGTCAGTTTCCCTTTTGTTCTACAGTTCGTCATTTGTCTTTAAAAGGAAGATTTCAGTATCATAATATTCCTGATGTACAACACAACTACAAATCATGCACTGCAATAGTATGCATTTGTAGGAACAATTTGTTTCCACAAATCCTTATTTTAAAGAAAAACATTTTTCTTATGGGAGATTAAGAATGTCTTCTAAGAAACATAATTTTGGTAGAAGAGTAAACAAGATTTCACGTAAAGGTAGATTTAGACCAGCAATTAATCAAGCTCAAAGTCCAATTCATGATGCAGAAATTGCAGAAGAGCAAAAAAAGAAATAAAGAATTATACTAAGATTGTACTGCATTCTCCATTCTAATGCCCAGAAATTTGGCAGCAATGATTATTGAGGATGAATGATATTGGACTACTATTTCTAATTAGTCTAATCTTAATAGAAGCTCTGTAGATAGAAAAAAGAATAGAATTTTTGGTTTGTAGTTTTAAGTCTATTTCTTTCTTACTACAAGTAATCCAACTATTGCTACTGCGATTATTACTGCGATGAATCCAACGATGAGTATTATTGTGTAGTCTGGCGGTGTGGTTTGTTGTGGAACATTGATAGTTGCAGGGGCTGGTCCAACTGATATGGCGGTGGATGATGCTGAGCTTGCGTACGAATCATCCCCAGCAAATGATGCTATTATTTTGTATGTTCCTTCATTTGGTGGAGTCCATGCCATTTCAAATGTACCATAGTATGGACTGGTTATAACTGTGCCAATGTTGATAGCATTATTGTTTGAGTCAATAGCTGTTAATGTTACTGGGACTCCTGTCATTGTTATGTTATGGTTAAGTCCATCGATTGGGTGTTGCATGTAGAGGTACTCCATTTGTGTTTCCATTGAATCTTTACTTACACATGGAGTACTTGGCTGCGCTGGTGATTGGTCTAAGACTGTGCCTTTTATGATTATGCCGTTCCCCTTTGCTATTGCAACGTCCGGCGCTGTTACTGTAGTAGCAGTTTTACCTTTTCCAAAAACGTACATGTAGCCATCATACCAGTTGCAGGCGGTCAGGTAGCCGTCGGCAATAACTCCGGGAGCCATGCTTCCAGTGATGTTCCATATTCCTTGACCAGTTGTAGCGTTGACACAGAATAGTTTCCATCCTCTTGTAAGAGGTGCACTGGGTGAGTGTTCTAAGTTGTATGCATAGATTTTTCCATCTGCGATGATGTTGCCTGAGAACCATGAGTATTGTCCTTGATATGGAGTTTCATATTGGAATGGTGTTGGAGCTTCGAATACCCACGCTGCTTTTCCAGTATCCCAGTCGAGTGCCCGTAAGCCTGCGTATGTTGGGTCATATAGATATCCATAAGCAGATGATACGTAGTAGGCTCCGAATGTATCCCATGGCCAGCTTGTGGATTCGCTCTTCCATAGTTGGTTGCCTGTGTTTAGGTCCCAACAATAGTAGAATCCGTCGTTCATGCGTACAGCAAATTTTCCATGGTCTGCGCATGCTGTGCTTCCACTGTAGGTTCCGTAGCCTATTCCTAATGTTTTGTTCCACAATAGTTGTCCTGTGTTTATGTTTACTGCAGTGATTATGGCATCAGTGGTTACTCCTACCGCTTGGGATGTTATTGATCCAGTTGTAACGGCTACGCCAGTTTCAAAGTCGCATGTGCCAGGTAAACTACTAAGTGGCCATGATATGTTGTTCATTATTCTAGTGGTAAAATTAGTGGTTGCGCTCTCCATAGTCCAGTTGATTAATCGGTATCTTCCACCAGGTTGGTTAGTTGCGTTAGCGCCTAGGTCTTGAACGCTTAGGACATAGGGGTCTGCATAGACTGTTCCTGTTGTTAGTGGAGAGATTGAGATGTTAGAGTTTACTTGGCCGTTCGTTGGGCTGTATTTTATTAGTCGTCCGCCACCCAAGTATACGAGTGCCATGTTTAGTCGGTCTGCTCTTTGAGTTGCGCCTGGTACGAGTGGTGCGTCGAAGGCCGTTGAGACTATGGTGGGCATCTGTGATGTCCAAGGTTGTTCCCAGATTACTTCGCCGGTGCGTACGTCAGTGCATCGCCATATGTACATTGGTGTTCCGTTGAATACGCCCATAACTTTGCCGTAGAGTCGTCCTGCAAATAGGATAGCAGGGTTACCATTTGATCCCGGACCTGCATTGTAGGCGCCTGTGGCAGTGTTAAAAGCTTCATCGTAGCTTTTCGGTGCAGATAATTGTCCTGTTTCCCCACTTACTATGCCTGCAAGTACGCTGCCTTGAACTCGCCATACTATATGAGCGGATTCTGGACCTTGAACCCACGGAGTGAACTTGTAGTTACTCATGTACTTGTTTGTATCTACTGGCCATTCTGAACCTCCACCTAATGCGTGAAATGGACTATGTCCTGCGATTACCCACCAGTTTCTATTCTCAGGTGAAATTGGACGTATCCAATAATCTGTTGGTAATGGTAGTGCAGGCCACGACATGACCATGTCTTGTTGTACGATGAGTTCACGGTCTCCTGTAGTTGCTGGTTTGTAGTAGGCTGATAGTGGGAAGCTGTTGACTGTTCCTCCGCCAAAAGCGGCTCCAGAGGCGATTGTATAATTTCCTGCAGGGAAATATCCTCCTGGAAAGTCGAAGCGTAGTTTCCATGCTCCAGTTTGATCGACTGGATATTCGAACCATGCTGTTGCATCGCCACGGTAGGTTTCGATTGGACCGATGGTGTCTTTTGTTCCGTCTGGCTTTGTGATGACGACTTGGAGTCCGCTTAGTGCTCGGCTTACATGGATTGGTGGTTGGAACCATATGTTGACTAATATGGTCTGTCCTACACCGACGGGATTTGGTGTGAAGCTTATGTGAGCTATGGTATCTAGGGTTACGTCGGGTGTAACTCCTGCTGGGAGCGGTATTGAGGATGAGCTTTGCGGGTTTGTGGGAGTAACTCCTGCCGGTAGTGTTGTTTGTGCTCCTACTGTTGTGATTAATACTAGAGAAGCTATTGTAAGGATAACAAATATTGTTGCAGTTGCTTTCGCTATGTTTTTTGACATATTCTTTTCTTTCTCCTTTCAAGTTATTTGCGAAGCTCGGAAAGCTTCGCTAGTAACACGTATCTTTCTGGGTTCTTTTTAAGATTTATTCATAGAAAGGTTTCACTATACTCTAACCTACTACTTTACGTATAGAAATCCATTTTTCTACAATAGCTGAAATATGGCACCTATTCTGAAAGAAAAACAATTACGAAAAAAGTTTCGTTATTTCTTTCTCAACTTCAACTAGTACTGTGTATGTTTATGTTAAGGACTCCGGACTGAAATGGAATCGAGTTGTTGTGTCACTGTTGCAATCACAATGGTTTAAATTAGCTTGTGCTTAATAGGAAGATGTTTTTTTCCCTGCTAAAAAGAACTGTTGAGGGCATGAAAAGAGTTCCTCCTTTTCTCCTTTCACTTTTCATGTCTTCAATGGTTCTTTGAATGCAATTCTGACATTATTTTAACGGAACAATAACAGCAAAAAATTGTTCTTCTGATGTTCTTCTGGTGGAAAAAGTCATAGATGATTATTTTTAATCGGTTTAATTTGATAAAGTAGAACAACAATAAAAAATCATTAGTTATTGCAGTACTAAGCTATTTGTTGTATAGAAAAGGACTATGAAAGATGGAATTTCCGTCTGTGGCGCTCCCGTATACAAATCTATAAAACTATTAGCGCGTGTTAAAAACTATGTAGGTTTTAGTTAGAAGTTTTTACTTGCTGTATAATCTCATTCTAATAGGTGTTCAAGATAGATAGAAAAATAAAAAAGGGAAACTGAATTTTTAGTTTGTAGTTTTAAGTCTATTTCTTTCTTACTACAAGTAACCCAACTATTGCGACTGCAATTATGACTGCGATGCCTACGCCCACAATTGTCATTGTGTAGTCTGGTACTGTGATTTGTTGTTGATTGTCAGTATTACTGGATGCTGGTGCTGGACCAACTGAAATACCTGTTGACACTGCTGAACTTCCATAAGAATCATCACCTGCGAACGAGGCAATGATCTCATAGTCTCCTTGCTTCGGTGGCGTCCATGCTTTACTGAAGGTACCATAGTATCCATTAGTTGTTACTGTACCAATGTCAACAACTGAACCATCTGAAGCGATAGCTGTTAATTTAACTGGTACACCAACTACATCTGTGGATATTGGTTTTTGCATATGCAGATACTGCATCTGAGTTGTCATAGATTCTTTGGCAACACATGGCGTATTGGGTTGAGCTGGTGATTGATCAAGCACTGAGCCTTTTATTACGACTCCTGTTCCTTCAGGAATAATGGTGTCTGGGGCTGTAACGGTTGTTTGAGTTTTGCCTTTACCGAAACTGTATGTGTAGCCGTCATAAGCGCTTGAAGCTACTAAATAGCCGTCAGCTACTGCTCCAGGGGTCATGCAGCCTGTAATGTTCCATACGCCTTTGCCGGTAGTTGTGTCTATGCAGTGCAAGCCCCAGCCTCTTGTAATTGGCTGAGTTGGTGTATGTTCAGTATTGTATGCATATAGTTTTCCATCAGCGACTAAGCCTACAGCGTTGAAGGAATAGACGGATGTACCGTTCGGGTTTACGTAGGGTGTTTCGTATGGGTTAGCGGGTGCTTCGTATTTCCAAGCTATTTTACCAGTATTCCAATCGAAGGCGTATATGCCTGAGTATGCAAACCTGAATAGTAATCCATAGGCTGAAGCTGAGCCATAAGTTCCAAAGCCAGGTGCATCCCAAGGATAATCTAGTCTATCGCTCTTCCACGCTACGTTTCCATCGTTCAGGTTTATTGCAAGCATGTAGCCATTCATGGTTGGGAAAGCAACTTTGCCGTGGTCTGCACAGGTAGCGGCTGAGCTGTAGAGTGTTTCTTCATAAGTCTTATTCCATAATTGTTGACCAGTTGATAAGCTGGCAGCATAAGCATTTGTTCCATACCATGCGCCTATAGATGGAGGAGTAATTGGGTTTGTTACAACAGCTATACCTGCTTCCATATCCCATGTTGTACCTAAATTGCTCCAAGGCCATGTTATGTTGCTAACTATCTTCAATTGCCATGTTGTGCCTGAAACCATAAATGCACCGGGTATAGCTTCAATAGTCCAATTGACCAATCGATAACGTCCACCAGGAGCATTAGTTGCACTAGAGCCAAGGTCTTGTACGGTTAGCCAGTATGCATTCTTATAGTAAGTGCCAGTAGTTAGTGGTGAAATACTAAAGTTAAGATTCACTGCCCCTGTCCATGGATTGTATGTTATGAGTCTTCCACCAGTTATTGTAACCAAATGTACGTCTTTTGAGAATCTGGATTCTCCTCCTGGAACTTCTGAGTAGCCTTCATAGTATAAGATGTTGCTTGGTATTGATTCTCCTGAGTATACAGGTCTCTTCCAATAGATTTCTCCAGTTCGAAGGTCATAGCACATCCAGTAACTTCGAGTAGAGGGACTATTAGATATCGTATCGGTCTCTGTTACGGTTTGGTAGCATCGTCCTTGATAGATTATCGATGGGTTACCGCCACCTGATCCGAAGTCTTCAACTTTTGTTTCGCCAGTTACAGGTCCCATTAGACCGCCGATGGCTCCTTGACGTTTCCATACAATATGTGCCGTGTTTGGTGCTTGAACCCAGGGAGTGAAGCGGTATTTGTCTCCATAACCCCAGTATTTGTTTGTGTCTGCTGGCCATTCAGAACCTCCTCCAGGGCCTCGCCATGGGAAGTGTCCTGCGATCCACCACCATCCTCGGTTCTCAGGGGATATTGGTCGTGTCCAGTAGTCTGTGGGTATTGGAGGTTCAATCCAAGAGATAATAGGGTCGTTTTGTACTGTCAGTTCTTGCCACTCTGTAGAGTACGGTGTGTAGTAGCAGGATTGTGGGAAGCTGAAGGTTGACACTTGACCGTACATGACGGCGCCGAATGCTGTTGAATAGTTTCCAGCTGGGAAGTAAGCACCTTGGAAGTCGAATTTAAGTTTCCATGTGCCTTGTTCATCAGCTATCCATTCAAACCATGCTGTTGTGTCTGCACGGTAGGAATCTACGGTTACGACTTCTGTTTTTCCACTAGGCTTCTGAATAGAGATCTTGAAGTCCTTGAAGTATCTGGCAGCATGAAGTGCTGGCGTAGTCCATACGTTGACAAGGAAAGTTTGACCGACGCCAACAGGGTTTGGTCTGAAGCTTAAGTAAGCGGTAGTTTTTATGGTAACTTCGGGAGTAACGCCTGCAGGAAGCAGTTTAGATGCACTATCTTGTAGGTTTGTAGGAATTGTTCCAGTAGGTACAGTATTTTGAGCTTCAACGGATATTGACATCAGCATAATGAAGGTTAATGCTGAAATCAAAGCTAAAGCAATAGTTCTTTTTCTGTATAAGCATTTTAGATTTTTCATTTTTCTATTCTCCTTTTCAGTTTAACTAGTCTACATAGTAGATTAGTTAGCCATTAATCAACGGTGACGTATTTTTAAGTTTTTGGGAATTTACAAAATTGACATTAACATACGCTAAATTTCAATTTCGACATTATATGCCCTTTCAATGGTCTACCGCTAACTAATCAATTCTGTAAGCATCTCTCAGCAGAATGTTCTTTTTATTTATTCCTCGTGTAGTATGTGCAGAGTTCGAATCGTTAATGGTTGATTATTAGTCTATTGTGATAGAACAATAATGAGAGATAAATGGTATACTGACTACACTTTTGAGGATCTGTTGAGAAGGCTGCTGCCTTTTAGGTTTTTCTTCTGATTTTCTTGTTAGAGTATGGAAAATCCATAATGAATTTAAAACGTCTAACAATTGCTTGATCCATTGTCTCATGCGAGTTTGTAGCCAGTATAGTTAAACCATCGTAATTTTCTGTTTGTTGGAGTAAATAGTTGGTTTTGATGTTTGTGTAACGGTGATGACTATCTTTTACTTCAGAGCGTTTGCCAAGCAATGCGTCTGCCTCATCAAAGAACAGTATTGATTCAGACTCTTCTGCGGCTTCGAAGATTTCACGCAGGTCTTTCTCTGTCTCATCAATGTATTTACTCACGAGGTTGGAGAGGTTGATATAATATAAGTTTAGGCATAGTTCGTTGGCGATTATTTCAGCAGCCATTATTTTAGCTGTACTGTTTGGACCTGAGAGCAGTACTGTTGTTCCCGATCTTTTGCCGCTTGTGTCTTCAAACCCATGTTCAGGATAGATCTTATGGTGTTGAGTAATATGCAGGATTATTTTTTGGACGAGTTGCTTTTCTTGTTTAGGTAGAACTATGTCTTCTATTCTGGCATTGGATGTTATTTGCTGTGCGAGTTTGGAGATTCTATGTCGTCTTACTATGTATGCCTCCTCTAAGCAGTGTCTTCTCTTTTATCTCTAGATATAGTAGCATTGAGTTTAGTAGACTTCTCTATTTTCTGGATGTAGATTTTGTTTCTGTTTGTTTTAACGCTTATTTTTGCAAGAAGTATTTTATCCATTGAACAAGAATCGGGTAGCATCCGATCGAATTCTATTCTTACTCCTTCAAGGATCATGTTGTACTGTGTTTCTTCTTGTCCTATCGCAGGGGTTGGGTCGACTTTAGTTTCTTCGTATTCTATAGTAGCGAAGAGGTCTCTTTTCTTTCCAACATCCTCTGGCTTATACATTTGGTTTAAGTCGTACGTGATTTTTTTGGATAGTATTATTTCTCTTCCGTAACCGTCTAATGCAAAGCCTTCGTTTACTCGTATGGTGCCTTCAGGTTTATCTGCTGTGAGTTCGAGTCCGCAGATGATGCCTTTTCCATGGATTAATCGATTTATTAATCTGAGTTTGTTTATGAAATAGTTTTGTTCTTCTTGAAAATCTGCTACAGAGACGAGTTTTCCGTAAAAATAGTTGTTACGTTTAAAGGTTGGAAGTTGTTGACAAGAGTTATCTTCATCTGTCATATGTTTTGGCATCTTCTTTCAATTTACTCGAACGATTCACTTCTTATGAATCACTCTGTTTAACTCATTAGTTTGTGTTTGAATAATAGATTTTTGTTCTTATTACGCTTCTCCCTGAATGCTTACGTCGTTTGTTCTTGGCAAGATCAAGTTCAAGTAAACATATACTGCTTGGTGTAATGATTTTTTCTGTCAGGGTGCGATTTATCTAACTTTGGTAGAGAAGAGATTTTTGTGAAAAAAAGGCACGACACTTCCTTGTTTTATTTGAAGGAAGTGAGCCTGCCTCTTGAAGAGTGTGCGCTATCTACACTGGTTATGGTGTCGGCGTCGGTGCTGGTACAACTGGCGAAGGAGAAGGTGATGGTCGCATGTAAACTCCGGCGGCCTTGTCATAGAGTAAGCCTATGGTTCTAGAGAAGAATAGTCCTACTAATACTGATAACAATGCGCTTACTACCCAGCCCAGTGGGCCTAATGCTCCTGTGATGGCCCCAACTATTGCAGAAGCTATGAAGAGTATGACGAAGAAAGCGAGGTATCGAAGCCAGCCGATTTTGCCGATCATGCTGATGATTTCTCCGAAGGCGAATGCTTTTCCAAATGAATTCATTTTTACCATGTGGACTATGCTCATGAACGCTATTATTCCCAGAAAGAAAGCGATGATGACAAAGATTAGACTGAAGAGTCCGAGTGCAAAAATCCATCCTGCACTAAGAACTGTACCAGCGTTTGTAATGTTACTTAATGCTGCTAAGCTTATGAAAGGAATGGCGATTACAAGGGCTATTACTGCTATTATGAGAGCCCAGATTATTGCGACTACAACAATTTTTAAGCCTTCAACGAACATATCCATGTATCTTTCAAGTTTAGGAGTGTTTCTCGAAGCAGGACTATCGCGAATTATGCGGGCATAGTATCCGAGAGCTATGAAGTTAACTATTGGAATGATTGAAACAATGAATAGTATCAACAATTCACCTATTCGCTGAAAAATGCTACCAGTGTATTGCGCAGATTCATTTAATGCGTCTGATAAACTCATCCTTAACTCTCCTTTGTCGTAGCACTTCTACCTATGTAGATATAAGATTTTCGTGAGCTCTAGGACAAGCGAATTTCTAGTTAGTGTTTTCTTTGAGTGAAAGAATGAAAGAAACAAGGGAAAAAGATAGTACGCTGATCGCGCGCTAGCAGATAAGATTAAACAGGAAGTTTTAAATCCGCGTCATCCCACTGTAGTGTAGTGGGAAATTGGAACAGGTTCATCTTAGAATAGACTCAAAAGGACGATTGTGCATTCCCCCACAGGTACGGGAAGAAATTGGGGAAACGGCAATATTGAAGAAGACTCCGGAGGGTTATATGCTGCTTCCTGGAAGACCAATAAATTTCTTAGAAGAATTCCGAAAAACGATCTCATCAGAGCCCAAACGGAGGGCTAAGCCCAACCTCGTCTCACCAGAAGAAATGAAATCAATCTGGAGAACAATCAAGTGACCGTTGGCATAGACACAAACATACTGTGTTATGCCTTAGATCCTGCTTACCCTGAGCACGAAGATGTCAAAGATGTACTTTTGAACCTATCAGCAGAAAACGTGATTGCATTGAATCCCACTGTAATACATGAAACGTATCATATGCTTGTGTTCAGCCTCAACTGGTTCCCTGAAGAAGCCACAAGAAGGCTCTTAATGTTGCTTCAACATCCTTATATAGAGTTTTTTAATCAAACCAAGAAGATTGTGCAGGTTGCACTGAACCTTTCAGTCAAACACAATCTGGGTGGAAGAGATGCGCTCATAATAGCTAATTTCTTAACCAATAAGGTTCCAACTGTATACACGCATGACAATCAACTGTTGATGCTTCACGAACTCTCATGGAAGAATCAACGCCTCCAATTCAAAGACCTGATAAAAAGGAATGCTCGCAAAATCGCGCATTAAATGAAGAAACACAATTTAAAGAATGAATCCGGCTTCCTAATATTACTTAGTTTGTTTTACTTAGTCTTGCTGGTTGCTTGTCTAGCCGTCTGTAGGAGGGATTCGTGAGAGCGGGTGGAGGGTAGTAGCGAATACTAACTGTAGACCTAGTTAGAAAACAGTTGAGAAGATTAAATTCAGTCCTAACCCAAACCTTCAACTCATTAATTGTTTAGCTGTTAATAGCGCGCGCTCAAGTGCTTTCAATTTCATGAATTAGTCTGTTTAGTGTCATTAGTTTTTATTTGAATAATAGGTTTTGGTTTTTGTTGCATCCACTATGTCAATGAGGCGCTTGAATTTGCATCAATGTAGCATTTGTAGAATAATTGAAGAGATAAATTGTCAAGGCGACGCTTCGATAATAAAACAGTATGGATTTGTGAAGATTCTCGAATTAGATGAGAAGAAGTGAAGAGCATGCTATCAATTATGAACAAGAGGGTTAAGTATTGCTTTAAACAGGAAAAGAAGCTTGAAACACAATCTTTGAAAACAAATTATTAGTCAATTAACACAAGGTGCCACAACAAGAATAATCACATTGCAGGGTACATAACACGAATGTACGTATTGAAATCAGTATTTACCAAAGAAGAGGAATCAACAGAACAAGAGTTGGTTAGATTAAAATTTAGACCCTGCTCACTTCTTAAGAGTCAAATTTAGGCGGACGCACAAATGCATACACAAACCAGTAACACTGGGCGCTGTGTTGTAGAGCTAATGAGATGGCATTGGATGCTAACCCCTTCTCAGTTGATGCATGGAACACTTCAAAAAAAGGAGGGAACCAGTAGATTAAGGAATGAATATATATACGAAAAAATAATTAACTAACTTGGGTGTTTGACTGCCCAATTCTGATTTGATCATGGTTGACGTCATAAATAGAGTAATATCGACTTTGCCTGAAAAGGAGCGTTTTTACAGTAAGCTTGAAGAGATGCAAATTAAGACGACAGATATACCAAACAACGTTTATGCCTTTCATCAAGCGTTAAAGAGTGCTTTTGGAAAAGATCATTACGCAATTGAAAGCTCCATTATCAAGACTCTCCATGAAAACACAAAAAAGGGTATCTACAGCGAAAAGGATTCTGCGCCAGTTGCCATTAGCCTTCTTACCGTATTCACCAAGGAGCATCAAAAGGAAATAAACGATACAAAAAAAGAATTAAGTAAACAAGCATGATCCAATAGATCGCGCGCTAATTCGGCGTAGATTCTGCTTATTTTAACATTGAATAATCTTCTATTGAGATTCTGTTTGGAGAAGCTTTAATACAAATTATTAATAAGAGTCTTAGAGCAAGATTCTGGATGAATAATTTATGGCGGACAAAGTGCAAGGTTCTTTCGATGAATCGGTTTCTTTTGAAGGCAAAGACAAAGTGTATGAGTTTCCCATTGTTGGAATTGGCGCTTCTGCAGGCGGATTAGACCCGATCAGGAAACTGCTAAAAAACTTGCCCATCAACACGGGTATGGCATTTGTTGTAATCCAGCATCTGGCTACTGGACAAGAGAGCATGCTTCCCGAAATCCTCTCAAGATCTACAAAGATGAAGGTTCTTCAAGTCAGAGATGGTTTGGAGGTTGAAAAGAACCAGGTTTATGTCATCCTTCCAGGAACAACTATGACGTTGAAAAATGGTTACCTCAAGCTTGTTCCCAAAGGCGTGGCTCTCAAACCCATCAACGACTTCTTTATTTCCTTAGCTTCAGAACGAAAAACCCAAGCAATAGGAATCGTGCTATCTGGGACAGGCAATGATGGAACCGAGGGGCTCAAAACAATTAGAGCCGAAGGCGGAATAACTTGCGTTCAAGACCCAAAAACCGCTCAATACTCTGACATGCCTCAAAACGCCATAGACGCTGAAAATCCAGATTTTATTCTTTCTGTAGAACAGATGGCAAAAGAGTTAGCCAAAATCTCTAAACACCTTCCACTAATTCGTTCTGAAACAAAAACTTCAAAGCCAAAAATAGTCGAAACGGGCTTTAAAAAAATCATCAAGATACTCAAAACCTCCTTTGGCGTTGATTTTACGCATTACCGAGAAACAACCATAACCAGGCGTGTTAGTCGTCGCATGGTCATAAATAAGACCGAAAACATGGAAGCATACTTGGCTTATTTGCAGACACATCCAATTGAACTTCAGGCATTATTTGATGACCTGCTAATAGGTGTAACAAACTTCTTTAGAGAACCAAATACTTTCTTGACTTTGAAAGAGAAGGTTCTTCCAGAACTTATCCAAAAAAAGGCTCCCAACGAATTCATACGAGTTTGGATTCCAGGCTGTTCAACAGGTGAAGAGGTCTATTCCTTAGCCATAGTAATTCAAGAATTTATTGATGAAAAAGCCCTAACAGATATACGGATTCAAATTTTTGGCACTGATGCAAACGGAAGAAACATTGAGAAAGCTCGACAGGGAACATACTCAAAAAGCATTGAGGAGCACGTTTCTGGAAACAGGCTAAAAAGGTTCTTCATTTCTTACAATGGACATTACCGAATAACCAAAAAAATACGTGACCTATGCATATTCGCAAAACAGGACATAACAAGTGATCCGCCTTTCTCCAACTTAGATATCATAATGTGTAGAAATGTGCTCATCTATTTTGATGCTTATCTTCATGAGAGGATATTGCCCATTTTCCATTATGGATTGAAACCTGGCGGATTTTTAGTTTTGGGCGAATCTGAAAGCATCGGCAAGTTCCAGTATCTGTTTGAACCCCTTACTCCAAGAGGCCAAATTTACAGAAAGAAGCAAGCTCAACCTGAATCGATGGTATTTCAAGAAGCCTTTATCCCCTCTACTGAAAGGAGTTCTGCTAAACCGCAAAGAAAAGCAGATTT
>DATGZD010000029.1:0-15769 GCA_035297385.1 Candidatus Sulfotelmatobacter sp. | reverse complement strand
CATCTCTTGCGCCAACTCATCATGTCTACATTTAATGTTATGAACTTCGACAAGCCCAGTACATATGTACCCATCAATCCTTTTGCCCAGATTTAATTCACTCAAAAACATGTGCATCTCCACGTGTTCTCCAAGAAGATGCTTCCTGCACATTAACTCAGGACTGACATTCCACATTCGCATTAAGAGATACCTATGCAAATTTGTGTCTTTAAGCGCGCGCTGCTTCTGAGCACAACTAACTGGTTTCAACAAGAAACAAATCACCAAAAAGTCTTTTATGTTCTCCTTATTCAGATATAGTGGAGGGCGTATAATACAATGGACCCTCTTGAAGTTTTAATGGAAGAACATGAAATAATACTCAGAGCAATAAAAATTCTGGATGAATCTGTAAGTAAGCTGAAAAATGGTAAAACTGTTCCGAATAAATTCTATGATAGCTTTTTAGATATAACGAAGAATTTTATTGATAGATGCCATCACGCAAAGGAGGAGACTGTTTTGTTTCCATTGATAAAGCAGAGAATCCCCACACAGAACGATGACGTAGCAGTTCTGTATGAAGAGCATACCAGAGGGAGACTTTTTCTTTCAGAATTGGAGACAGGTATCCGAAAGAACGATCACAGAAAAATTATAGATAACTCGATGGGCTACATTCAACTTTTGACTTTGCATATCAAGAAGGAGAATATGCTTTTTCCTGATTGGATGAAAATGTTAAGTGATGATGATAAAGCAGATGTATTTGAGAGGTTTGAAGAGATTGAAGAAAGAGTGATAGGACTAGGTAAGCATGAAGAATACGCCCTCAGAATTGAAGATTTGAAGTCTCAGATTTAATCGACTCATGAGTCCACGGAATAGGCTAGTCGTTTAAACACTGTACTTTTAAAGCAAATAAGTCAAGTGACGCAAGTAGATCCAAGAAAAGAGTTTGAGATGAAAGATTATGGTTAGAAAAAATAGTGTTAATGGACCGTTTGTTTGTAGTTGGTGTGGATTAGAAGATAAGAATTTACAAGAAATATTAAACCATGAAAACACAGAACATCGACCAAAACAGACTAAACATTAAACACACTTTTAGATGTCAGGAAGGAAGAACGATATTTGCAGATAAGGGAGAGTTCTTTTAGAAAGAGAGGGGTTTCTGGAGAAAAACTCTCTGCAAACATCATTCCCTTCTTCCTAAACATAAGTATGAAGTAATCACATTTAATGAGTTCTGAAAAACCAAATTCGCTACTTTGTAAAACCAAATATTTTAACGTGTATACGCTTGAATATTAGTGTAGAGTTAGATAGTAAGCTTAAGTTTTGCCTATTCTTGCATGCCTGTAGTTACAGACTTGGGGACAGACATGCCCTACTATCTAACCCTACAATTATGTGATGGTTGAATAGTCAAATTTAATGTGTTTTGAAAAATTAAATTCACTATTTTGTAAAGCCAACCTGCTTTAAGATTTGTTACATACTTTACCTTGATTTAAATTCTATTGAAAACATAAAAAGAAAACAAAACTAAGTTAGATCAAATTTTCAGTTCTCATAGATCGTAATATACTCATCTTCTTTTTTCATCTTCAAGTTTCTTTCTTTTAGAAATTTATCGATTACTTCTTTATTATGAGTCTCTAAAGAAGCTTTTATCTTAAGTTTAAATTCATCAGGGTTACCTGACTCAACTATTTCTACAATTTGGGCATAAGCGACTACTTCTCTATGAAATTCAGAGTTCCCGAAAAATCACTAAAGTCTTTGCTCTATTGATAGGCATCATAACTCCAGTTGCATAATTTTCTCATAAAAATCACTTACTTATATTTTCTGAAATATTCTATAAACAAACCAAAAAAGATGGACTAGGAGAATAAACTACCCAAGTTTTCTGTTACAGTTGACATCTGCCTAACTAAGTTAATTTCTTGCAGTTTAAGATTGGGTCAAAGGTTCAAATTCCTCCTCGCCTTCGCCACAGATAAACAGTTGTTAGTAACTCCTGTAAAACATTCAAAAAAGAGCGCGCGCTACAACTTTCTATGAGCAGACATTTCTCTTCAAATAATCCTAAAATCCTCCCTCCACTAAATTCTTAGCCTTAAGAAACTAAGTTTTTGAAATCGCTATTCTCATAAACAAGTAGTACTATATTTAGGCAAAACAAGCTTGAAGGAGTGACAGTAATTTTTGGTTACTAAAACGTTGCTATGTGGATGCATTTACGAAGAAAATGAATGGATGCTTGTGCGAGTAAAAGAATGTCAAAAACACTATAAACAGCGAACCAAAAAAAGAGAGTATAGACCTAAAGCAGAATGTAATCGAAACGACACTCGCGGTGAATAGGAAGCCAAAGCCAATGAAACTTCACTGAACAACAAGGAAAAAAGAAAATTGGGTATGATATCTTCACTTCTGCTTGGATTCAAGCCTTGAATTAAACAATTCCAGATCATGAATACTAGTTAAAACCTGACCGCTTTGGTCATTATTAGAAAGAGAAAATCTTGTTCAGCAAGCGCATATTTTTTGATCAAAGAAATTGATTATTATGTAGCTATGTTGTCTATCCAATATGAAGATAATAATGTCGTTTATCTATCCGAGGCATGGTGAGAAACAAGTAGAAAATGCCAATCATAAAGAATTTTCTCTTTATCTCGCTCCAACTCACGAACCATTTCTTTTTTCGTGTCAGCAAACAGACTAAGCACAATTTCAAATTCTATTGCAGAAAACTCCAACGTTGATTTGCGATTAGCTTTTAACAAATTCTTTTATCCAAAATTTGAGTTTTACAAAGCGCGCGCTTTAGAGAGCCAACAACTTCTTCGTTCTATTTATTTACTCGATTACGACGTTGACGCAGCAGAATAACTACTAAAACTATCAACATCACGGGTACGATAATTATTATCAGTAGAGGCAGAAGCAAATACCGGGTTTCGGAATTCCAAATAATACTTGATGGTTGACTAATCGTAAACTCAACCATATTTATTGTGCCTGATTTAGGTACGCTTCCTGTACCGGTCCAGCCTTTACAAATAGTCTGAGTAATAATAGATGTTTGTGTAGAAGACAGAATCGACGCAGTTACGGATGTTCCAGCATCAAACCAATTCGTCGGTGGAGAAGGCGAGTCAAAAGACGATATTACCGTTAACAAATATTGACGATTCCATGAAGCTGTTTCATTAATTGGACTCTTCATCGTTAAAGAAGTCTGAGTATCGTTGCCAGAGTAACTGTTAATGCCGATACCCGTCCAATTATTCCAGACGTAACGTTCACCGCTTCCGGCTGATGGAGGGGTAGTCGATATGGTTACTTTTGACTCTGCATCATACCAATTACTGTTGGGGTTAACGGTGCCAAAATTTGATGAGATAGATAAGTAGTATTGAGTTTTCCAATTTGCTTTTGCAGTTTTTGGACCATTCATTATTATAGCTTCTGAACTGGAGAAAAAGGAACCTGTTGCATCGTTACCCCAGCCAGCAAAAACTTGTTGAACACCTACATCTATAGGAACAGTACCAGCTGAGAGACTAGCAGTAGCCGTCGTTCCTGAATCATACCATCCGTCACCGCTTACGGAACCGTAAGCGGAGGTTACGGTTAGGTAGAATTGTTCTTTCCAGTTAAACGTTAGTGTGTGTGCTGCTTGAATATTGTTGAATGTATATGAAAGGCCAGCTTGCGTTGAACCATCATCTAAAGTGTAACCTGTACAAACCCATTGATGATCATCAGAAACAATTTCTGTTGGACTTATCACTGAGACGATTAAATTGCCGCCTTGATCGACCCATTGCGAATTTGTAGGAATTCCATGAGTGCTATTGATCCTTATGTAAAATTGAGTTCTATAATTAATGGTATAGGTAGCGCTTGATTGAACTGAGAAAGAAGTTGGATCCGCTGTAATGTATCTTTGCATAGAGGAAACGTATATTGTGCTGTCTATAGAAATCGTCGTTGAAGGATCAACAGCATCGGAGAATGTGCCTCCAATAATGTTCCCGTTCTTCACAATGCCATTCTGTATATAGTGCACAACGTTAGGAGCACTCTGAAGCCCAATTGTATTTAGTGTAACAATCACGCTTCTGGCTCCTGAACTTGCAAGTGTGAAGGTACCGCTTCCAGAAACTTCTGTCGCCCTTTTTATCACTAGATAGTATGTACCAGAGTACGGAGCATTGACCCAGAATTGTTCAGTTCCACCGGATGTAGCATTAGTGCTCTTGTCAATTGTCACTGGCTCTCCATAAGCTGTTCCTGCTGAATCATAAAGATACAAATCATAATCTGCTCCATCAGGGACGTTGAGACTGAAACTATAATCAGTTCCACCGACAAGCTGCACATTCCTTGCCCATGCCAGTCTCTCTCCAAGCGATGAAGTGTTTGCTATAGTTGGCGGTTGTCCCAACGTATCAGTCACAACACTACCCACATTATACGATTTTAGGATGGCATCCACCGCCGCGTCTAAGTTAACTCTGCCATAGCCTTCATGAACATCTTTTTCTCCGCGATCAAGCGTCGGTGAAACTGATGATGTATTAGCTTCTCGAAGGTTAGGATACGTTTCAGTCGCAGTCATCAACAGAATCAGTTTAGGCTGCAAAGCTTGCGTTCTCGTATAACGCCATCCACTGAAACCGCCCATAGCTTGAATTACAATTTGTGCACACCCAGAGATTATAGGTGTCGCCATGGACGTTCCTTGCATTGGAGCAGAATCATCTATTTGAATTTCAGCAAAATTGCCCTCAGCGTCTTTCGAGTTCGAATCTGCACTAAAAATTGGTAAACCTAAAAGGCTACCTCCCGGAGAAGTGATATCGGGTTTAATTGTTTTCCCTGAATACCTTGAGGTTCCACCTTGGTTACTATAACCTGTTATAGCATCGAATTGATTCATAGCTGACACAGTAATCGCTTCGTCAACGGAACCTGGAGAAAAAATATGATTGCTTCCTGAACCATTATTTCCACCTGCTACAACTACTGTTATCCCATTATTGACCAGGTTTGTCACAGCCGAATCAATGATAGCTACCTCATTCTCAAAACCCAAACTAATACTTGCAACAGTTATATGATAAGTCAATTTATTACTGATTAACCACTGTATTCCCCTAACCAATTCACTTGTAGTTCCTTCCCCAAGATAATTCGCAACTTTAATTCCTACCAATTTCGATTGTGGAGCTATACCAGTCCATGCCATAAAACTATCTGATGGCGGCGTGTAAGGCCAAGAAACTGTAAAAGCTACATAGAGATGGCTTGTGCTTGAACCTGATGTAACGTTTAAACCAATGTGATAAATATCAAAGCTATTCAATGGAACCGAAGTTACTGTGTAGTTTACAGAATAGAAGATATTTTGGTTAGGTGTACTTACTGAAGAAAGCTGTGTCCATGATGATTGAGATAATGTCTTATCACCATATAACAGTACAATTCCAGATAGAGTACTGCCGGTTCCTGTATGATTCCATTTTACGTTAACAGTTATGGTGCCAGGTTTGTTAACTGGTACACCACTGACAGGAAGCGTGCCTGAATTATGTATTTGTCCAAGATCTGCGCCCCATGTCGTTATTGCATTGCCTGAAGCATCGACACTGAAGAAACCATTTCCTGCAGCCAACCCAGCTACATGTGAGCCATGTCCATTATCATCCAACGGAGAAGTGGTTCCACCTATCTGATCGTTCCAGCCAATGATCTTATGTGAAAAGTCTTGATTGCCATAGCCAGGCTGAAAATCAACATGAGAAGCATCTATTCCCGTATCTAACACTGCAGTTGATGAGTCAGAATCGCCTTGAAGCCCAAGGGTATTCCAAACATAAGTTCTTGCCCCTATTTGTTGTGCAGCATACGCAACATTTACTTTACCAATGGCTTGCTTCTCAACGAGTAAGACATTGGAACACTTCTCTACAAAGTCTACTATGTCTTTGTACTGTATCCTGCCACTAAATCCATAGACTGCTTCTGTCCATAAAGCTGTTAAGTAGCCATTACATAAACCAAAAACAGTTGTGTCTTGAATTGTTGGTGCAGCCTTTAAGAGAACAGTAATATCAGTGTAATCATGGATTGTATTGTTCATTGTTCTCTTATTAATTTCTCGATCAAGAGTATCTGCAATTCCATTGTTGTTTTCGTCAAGCCAGGACGGTTTAGAAAACATAGGCTCAGAAAAATCTCTTGACGTTGAATTTTGTGGCGAATCTTCAGCAATAACTTGAGGATAGTATAGCCAAACTAGTAAGCTACAAATAAGTAAAAGAGCCACAATAGAACAAAATTTGTTACTTTTTAGCATCGCTCGCTATATCGCCTCATACTGAGACTTAAGATGATGCATGATTAATGACCTTCATAAGGCTTTTTCAGAAGCCACGCCAAATCACATACTATAATTAAGAAATTAATCTCACGAGAATAGTTTTGACTTCATCTTTCCTTAATAAACAATGCTAAAGCCTTTTATATTTGAACTGAAGCTGATAAGTTGTCACATTAACTCATGTTCATATATGAAGCTCTTAAAGCTTAAGAAAGATGCATGAAGACCCTTTGTGGCGGAGAAAAAATATAACAATGGAAATACAATCGTTTAGAGACTTGCCTCTAAAAATGCAAGTTTTGAGCGCAATAGAAGAACTCGGATTTGAAGAACTTTTCCCGATTCAAGCTCAAGCAATCATACCATTACTTGAAGGTAAGGATGTCATTGGACAAGCACAAACAGGAACGGGAAAAACAGCAGCTTTTGGAGTCCCAATAGTTGAAAAAATAAACCCTGACATTAAGAAAGTCCAAGGACTCATTTTAGTACCCACACGCGAACTTGCAGTGCAAGTAGCACAAAACATGAAACTCTTTGGAAAACATGTTGAACTAAGAGTCTTACCAGTTTATGGTGGAGAATCAATCGAAAAACAAGTCCATGAATTATCAAAAGGCATACATATTATCGTAGGAACACCAGGCCGTATAATTGATTTGCTTAAACGTGGAATCCTAAACTTTGCTTGCGTAAAAATCGTCGTGCTAGATGAAGCAGATAGAATGCTTGATATGGGTTTTATAGAAGACATTGAATTTATCCTGAAGAGAACACCATTGAACAGACAGACAAGCCTTTTTTCAGCAACAATAGATGAAACAGTAATGAATGTTTGCTATCGTTACATGAAGAACCCAACGAAGATACTTGTTAGTAAGGATGAGATTGCGTTAACGCAAATGAAACAATACTATACAGTGGTTAATCAAGCGGCAAAATTTGAAGAACTATGCAAAATCCTTACAGAAGAACATGTCGATAAAGCAATAATATTTTGCAGGACACGGCATGATACAAGCAGACTTGCAGAGCAACTTTATAGAAAGGGCTACAGAGCACAAGCACTACACGCTGGTTTTTCACAACCTCAGCGAGATCGCGCTATCAATGATTTTCGAACAGGAAGACTAAACCTGTTAGTTGCGACTGATGTAGCAGCTAGAGGCTTAGACATTCAAGGAATCACACACATAATCAATTATGATGTACCTATGGACCCACCAGTTTATTTCCATCGCATTGGCAGGACTGCACGTATGGGTGGCGAGGGAACAGCCATAACATTAGTTAGTTATGCTGAACTCTCAGATTTCAATAATATCAAAGCTATGACAAAAACAACGATAGAAGAAGTTAATCCAATTAAGTGCAATGAAGATTCACCAATCCAGAGCTTTTTCTAAGACAAAAAATAACCTTTTCTTTTTGTTTCTTCATTTTTTAACCATTAACAATAAATAGGAAGAAAGCAGTTTCTTCGATTGAGGATTAACCAAAATAATGTATAGAGACCCTGTCTGCGGAGCAGTTCTTGACGATAACACAGCAAAGTTTAAAATAACTTATGACGGAGAAACATATCATTTCTGCAGTTTAGTCTGCAAGAAACGATTTAAACGACATCAATCTAAATTTATCAAATAAGAATTTTGGAATTACTTTCGATACACCAGAATAATATAACAATGGACTAAAGTTGTGTTTTTTCTTAGTTAATAGATTAAGTCAATTTCTCTTCATCAGTAATATCCATCATCATTAGACCAGAGACAGGTTTTGGATAGAAATCTGTTGTTTTCTCTGGCATACGCTCATGCTCATGTGCAATTTGCCATACTGTTCTTGCGCTTATTGGGTTTACTAGGAAAGCCACTTTTGCTTCTCCATCATCCACTTTTTCGACGGCTGCTTTGGTCCACCGTTCATAAAGAATATCTTTGTCTAATTCTAATTCGCCAGTTTTCAGGATAGTCTTAAAGATAACATCATGAAGGATAACAACATCATAGACTTTTGTTTCTTTCGAAGCTTTTGTTTGAATAAATTCGTAAACACTCTCGTTATGTTTTAAGATTAAACCATAGGCTTTATCTTTCGTGTAGATAGCAAATGTGTGCTCGTTCTTGTGTGCCGCAAGGAAATTGTCTAGATCCTCAGCCGTGGGTTTAACATCAACAACTGTGAAAAGTTGTTTGAGTACATCCAAATCCTCGTATGTTAACTCATGTTTTCTTAACAGACGATGAGTGGGTAAAACGATTAAACCCTCATCTTCAAGTGGAACAAGAAGACTCATGTGAAAGTTGAATGCAGCGTCCTTGGTCCATCCTTTTTCTGTACGTTTTGCTTTTCTATAAGCTAATGCACTTTCATACCTATGATGACCGTCAGTTATCACAGCGGTCTTGGATTCCAAAGTTTTCTGCAATAATTGAATAACATCTGAATTCGTTACTTGCCAAACTGAATGTTTAACTCCGAAGGAATCTCGAACAACAATAATGGGTTTAGATTTCGAAACCTGAGCGAATAAGCTAATCGTGATTTTCTCCGGGTCTGAATACATTAAGAACACAGGTTCTAAATCCTTCTGCACTGTTTGCAGCATGTTTAAACGATCCACTTTTGGAGCACTATATGTTACCTCATGTGGAAAAACTACATTCTCATCATAATCATAAAGTCGTAAAGCAATCATCACACCAGTACGCACACACGTTTGGCCAGATAACATGAATTCTTGACGACAAACAAAGACCGCTGCATCAGAGTCCTTAGCTAATACGCCTTCACGAAGCCAATCATGAATTCGTTGTGAAGCAGCCTCGTACTTGTTGCTTTCCAATGGCAAGATCAAGCGACAATAATTGTAAGGTGATTTTGCATAGTATTCACTCTGCATCTCACTGTCAATCTTATCGTAGGGTTGTGTAATCAAATTTTCAGGGTTACCAGCCAATTCGGTGTAGTGTATTGCTCTGAAAGCTCTAACATCAACCAAAAATTTTTCAGCTCACAGACCTTTCCAAAACTGCCACTACACGCTCAGCAATCATAACGCTCGATTTCAGTTGAGCCTCAACAGTCTGTGCACCAATGTGAGGTGTACCGTGCACATTTGGAAGCTTTAGTAATTTATTGTTGCGTGGAGGTTCTTCTTCAAAAACATCCAATGCAGCCGCCTTTACTTTGCCTGAAACCAACGAATCATACAATGCTTCTTCATCAACCACACCACCACGTGAACAATCAACAAGCATCACACCAGTCTTCATCATAGCGAATTCTTTGGCAGAAATCATATGTCGAGTATGTGGTGTTAGAGGAACATGAATTGTAATAAAATCTGCTTGTCGAAGCATATCCTCCAAGGGGATAAACCGTTCAGAGACACAGATATCTACTGCAAGGACTTTCATACCTAAGGCTAAGGCTAAATGTTCAACAGTCGTTCCGATGCTACCACAACCTACTACACCCAGAGTCTTACCGTTTAATTCTACACCCATAAGTTGATCTTTAATCCATCTACCTTCACGAAGACTTACAGTACCCTCGACGATTCCTCTTGCTAACGCTAACAAGTGACCAAGGGTCAATTCAGCAACACTAACAGCTGAAACATGAGGAGTGTTAACTACTTCAATATGTAACTCTGTAGCTTTTTTCAAGTCGATATTATCTAAACCTTCTCCTGCACGTCCAATTACCTTAAGTCTTTTCGCATTGGTCAATAAGTCTGCAGTAACTTTGGTTGAAGAACGCACTATCAACGCATCATAATTACCGATAACATCGGATAGTCTTGTTTTTGGCATGTCCCAGCATCGTGAGATTTCGTAACCTTTTCTTTCCAGTAATTCCATACCTTCATCTGCGATTCTATCACAGACCAGAACCTTGAAGGTCACTTATTCAACTCCCAGATCTCATCGATCGCTGTAATCACATCTTTTATACCTTGAAGAGTCCAAATACCCATATGCCCAATCCTAAAAGTCTTATCAGCCAATTTTCCATACCCGTTGCCAATCATGTAACCTTTAGCTGCAAGCTTCTCATTCAATTCTTTGACATTCTTTCCAAGGGTATTCTGAATACATGAAACCGTGATTGATTCGTATCCTGCTTCGCTGAACATAGCAAAATTTTGTCTTGCCCACTGCTGAGTGTACTCTGCCATAGCTTTATGACGTTGATAGATTCTTTCATACGTTTCCTGAAGCATCGTATCTAACCGTTTGTCCAGCGCAAACAACAACGGAATGCAGGGTGTAAAAGGTGTTTGATGATTCTTCTCATAATAATTGAAGATATCAACGATATCTGTGTAAGCACCCCTGTTTGTTACTGTTTTAGCCCGTTGTAATGCTCTATCACTCACTACACCGATTGCCAAGCCGGGCGGTAGAGCAAAACATTTTTGAGTTGAGGTAAAGATCACATCACAATCAATTTCTGAGGGTATAATCTTATCCCCTGCCATCGAAGAGACAGTATCAATCGTTAACATGATTTCTGGATAGTCTTTCCTAATCATTTGTCCAATTTCGTGGATTGGGTTTCGAACACCAGTAGAAGATTCATTATGACAGATCGCTAAGGTATCATAATGACCAGCATCAAGTTTTTCAGCAATCATCTTAGGTTTTACGGCTTTACCCCATTCAACTTCAAGAAAATCTGTTTGTTTACCGCAACTTCGTAAAGTTTCAGCGAATCTCTGACTGAACGCACCATTAACGCAAGCTAAGGCTTTTTCTTTAACAATACTTCTACCAACAATATCGAACCAAAGCGTTCCAGACGATGTAGTTACCGTTGTATGATAATCTGGTGGAAGTTGAAGAAAAGTTCGAAGTTTATTTATGATGCCAGTATACAATGCAGTAAATTCTCTTCCTCGATGACTGATTACAGGTCGCGCTTGTTCATCAAGTATTTCCTGATCAACTTCAGTCGGTCCTGGAATCAATAGACGTTTATGCATCTTTCCAAATCCTTCACAACAGTTTAACTTCCTAAAGTTAAAGGTTTACGCTAAGATAAACAAACAAAATCAAACCATAATACCATACTTTTATGCAAGGTTTGTCCATCAATTCCACGAGTGCTGCGCATCTATATACAATTGCGACAAATTGTCTATATTTCTTCTTTAGAAGACAGACTCATAAAGCTTTTAAATTGTATTTTTGCATGAGTTGTTAGGAGAAGAAAATTGACCTACAAGCTGACAAAGCTACTGGATATTCTCGAAGACGGAAAATGGCATCAAACTGACAACTTAGGTCAAATCATAGACCTAAAGGATCATGAAGTGCAAGAAATTACAGATTTCTTAGGAAAATATAGTTTCGTAGAAGTCGATGAAAACAGAAAACGTATGAGGATCAATAGAGATTTCAGAAAAATTGCATCTAAATCTGCTGATAACAAGAAACGATCCGCAGTAATTCTAGGAAGACAGCTCTCGAAAAATCAGAAATTCTATAACGTGAACTTATAATTCAACTGAATATTATTGTTTTCTAAGGATCCAACCCGTTTACTTATTGAAGGAATAAGGCGTTCATCTATAGGTTAAAGCTAATAAAAAAGAAGGAAGATGTTTTTGTTACTGTAGTTAACTATTGTCGTCTTCTGAGTGCTAAGAACAATACTAACCCAACTATGACGACTGCAACTATTATCGCTATTGCTGCTTCGATTATAGTAATCGTATAATCTGGCACTGTAACTTGCGGGTTATTTGGCGGTGTCGTTGGAGCGGGTCCTATTGTAATCGCAGTAGCTGCTCCTGAACTGCCGTACGAATCATCTCCAGCAAAGGAAGCAATAATCTTGTATGTACCCTCTGCTGGCGGCGTCCACGCTGTTTCAAACGTGCCATAGTATGCATCAGTCACGACTGTACCTATGTTTATTGGATTATTGTTCTGATCAAGAGCAGTGATTGTTACTTGAACCCCTGTCATTGTAACATTATGCCACATTCCATCGATGGGTTGTTGCATATGTAAATACTCCATCTGTGTCGACATTGATGCTTTAGCAACGCATGGTGTACCTGATTGTGCTGGTGATTGATCGAGGACTGTGCCTTCAATTAATATTTTGTCACCATTTGCAATAGTTTTAGGCGATGCTGTCACAGTTGTAGCAGTTTTACCTTTACCAAAAACGTATGTACATCCATCATAACTATTGGAAGCAGTTAGGTAGCCGTCTGCAATCGGACCTACACTCATGGAGCCAGTTATGTTCCAGATGCCTTCACCAGTTGTAACATTGATACAATGAAGTTTCCATCCACGTGTGATTGGTTGACTTGGTGTATGTTCAGTGTTGCTGATGTATATTTTGCCATCTGCCACGAGCATTCCACCGTTCCAAGAGCTCACGGTTGTACCGTTCTCATCAGTATAGGGTGTTTCAAACGGATTGTTAGGTGATTCATATTTCCAGACGATCTTGCCGGTATCCCAGTTAACTGCATAGACCGCTGTGTATGCGTTGCGGAAGAGCATGCCATAGGCTGATGTTGAATCGTACGCACCAAAACCTGGTTTATCCCATGGATACGGGAACATATCGCTCTTGTACAATAGTTTGCCTGTGAACTCATCCCAGAAATTGTAGTAGCCAAGCGCAGTCAACTGAGCAAGTTTGCCATGATCTATTACGTTACAGATCGGGTTGTACATGAAATCTGGCGTTACGAAATCGTACAGAATTTGACCTGTTTTTAAGTTGGCAGCAGTTATCGCTGTTCCTTGACGAGCGGAAGTCACGCGGTAGGTTCTTGTCCAGATAGCTATTCCATTCGCCCAATCATACTCAGTGTCAGCAGCAAGGCTTATGGTTGCAGAAACGTTGGTTACTATTCTGTTCGTAAAGTTAGTGTCAGTTCCCAGTGTTGTCCAGTTTATGTAACGGTATTGGCTTGCCGTTGCGTTGATTGTTTGTACACTGAAAGCATAGCCATTCATGTAGTATGTAGCTGAACTTACCGGAATTGAAATGTTCATGTTGACAGCTCCGGTAGCTGGGTTGTACTTTATCAGTCTGCCGCCACCGACGTAGATGAGGCTTGTACTTGCGCTGATGCCATACTCTGAACCGGCTACGGGTCCTGCAGAACCTCTGGAGTACTCAATTGCTGTTGGTGCACTGACATCACTGAGCTCCCAATAGATTTGTCCAGTACGTAGATCATAGCATTGCCAAACGCTGATGGGTTGCGTTCGAGTCGTACCGTTGATTGTTGTAGAAGCTGGTTTAGTAACTGTCTGGTAGCATCGTCCCTGATAGATAATTGTCGGGGTACCTCCTCCTGATGTTAATGAGTAGTATCCCATATCACCACCCATTAGACCTCCAATAGTACCCTGTCTCATCATAACAATGTGCGAACTTGTCGGTCCTTGAACCCACGGAGTGAAATCATAGCTGCTACTCCAGTATGGTGTAGTATTTGGATAGAGCTCATCCCATGTTGGGCCACCACTTGGACCTCGCCATGGGTAATCTCCAGCAATAATCCACCATTCTCTGTTCTCAGCGATTATTGGTCTTGTCCAATAATCTGTGGGTAATGTCGAGGGAGGCCACGAGGCAACCATATCCTGCTGTACTGTCAGAGTTGTTTCTGGCGTTGAAGCGGACGTGTAATAATGAGCTCCTGCATAGAGAGTTCCTGTCGAATTTGTTACAATATAGCCGTTATTGTAGCGTCCTATCGGGAAATAAGTTCCTGGAAAATCAAACTTGAATTTCCATATGCCAACTTGATCTGGAGCGATTTCAAACCATGCTGTTCCATCGTCTGTGTAAGAATTCATAGTCTTTGTGCTCACTGTTCCGTCTGGTTTTGTGATTGTTACCTTAAAGTCAAGGAACATTCGCATGGCTTCGGGTGCTGGAGTAATCCACATGTTAACTAGTAATGTTTGACCTAAACCTATAGGGTTGGGTCTTACGCTAAGGTATGCTGCACTGTTAACTGTCGCATTAATTATTGCCCCTGCTGGTGTAGGACCACTGATTGGTTGTTGAGCTGCAAGTTGAGCATTAACTGTTTGTAAAGGTGCTACTATAAGTATGATAGACGACAAAAGGGTGAAAATAATAGCAGTCATCATCGTTTTTTCTTTATTTACTAATTGCATTTCTCTCTTTTCTCCTAAACATTAGCTAAACCCAAGCGTGTATCTTAGGTTTGCAAAAACTAAGTATGCACTTCAGATTTTATTTAAGCCTTATGAGAATTGAAGAATAAGAGCAGAAATTGATACGAATCGATGAAAATCAAGTTAACGAAAAACTGTTTAAATTAGAGTGAGATTCGTCCAAAAATATATGCAGGGTCTACATTTTTTTCCATGAAGATACTTAATCTGTTTTCCCCAATAACAATGTAGAGCATTTTAGTCTCAATACCCTCGATAGTTGCTTTTGTTATGCTTAGGTTGAATAGTTGCGAGATTTTCTGGCAAGTATCAATTGTTTCTGAAAGTAGAAGTGCGTATTCGTTTAGCTTAGCAGGATTATGTAGATTAATCGCTGCCGTATTGTTATTCTTGAGAATGTAACCGTTAACGCCTGTAATTTTGTTTATTTCAATTAACCTTGAGTGTAGTTCTACAAAAGCTGGGTCTTCATTAAGCGTTATTGTTACAGGTGGATCCTTAATCATTACTGTTGCAGTTGATGAACATCGAGCTTTCTTTTTGGCCATAGTTTTTCCCTTTTATTGGTCAATTACCGGCTTTAATGTTATGAGTTCGCCTTTTGAGATGTTAAGAGTTCGCTGAATTTTTGGAGGTAGCTGAATTGTACCTTTTCCTTCCTGTTTTGAGTCTTTGATTATTTTGAATTTGCAGTGCATCGTTTTTCCATTTAAGGTTTCGAGTTCAACTTCGCTTATTTCTTTGTCACCATAGAGTTCTTGCCATTGATGAACCAGTAAGCTATCTATGTTAACCGTATCTTGGGTCATATGCCATCGGCCTACGTCTTCAACTAAAAATTGTGTTGCAGGAGCTTCTGGAAGCATTTCGAGATCTGATTCAGCCACTGCATGTTCTTCAAATGCTTCGACTTCAACTGCCACTTCTTCCGCCGAGATATCTGTCCTGGATTCTTCAGAGTGTGAATGTTTCTTAGCGTTTGAAGTTGATTCCTTAGAATGTTTAGGTTTTTTCCCCGTACTTTCTTGTTGAGATGAATCATAGATTTTTTCAGTTAGTTTTAGAACTGTCGGGATGAGGATTCGAGCGAAATGAGCATAATTTTTTTCATCTTCTTCAGAGCTAATCAACGTTAAGTAATCATCGTTTACACGACAAACATTCATGTGATTGTTTATGCCATAGAAAG
>DATGZD010000028.1:0-8815 GCA_035297385.1 Candidatus Sulfotelmatobacter sp. | reverse complement strand
TCTACAAATGAACCTGGCTTAATTGTCCCTAACATCACATAGGTATCATTTGCCACAGTTGCACCTTGAAACAGAACTACATGAAGCGTGCAGTTATATGCAGAAACTTGTCCAACATTCCAAACTTCACCCGACACATAGAATCGAATTCTTCCTGACCATGGATGATTCGCATAAGGAGAAGCACGCACATCCTTAGCACCAAGCCGTGAGACTAATCTTGGAGAACCCGCCATACTCTGTTGCGTTTGCAGCCGATCCTGCAAGTTTAGTTTTTCAGTTTGAAGATTTGTTATTTGATTTTTAAAATCATCGATTTGTTTTTGAATACGATTGTTGTCTACGCTAAGACTGTATAGTTGGGCTAACAAGTATGTGTTTGCTGCAAATGACCCTATTAGAATCACCGAAGCGAGTATAAGTACAAGTTTTATTGCAAACATGCATCCCACCTAATTGTATTCAGGTGTCAGAGTCCAGTTAGTCAATGCGTTCCCTGTGTAGTAAACATTTGATGCTACATTCACATAAGCTCCAGTATCGATGATGTCAAGCTCGATGTAAGTATCATTTGCAACAGTAACTCCTTGATAGATTGTTACATGAAGTTTACAGTTGTGAGCTGCAGATGTTCCAACGTTCCATATTTCACCAGAAATGTATAAGCGGGTTTCTTGACCTGTATAGTTAAACCTCATATCGCGAGCTCCTAATCGTGTTACAAGTCGGGGTCCTTCTTGACTAAGCTGATTTAATTGATCTTTGAGTTCTACTGTTTCTTTGCCAAGAGTGCTTGTTAGTGTGCTTAGTTCTGAGGCTTGCTCTTTAAGAGCAGCATTGGATAAAGTTAAATCGTGTTGTTCATTGTAAGAATAGATGTTTCCTGCAAGACTTGCTAACAAAATAGTCATGATTGCTGCCAAAGTAAGTTTAGATTTCAATTAGACTTCACCTATTCTCGTCAACTTTTGAGTCAATTGTCAAGAAATCTTAAACCATAAGTGCCTATTAGCTCTCCCTAGAGAACAAAGTGTTCTTCCACAAGAACATCTTCGAGATTCAGCGTTTATGTTTCTTCAGGTACATCACGGTAGCCAAAGCCCCCGCGGTGCCTGCTGAACCAACAACAACTGCAGCAACTGCAACTGTTGGAATGGATTCTGTAACGCTTACCGTGAAGAACACTGTTTCTGAAAACGCAGTTACTCCCTGGGTTGTGTTTCCGTAAACCGTTACGCTGTGCATGCCCGGCGACAAATCGTTCAGCGTAGTGTTCCCTGCGAGTATGACAGTTGATTGTAAATCGAGACTGTACCCCAACCAACTCACAGGACCCGACACAACCAGATTAAGTGGAACTCTTGTTGCACTGTAGGTTACGTTTTCAGGAGACAAAACCATAATTTTAAGCTCGTCTAAGATTTGTGGCTCATCAGGGAAAGATGAAGGAGCCCATTGCGCAAAGTCAAATGTGACACTTTTAATATCAAAGGGTGTCGTAAGCGGATAGTGGTCGAAAAAGTTTTCATATACTTTGTAGGGTGTTTCGCCTATGCCATCGCCATTCACGTCAGAACCATTGTAGTCATCCCAGTAATTTCCTTCTTTGCCATTATCCCAAGTGTTGTTCTCAGAATAGTAAGTCTCATTCATGCCAGGCCAGATACGAGTTTCATGATTTTCGTAAGCGGGCTTTGAATTGTTCCAGAAGTTATTATGGTAGAAATTGTTGTTGTCTGAGATATAGAAGTAGACAGCGTATTGAGTGGATCTTGAAATATTGTTTCCAAGGAAGGAATTTTCGTATCCATTGAAGAGGTAGATTGTGTTTTGACAGTCAATGAAGGTGTTTTTGTAGACGAAGTTATGTTTTGCTCCAGTTCTTAAAGAGATGCCATTTTCCGCTGAGGCGATGAGGTTATCGTAGACGTAGTTGAATTCTGGTGCTGATTGATAATCCGAAGTTGATTCAATGCTGATCCCCGCTTGTCCAGTTGAAGAAATGTTGTTTCCGTACATTTTGTTGTAGGATGATCCGGCGAGGTGGATCCCGCTACTTGTTGCAACGATCAAGTTGTTGGCGATTGTATTATTATGCGAGCCAAAAAGAGCGATCGCTGAGCTACCATACGTGGCCATGGAACCATAGTCTATGAACTGATTATCAGAGAGGATGTTACTATGCGAATCTCTTAGGATAACATTGCCTTTACTTTTTGAGATTGTTGAGTTGTGTGTCCTGAAAAGCTCAATCGTCATCCGCAAGTTCAAGTCTATTTCAACGTTTCTGATCGTCATGTTTTGGCAATCTGAGAGGAAAACTTGGCCAGCACCATCTATCACCTGATTTGCTTGATGATCCAAGTAAATGAGGGGTTTACCGTTTATGGTGTTCTCCGAGAAGGAATTCCCGAAACATGACGAGAACACGACTAAGCCTGCATCAATGAATGTGTTGTTGGAGAATACAGTGTTGTTAGATTGAAAGTTTACGCCATAGATGCTGTTTTTTGCGATTATCTGATTGCCAGAAACCACTCCCATGTTGGTGTTAAGGTCAATTCCCCAGTACTTCGTCTCAAAATAGTTGCTCAGAATCTGATTGTTAGATGCTGTTAAGTTGTCCTCAAAATCAAAAGCGCGAAGTTCAATCCCAGTTCCAAAATCAACGATTCTTGTATTCTTCACGGTAACATCTCTTCTTCCATAGACTGCAATAGCTATTCCAGTTCCTGGTCCACGGATTGTTCTGCCTCCACCATCGAAAATAACGTTGTCTTTCTCAATAGAGAAGAAGATCTGACCCATCTCGACGCTTCCACTTAAATCCCCTGTCAGGGTGTAAACATTGTCGCTTCTAGTTATCAGGTCGGTTCCCTCAACTGTACCATCTGCCGTAATTCTAATCTTCCCAGTGAATGGTGAGGGTGCCTGTGCATTACATAGATCAGCAATTAACGGTGACATGAAAAGAATCAGGCACACCAAAACTAATAATGGGACACTCTTCACGTTTAATGCGTTCCCCCCAAAACTAACTATGTCGAAAAGAGTGATTAAAGGGTTTTTATCAAACTTTCTTGACTAACTTTTAGTCAAAGTTTCTTGACTTAACTATCTTTGCTTATTTTGTTTCTTTATGTTTCTCAAAATAAATCAATAAACCAATAGCTATAGAAAATATTAACAGAACAATTACGCCCATAATGAAAGCTAAGTTTTCCATTAAATTATTAGCGCGCGCTTCTGCCGTGAATTTGTACTGCTTTTTTCCTTTCTTCTTGCGGTCTTTTTGCAATGGGTTGCATAAGAGTAAAGCAATAAGCTTAAGAATTACTTTTTAGAAAGTTATTACCTCGGTGCTAAAGTTTGAATGAAGTTGTGTCCGTTACAAAGAAAGGTCAAGCAACAATACCTAAAAGGTTAAGGACAAAATACAACATTAAGGACAGAGTAATTTTCGAAGAAAACGAGTGTGGCCTTGTTATAAAGGCAGTGCCTACTCCAGATGAATTGTTTGGATCCTTTAAAGCATTCGCCAAAGGTAAGACTGCACAGCAGCTACTTGAAGAAGCTAGAAAAGAAGAATTTGTTAAAGACAAAGAACTGATGAAACATGCCAGAAAGTCTAACATTTGACTCTGAACCCCTTTTAGCCTTCTTCCTTGGAGAACCTGGCGCGGAAACTATCAGCGACTTCTTAGCAAAAATTCAACGCAGAGAAATAGAGGGCTTCATAAACGTAATTAATTTAACTGAAGTTTACTATATTCTTTACCGCTTGAATCCTTCACTAGCTGACGAAAATTGCCGCGTTCTGAGCCACCTCGGACTGACCGTTGTCCCAGTGCAAGATGATGGCTTATGGCGTAATGCAGCTAGAATCAAAGCTAACCATTCGCTTTCTTTGGGGGATGCATTTGCAGTAGCAACTGCTGAAAAACAAAAATCTACACTTGTTATTGGTAGCGACAAGGAGTTTGATGGACTGACCATAAGAATTCTTAGAACAAGAAAAATTTAACGGAAATGAACCTGTATAGCGTGATGGTTAAAATTAGTTTCATTACAATTTCAGCCTTGCAATATGTACAATGCCTCTTGGATCTCCTATCTCTGCGTTTTGTCAAACTGAACCGAAGCTTTCTTACTAAAATGCTCTACTGTAACACACATTCATAACTAAAATAGAAAAGAGCAGGTTAAATTCTCCTCCAGAGTAGGGCATCCCAATGGGACCGCCACTGGAGACACTATGGTCAAAAACGAAATCTCCTAAAAGTTTAGGGTCTCCGCTAATACCAAAGAACTCTTTCTGAAGATAAAAAAGCAGTAGTTCTTCTGTTTATAAACAACGCAACCTTTCGGTGGCGCTGCTCCAATCACGTTCATACTATCGCCTCTTAGTTAGAGTTCACTGAAAACTTTTGAGTAAGTGTCTCCTGTTTATCTTATGAGTTATGCTGAGAAAATTGCAGTCCCAACTTTTAGAGAAAAACAGGTTAAGCCTGAATGTAGCCTGAACTACGCTTATGCAAATTATGCTGAACAAATAACTTAGTTTATCTCTCAAACCTTTTTCTTTCACTATGCATGTTATCAGTAACCCTTTTGTTTGTGGCAATAAGCGCTTTTTCCAACTCGGCTAAGTCTACCAGAACACGATTAGTCAAACTGCTGAATTTCTCAGGGTTGCGCCTCTTCAATTGTCCAAAACGGTAGCGATAACGCATTAGACTATTCCAGTCTTCTCTTCTAGTAGTACTGTCATTTACAAGCAAACTTGGCAGTTTACGTTTGACTCTATCAGCATTCAAAAGGAATACCTCCTGAATGGTCCAGATAGTCAAAAATAAAAAAGGAAAAAGAAGGAAGGTTATGCTGGATAAATCGGATTAATCGCCAACAAAATCGCCATCTAAGATGAAAATGAGCTACCTCGGCGCGTAGCATGGGATATCAATCAAAAGTAGTATGAAGCGTTTTAAAGCTTTCTAGCTTTGAGATAGAAGATTGTTTTGCTTAACAAAGAAAGAAAAGATAGTGAGGATTGATTTTCTTAGCCTTTTTTTATCTTTTACGAATTGCTAGTATGCCAACTATGGCTATTGCGATGATAATTGCAATTACGCCTGCGATGATGTACATTGATAGTGGACCGACAACGTCGTTAATGTTAACGTTGGATGTTGAACTTCCTGAATTATTGTTGTTTACTGATGCTGCACTGACTGTTGTGTAGGTTTGTGCCCAACTACTACCGTATGAATCGTCACCCATGAAGGTTGCAGTTATCTTATAGTCACCGACCACTGTGGGTTTCCAAGTATAGCTGAATGTGCCGCTCATGTCACTGACTACGTCTGCAATGTGTAATGGATTGCCGTTGGGATCTGTGGCATCAATGGATACTGGAACACCAATGACGTTGGCTGGTATTGGTTCTTGCATATGGAGATATTCCATCCATTCAGCCATCGAATCTTTGCTAACTGCTGGTGTACCTGGTTGAGCTGGAGATTGATCTAAGACTGTGCCAGATATTATTGCCGCTGTACCTGAAGTGATTGCTACTTGTGGTGCTGAGACAGTGGTCTGGCTTTTACCTTTGCCAAAAACGTACAGGTACGCATCATAATAGTTGGTAGCGGTTAAGTATCCGTCAGCGACTACACCTGGAGTCATGGCTCCAGTTATGTTCCAGATACCTTTGCCTGTTGTTGCGTTGATAGCAAATGTCTTCCAACCTCTTGTTAATGGCGCAGTAGGCGAGTGTTCAACCGAGTATGTATAGACTTTACCGTCAGCTACGATACCATCACTGAAGAATGAGTATCCTGAACCGCCGAGGTTTCCAGTTCCATTCGTGTATGGCGTCTCGAACGGGGGCGCTGGTGCTTGGAACCACCAAACTATCTTTCCGTCGTTCCAGTCGTAAGCCACGACACCGTCGTATTGGTTTGAAAATAGAAGACCATATGCTGATTGTACTGCATAAGCTCCGAAGGTTCCCCAAGGAGCACTTGAGAGTTCACTTGTCCAAGCTCTTTGTCCTGAAGATAAATCCCACGCATACCAGTGTCCGTCGTCAAAACGTAAAGCGTATTTTCCGTGATCAGCAACAGCTGTGCTTCCGCTGAAGACTGGATAACCAGTGTCTGCGGATACGTTCCAGAGCAATGCTCCACTTGTTAGGCTTGCAGCAAGGATTCTCACGTTGGAGGCTACTCCTGTCGCGGGTGATGATGCACTAGTTGTAGTCACTGCTACCATTGATTCAAAGTCTGCGGTGCCCAATGAAGAGAATGGATACGTGTTGTTGCTGATGATGTTTGTCGTGAAGTTGTTGCCTAAGCCTTCTAGCGTCCAGTTAATTAGTCGGTAGCCTCTGCTCCCGCCCAAGTTTTGTACGCTTAGTACGTATGGATCAGCATAGAGGTTGCTTGACATGGATGGGATTGTCTGGTTTAATGTTACGGCTCCAGTCATCGGGTTGTATTTGATTACTTGGGTGTTGCCTATGTAGAGTAAGCTTGCTACGGTGCGGTCAGTTCTGCCTTCTCCTCCTAGGACTGGTGGAGCGTTCTGAGAGTATGAAATGTATGTTGGCACTTGATTTATGCCTATCTTTTCCCAGTAGATCTTTCCAGTTCGTAAGTCATAGGAAGTCCAAACGTTCTGTGTTACACCATCGTATACTTTAGTGATCGATTGGTAGCATCTTCCTTGCCAGACTATATTTGGGTTGCCAGCTTGACCTGGACCTGCTGTGCCAAAGGAAAAGCTATTTCCATTGAAATCTTGGTCTGCTTCTTGATACTTAGTGTATGCGCCGTCGATTAGTCCACCGAAGACTCCGCTAAAGCCGGGTCCTTGCATCTTCCATACGATGTGTGCACTGTTTGGTCCTTGAACATAGGGTGTAAACTTGTAGTTGCTTCTGTATGCGTTTGTGTTGTCTGGCCAACCTTCAGCTCCAACACCGCCAACTTCATTGTTTGGGTTGTTGCCGCCAATAATCCACCAATCTCTATTATTGGGTTGTATTGGTCTTGTCCAATAATCTGTTGGCAATGGTGTTGCTTGCCAACTGTAGACAAAGTCGGATTGTACTACAAGTGGGTATGCTTGTGTTTGTGAAGGTGAGTAGTAGGAATCTTCTGTAGCGTTGAAGCCAGCGTTAGCCATGTTGCCGCCTGAAACGAATATAGTTTCAGACTGTGTTGTATCGTATAGTAGACCTTTGTAGTAGTATCCTTTTGGATAATAGTCGCCTGCAAATTTGAACTGGAGCGTGTAGTTTCCTGCAACGTCGGGTGTATATGTAAGCCATGCGGTTGCGTCTGCTTGGTATGAGTTGAATGGACCAACTGTTATGACGGTTCCGTCTGGTTTCGTGATGAGCACTGTGTATCCTGTGTGCGCTCGGTTTACCTGTGTGGCTGGTTGCAACCAGACGTTTATGAGCAGTTGCTGTCTGACACCGATTGGATTGGGTGAGAAGCTAATGTACGGTGTTGTCTCGATTGTTATGCTTGGGGTGACGCCAGCTGGGATTGGACCTCCTGTAGTGGGATTCTGCGCTGTTCCGATGGTTACGCCCTGCTGGGCGTACGCCACCGCTACTGTTGCCATTGATGCAATCAATAGAATTGTTACGGTTAAGGCTAAAGTTTTCTTTATGTTTAGAATTTTCAATTTTATGAGCTCCTTCTTCTTTTTTTCCATTTTTTGATTTATTGAGAAGAGCAAAATTTCTAGCAATGCTAGGTACATTACTCGATCTCAATGAACCCATCCAGAAAAATCTCTGTGTTTATAAGAGTTTTTGAAAAACTCATCAAAGCGGTGATTGCGTTAACAGAGCAGATAAAAAACTAATTCTGTTAACAAGTTTGAAGGATTCATTTCTTGTAATTGTTTAAAACAAATGAGGTGAGATTGCAAGCGGAGGCTTGGAGTTTAGCTTATAGCATGGCAATGTAGTTAGTAAGAAAATACCCTATTAATGCTGTAGTTAAGAAGCATAGAAACGTTATGAATTCATCATGTTTATGTGGTTCTTCATAATCTTTATTTTTTTTGAATAGATGCATTCTTGGAATCCTCAGTACTGTCTTGTTATGCATTAAGGAAAGGTTTTATGAAGGTGAAGTCAGTATTCAGAGCAAGCAATCCTATGGGCCGTTAGTCTAGCTGGCTAGGACGTCGCCCTCACGCGGCGAAGATCACCGGTTCAAATCCGGTACGGCCCATTAGATACCGAGTATATGGGGTAGCTTGATCGCCGACAACATTCTTGTTTCAGTATTTTCATTCTGAATAAGGTCTGAGGCTTTGGTGAGATTTTGGACAAAAATATTCAAAATTCAGAGGATACATACTTGAGTACAGATTAATCTTGCAAATATAAACAGTAGTTGACTCTTAGTGTAATAGTTGCATTTGATGTAAATTGTTTTTGGATTAAGACAAATTCTGTCGTAAGATACTGATAGGCTGTTTAACTGTCTTTTTGTTGTACAAGTCATCAAAAAAGTTTATTAAATATTAATATTCTTTACAAGGCGAGAATTCGAGTTCAGAAGGTCCTAAAGTGGAAACAAAACAAAACCAACCTGATACTGAAGAAACTTCTGTTTGTGCCACATGTGGCGAAAAATTCGATCAGCCTCTCTTGACAGAACTACACTCAGAAGGCATCATCGAAGAATACTATGCCTGCCCACGATGCCTCACCAAAGTCAGCGAAATTGATTATGAAAAGAGAAAAGAAGTTGAGGAAACCGAAAAAGAAGCTGATCTACCCGTCGAA
>DATGZD010000027.1:0-13953 GCA_035297385.1 Candidatus Sulfotelmatobacter sp. | reverse complement strand
GTTGATAGGTTATCTTTCTATTCCATAGTACACTTACCGAAAATTAATGTGCTCCCACTCTTTCCTTTTTTCTTTGGGTTTGGGTTTGGGATTATACTTTAGTCCGAAGAAGGTACCATACAATTAAAAGCGAAAGATTCTCCACAGCTTGATCAACAGAATCCCTTGCAATCAAATAATATTGACTTGTGCCCGTCGTTAAACAAATCTCTTTAACAGTTATTGTGGCACCAGATCGATTGTAGAAGGTTCTTAAAATTGGTAATTCAACGTAACCTTCATCAGTTATTGAAGTTACACCAACACCTAACTCATTATAAATCATCTTTCCAGAAGTAAAACCATGTTCAATCTTAGTGTTGATAACATAATCCTCATTATCTGCTAAGGGAGTACCAATACCGATTGAAATACCGTATTTATCATCATGGACGGGAGCTTTAAGATTTCCCATCGTTGGATTCGTTATGTATGCTCCTAAACGATTAAGCACATATGTTGTGTGTGATGGAGCTAAAGTTTTTTCAAGTAACTGTAAGAATTGAATCACAAAACTATGACTCTTCCTTAAACCCGTTGTTTTGTGTAATTGACATTTATTTGCTAAGAAAGCTAAAGTCTCATCATAGTTTAAGTTTGAGAGCTGCTCAGCATCTTCAATGTTCTTAAGTTTATAGACTTCTACTTTTTGCAAAAACTGAATCGTTGACTCACGATAAAGAAGGCAATTCTTAGTGTAAAGATAGAGACTGCGAAGATTAAGTCCTCGAAGATAAGCTGCTAAAGTTCTCAACTTTGACATAAGCATCCTCATTTAATCCGGTATGAGTGTCCAGCCAGCACAATGACAAGTATGCAATGTTCCAGGCGTTTGAGCAGGAAAAGTGTAAGTTGCAGCAGCAGTAATAATCTCACCGATGTCACTGTCCCATACAGCTTTCCAACTATAACCTACTGGCGGAGGATCCCCTGGCTTAGCTCCAATATCTCCAACAACCCCAAGACCGCCACCAGCAACAGCAGTTACATAAACATGATATGTATCGCCACTCCAATGACAAGTCTCGCGCGCTAGGAAGAATTGTGGGAGATAGAGGTATCATCGCCACTTATATTGGATGTTAACTTCTGGTCTAAATAGTGATACAAAACGGAAAAACGTGTATTTCTTATTACTGGAGCTCCTGGCGTGGGTAAAACAACAACTCTGACAAAGACTCTTGATATTCTTATAGAAAACGGTTACTCGGTCGGCGGGATGCTGAGCCGTGAGGTTCGCAAAAATGGGGTTCGGATAGGTTTCGAAATCATTGACTTAAATAGTCGAAAACAAGGATGGCTCGCTCAGATTAACAAAACAATTGGTCCACGAATTGGTAAATATCGTGTAAACCTAGGAGACCTAAAGAATATAGGTGTAAGGTCAATTCTGAATGCAGTTGGAACTTGTGGGATAGTAGCTATAGATGAGGTTGGTCCCATGGAGCTCTTGTCACAAGAATTTAGGGATGCTGTGACAGTAGCACTAAAAAGTGATAAGCTGGTCATCGCGATTATTCATTGGAAAGCTGAGCATAAACTAATAACTGATATGAAATCAAGAATGGATGCCGAGATCTTTGAGGTAACATGTGAGAACAGAGATGGAATCGCTGAAAAAATAGCAAGAAAAGTTGCTTCAAGAAACACATAAACAGGTGAGTCGCTATTAACTTTAGATAAAGGGTACTTTGAATAGGTAGAAAGTCTCATTTTAGACATACTACTAAGTGACATGATAGAAAATGTTTTATGCTCATCCATATGATACCATGGACACAGAGGAAATAAAAAATGGCAAAATGTCCCACTTGTGGAAAAGAAGTCAAAAATGCGAAGAAAACTTGGAAAATGGCAGGCAAGCCTGACAAGAAGGGAAAAAGAACACAATTAACAATAGGCCTGTATGAATGCTGTGGAAAAACCTTCAGGAATGTAGAAGATAAAAAGAAAATCTAAAATACCATAAATCTATCTTTTTTTCCTATTCTTTTCAGATTCCAGCACGCTTAAAGCGGCGCATCACGTTCGCTATGCTTTCTCCAACTACTTCCAAATTATCAATTTCGCCTAGGCCTCTTTCATGTGCATGTCGAACATGCTTTATATTGTGTGGATCAAAACCCATAATTCTAGAACAAGTTGCATCAACAGCTACAGTATCTCTACCAGCTACAATTAAATCCATTTGCACAGGGTCACCATCAGTTGGTCCATTACCTTCCATTGCCACGAAGCCATCAACAACAGTTAAAATAGGCTTAATTGTCGCATTTATATCCACAACAACGTTGCTTATGCCCATTCCATGATACTTAGCCTTGAATTTGTCAGGTAATATACCAAACATATTCTTCAAGCCCAACGTCACAGTCGTAGATATATGGGTCTTCAGCTTTGCAGCACTAATAACGGGTGATTCGACAATTAATCGGGGTACTGTAATGTTCTGTAGAGCTTCACCATTAGGAACCGATATCTTAACTCTATCTTTAATGTGCCTTAAATTGACAAAATCTACATTATTACGCTCACACATTTCTTTCATGCCAGATTTGACACTAGCTTTATCAGCGTTGGTCACTGTAGCGTCAGATTCGACGACACTAACAGCGACACCAAAATCTTGAAGTTTATTAATAATTGCCTCAACAACAATCGGATCAGTGGTCGCTCCAGTATCCCATGTTTTATCACAGATAAAATTAACCTTAATCAAGACTCTATCAAAACCAGTGATGACACTCTTATAATCAATCAAATCTAAAGCTTTGAAAACTGGTTCATGTCCACGTTCGCCCTTAACAACAGCAACTTTAGAAGTTATTTCAATCACCAACTATTCGTTAAAACAGAAGTCAATAGCCTTTCAACGGTATTAATCTTTGCTTAACAGAACTATGTAGGTATAATACGTGTGCAAATGCTTGGTTTATCAGCGATTATTTGATTGAGACGTTCAGGAAAATTTCCATTAACAACATAACAGGTAAGTCCAAACTTTAGAAGCAAATTTGGTAGAAATCTATCGACGCTAGTTCTTATATCAAGCTCAAGTAGACCAGAAGCAGATACCTCATCAAGCAATTCTGCGTTTCCATTTAATTTGGGATTAGCAGTAAAAATTCCATCAACATCAGTAACCAGAATCAACTTATTTGCATTCAAACGAGCAGCGACGTAAGCAGCGACTGAATCTGATGTTACATCCCATGAAGCCTTCAAGGATCGGGCACGAAAAACTAATCGTGACGGCAACAAAGCTACAGCATGTCCCGAACCCGATAAACCCTCAAGCACACTCAATGAGTAAGCTAAACGGCATTTTGGAATTAGATTAGATAACAACAAACCGTATTGATCCATACCTAAAAGTGCCATTCTATGCGAAACCCATGAATTCACACTAAAGCGACTAGCAACACTACGCACAGTATCAGCAAATTCTCCACCACCAGGAACAATTAACAACTTATGCTGTTCAGCAATATTACTCAGTTCTAAACATAAAACTCTCAATACCATTTCATTAGCAGCTAGACTTCCACCAATCTTAATTACTGCATCCAATTTACCAAGCTCCCTTGAAGATAACTTGCACCCATCAAAGCTACAGCAAAGGCCGTTGAAACACGAGCAACATCATTGTTGACTAGTTCACCAAAATCAATTATTTTAGAGAAACCCGCCTGTGAAGCAGCTTTTCCCGCTAAGAAATTTTTTCCCAAACCAGTGATGATAGCAAAATCATTGTGGGCACCAATTTTCTTTAGACAGTCACGAATTTGAATCAAAGCAGCTGCAATCTGGTTGATTTGCTGCGTACAAACGTACTGTGCTATTTGAAAGATTTCTTGCTCGGTCAACATATCAGTATCTGCACAAACGACGCGTGCAAGCCTTGCCAACGATTCTTTTCTCGTTCTTTCTCTTCCATCAGAACTTTCAACTGTATATTGTTCTTCAGTGATATTTCCAAGAATTAGATGTACATCAGCTGATTGAGCAAAAAACTCCGAAGAAACTCGTGCAAAACAATTCTTAACCGGGATCACGTTTGTGATTGCTGCAACGTTAGTTCGCAAACTTCCTGTATAAACAAGCTCACCAAGAATGAGCTTCTCTAGGTCAGTCTTACCTTTAGCTGTGACTATTCCATTAGCTATTGGAATTATGCTCGTAGTTGTACTCCCAACATCGATTACAACACAATTCTTGTATAATTGTGAGATTAGCCAACCCGTGGCTACCCAATTTGCAGCAGCAACCGATAGAGATTGTGCTCTTGCTTCCGCTAACGTCTTTAATTCTCCATTAACATCAACAACAAGGATACTTACGTTTGGGAATGCACTTTCTGTTTGCCTCAGAATATCTTGCACTCCTTCACTTTTTGTGCCATAAGCGTCCGACAACTCAGCAGTCATAGTTATGGTAATAAGTTCAATATGTTTCGATTTGCCAACCTCTTCTGCTAGTTTCCTTAACGTGGCCGAAAGCTTTTCTGAATTTTTCCACATAGGGAGATACACCGTCCGCGTAATGAGGTTCTTGATACATCCGTTTTCAACATTTATGAATGCGACTTTTGTGTTTGAGCCACCGATGTCGAAACCCATAACGTTTACCGTTCTATGCTGCCTCCAGGTAGCAGAATTTTGTGTAGTTGTTTTTTAGCGTTAATGAATTCATGTTTTGCTTTTTTTGGTGTTGAACTTTTAGTGCAGATGAAGGCGTAGGCAAAATCATTGTTTTTAGTGGGGAAAGGCGATGAAATGAGTTCAGGCATTCTGTAAGTCTCCTGCAAACTAGTGATTGTTGGGTTCAGTGTCTTAACCTTTCCAAAATAAGTATAGCCAGCAGTTTCTAGATTTGCAGGTAATTCATGCTCTAAAGAGGCGTTAATTATTGTTTGCAGGAGGTTAAGTTTCAATACTTTTTGTATTCCTATGTAGGATGTTGTCAATCTGGGGTTAATTTCGATTACAATGGGTTCGTCCTCAGTTAATATTAGATCAACGCCGACGTAGCCTCTTAATCCCTTAATGGATTCAACAAGTCTCTTCGAAGCCCTATATGCTCTCTCTCGTTGTTTATGGATGAAAGGTGTTGTTCCACCGATATAATCTGAGGCTTGATTTGGAGGCTTGAGCAAAACGTGTTGCTCGTTTAATGTGAGGGGCTGCGCTTCTGTACCATTAGATAAAAGTGACACACTCGCTGGGATTCCCTGAACCAATTCTTGCACCACAAAACGATTATCCGAATATGCGGCTATTTCTTTGATGGCTTTTTCGGCTTGCTCCTGATTCTTAATGATGTTTAACGTCCCACATCCAGCGTCTCTTACAGACTTGATTATAGCTGGGAAACCTATCTTCTCACAAATGAGTCGAATGATATCTGTCAAATTATCTTCAGCGTTAATTGTGATGGTTTCAGGTGCTTTTAACCCAAGACTCTTCGCATATAATGGAAGAAAGGCTTTATCTGAGACCAAGGAAATGGCGATTGCTGAACTATTTAACGAGCTTACATCGCTCTGTTCTGTCATTTCCACAAGCTTTTGTAATATACCATTGGTTTCCGGGGCAACAACTAATGCTGCATCCATATTTGCTGCGTTTTCCGCAAAGACACGTTCTGCGTCTATTTTAGAATGAACAGAGATTTTGTGCTCAGCATCCAAAGGAGGATTGAAACCTGTGATTCGGTCATTCAAAATCGTTGTAACATGGATTCCTGCCGCTGTTGCATCTATACAGAGCGCTCTAAGCATTCCAAAACCTTCGCTTAAAACACTGGGCTGAACTAGCTTTTCATCTAAGCCAGTAGCGGAAGTATATTCATAGACCAGAAGCTCCAAGCATTTAACCCTTAGCAATCGAATGAAAACATAGTTATCTTAAACGTTTTGGTAAAGCGACGCGGAAAAATAGAGATTCTGTCATTTGAACAGATACAGTCTTTGAATATAGTCCACTTTTGAACAGGTCAATATCGTCTTACTCGATTTTTTGTAGGTCTCTTAAGAATAATACTAAATGTCTTTTTCTCAAGTGGGGCATGATTATAACTCTTAAACAATCTAGACGCGGAATATATGAGACGAACCAGCCTAGTTTTTGTAGATTTTCAACTGTTTTTTTCGAATTCGAAGTTCGGAAAGCTACAATATTCAAAGTTGGCTTGGTTACTAGTTGGAAATCAAGTTTTTCGATTTCCTTCGAAAGAAAATTTGTCAAAGCCATGCATCGTTTAATCGTTTTCTTAAACCCTTCAAAGCCTAGAGATTCGAAAACTGCCCATGTTGCCGCTGTTGAAGCGGCGCTTCGGGTTCCGATGAGTGTGTACTGTAATGTTTCTGTCAAGTAGGGTGCCTCCGTTTTGATACAGTCTAATAGAGTTTGATCTTTGAACAGTACACCGCCAGCAGGAATCGTGCTCATGCCCATCTTGTGCGGATCAACAGTTATGGATTTTACGCCTTCTAACCGAAAATCAAACGATAAATCATCCTGCGCTGAAGAGCCAAGAAATGGAATCACGAGCCCTCCAAATGCGGCGTCAACGTGCAAATGAACATTATGTACAAAAGCAATTTTAGACAGCTGTGCAATCGGGTCTACAGCGCCCAGCTCTGATGTTCCAACAGTGCCAACCATCGCTATTGTCTGACTGTTTATGTGACTTTCAATTATTTCGGGAAGTACTCTGTAATCTTTGTCCAGTTCTACCCGTATTGGTCTAACGTTGAGCAAGTTGCATATCTTATCGAATGAAAAATGTGCTGATTCTGGAATAATTAACTCAGGATGGTTTACCTTTGCTTTGTTTCTTGCTGCCCACAACGCTAACAGGTTAGCTTCGGTTCCGCCAGAAACGATGAATCCTGTGGCAGTTTTATTTTTTAGGAGATAAGCTAGTTTATAGATAATTTCTTGCTCTAGTCTACGACTTCCTTTGAATAATCCTGGGTCACCCAAATTTGATGATAGAAACATTTGATGTGCAATTCTTGCTATTGATTGTGGTTTGGTGCACATCGAAGAAAGAATCTTACCATCATCATATTTTGGGTCTTTCGCCAGAATTCTTTCTAAATCTTCTAGTACTTCCTTTCTGTCTCGTCCATTATTCTGCATTATTAACAGTCTCTTATTGTAAGGCAATGGTTTTAGTTAGAGCTTGTTTCATGATGCCAGCCAATTCACGGACACTTTCTTCTGTGATTCGTCCGTTTACTCGGTCGCCATTGGTGCATGCTGCACTTCTTACGCCAATAATATCTGCTTTCAACATAGAAACATTGAAGATTTGTTCTTTTTTCAGTGATCCAGCTAAAGCTACTAACAAACCTCGGTTATGTGAATCAGCAACTATTGTTTGAATCTGCTCATTGTTCAAGTAAGTGAACAGGCTGCTACCATCTTTTACGGCGGTATCGATCATTGCTACGTCAACATTTGCCTTATCAGCTATTTCAGGAATCAATGACGGATTAATTGCACCTACACGACCTGCATCAGCATATCCTGCAGCAACAACCTTAACTGTCGAACAGTAATCTTGTACCGCCTTAGTAGCACTTTGAAGCAGAAAAACTGCATCGTCTTTGGTTCTCGCTGCACCAATTCCGACTTTAATGTAATTTACGCCTGTCATTGCGCCACCAAGCGCAGCCAACGACACGGAACCAGGAAGGTTCGGCAGATCTCCAAGAGCACAACTTACTTCGACGTTCCCCGGAGTTACTTCCTTGATCTGTCGTATTATCCATGGAAAACTGGCACCTAATGCGCCCTCCTTTGGGTTTTTGACGTCGATTATATCAGCACCGCCAGTGATGGCTTCTGATGCTTCTTGTTCATCGGTTACGCTGATGAGCAGTTTCATGCAGTTGTCCTCATTATCTTTTACATATTCTTATGTAGTCACATGAAGCGGAAACGTTAAACCCTTTTAAGGTTTTGCTTACGAATAGAAGGTTACACTTTTTATCTGATTGTTTATTCCTATTCTCGTAGGTTATGAAGAATTGAAGGTCATTCCAGTCTTAGACCTCTTAGATGGGATTGTTGTTCATGCGATAAGAGGAAGAAGAGAAGAGTACAAGCCATTAAAGAGTGTTCTTTGTACATCGACGGCCCCGTTAGATGTGGCTACCGCTTTTAAAAAGCTTGGTTTTAGTGAGCTTTACATAGCGGATTTAAACGCAATAACTAATAATAAAGATAATTTTGCAGAGATAACTCAGGTTGCTAAGAAAACAGAGTTGCAAATTATTGTGGACGCAGGAGTAATGAGCATTAGAAAAGCTAAGACAGTGCGAGATTGTGGAGTGTCGAAAGTCATTGTTGGGACAGAAACTCTAGCTGACCTCAGCTTTGTTGAGCAGGCTATCAGGTTATTTGGATCGGATCATATTATCGTCAGTTTTGACATGAAAGAGAGAGAACTTCTTGGCAAATTTGATATGAACGAGTTCCCTAGCTCTATCGATGTGCTGAACGTGTTTCAGAGGATGGGGCTTACACAGATTATCCTATTAGATTTAGCACGTGTTGGCAGCCAAGAAGGAGTTGACACAAGTTTTCTCAAAGAAGTTCTTGATAATATCAGTATGCAGGTATTTGTTGGCGGTGGAATATGTAATATTGGTGATTTAATAAAACTGAGAGAAATGGGAGTTGCCGGAGCGTTAGTTGCAACTGCATTACACTTAGGCAAGATTACTGTAGAACAACTGAAACAGGCAGGATTACATCTATCATAGCAACGTTATACGATCTTTGTAAGGCAGACTATACCGCCAAGTTGGGTTAAACGCTTACCTGCTGGCGAATCTGTGTCAACTACTCGCGCCTTGATGTTCTTGTTGATTGCAATCTGCATCAATTTTTGAACTCTATTTTTCTGTCTAACGTGCGTCAAGTATTTGTTGGTTAAGAGAAGAAATTCAGGCTTAACCTTAATAGCTTGTGAGTAAAGGATCAAGTCCTCAATATCTTCAAGTGAATATAACACAGACTTGTTTCCGCTAGTATCGTTTAGATTTGCCTCCAATAAATCCAGCAAATTCTCAGTTTCCTCAGACGCAGCATTTTGAATTAATTCTTTGAAAAGAGGATTTTTGGTTAATGCTGAAACATCGGAAATTGTGATTGCTGAACCCGTAATTTCAGCGAACGTTACTTTGTTTGTTCCTAGTGTTAGCCAAGTGTGATGACGTTTCACATGTTCTCTGAAATCCTGTGTATAAGCTGTCCTTGGGGGTGATGCCAATATTATGCTTCTGATGCCTTCCTTCAATATTGGTCTTAAAGCGTTGACGATTAATTCATTAAAATTGTATGTGTCTTTGATGTTATTTCGGTTTCCATTGAGTCTTATGGTTGTTTCTGGTTTCACAACTCTGCTGTAGATTCTCCACAAAGCAGCTTCTTTTTCCGCAAACCCTATTAGAACGGCGACAGGGTACCCTCGCCTATACCGACTCTTTAGTGCCACTTACTTTCACCGAGAGATTTCAATAATTCTCTACGATTCATACAATGTTTAGGCTTTTGGTGTCATAATTCTTTAGCGTCATGTTTAAGAGGTTCTCAATCCTCTCTTGGCTGATAATCATGGACACTTTCAATGACCAGCATTCGCTTGAAGAATATATACAACAGTATAGACGTGTGCTTGTTTTGTTTTGTGCTTCTTGGTGCCCCTTTTGTGTGCGATTCTTTCCTATTTTTGAAAGACTTGTACCAAAGAAAGCATTTGATAAGACGATGCGCGTTTACATAGATGACGATGATAATCCTCTGTGGTATGATTTTTCAATAGAAGCTGTACCAACGTTGATATTTTTCGAACAAGGAAAAGCCACAAGTAGGCTCGACGCAAACCTTGGTTTAGGATTAAATGAGAAGACTTTCTCTGATTGGCTTAATAAACTCTAAATTTGTTTTTTGCGAAATCTAGCTTGCCACTTCATATACTGTGCAATTTACGAATTATAATTGCATTAGGATTAATAGCACCATTCGTTAAAGATTTTATAGAAAAATGTTTGTTCAAAAAAGTTCGAGTGAGAGTCAATATTTCTTGTAGTCATTCGATTTAATGTTTAGCCAGACCCTTCTTCCTACGTTTGCGAAGGATGTAACCACAGTAATCAACAAAGTGCCTAACAAGATCATATTGGCCAACGTAATTTCAGCTGGATGTTGAGGGAGATAGATGCTTATGGCTACAAAGAAATATAGCGTAACGAACGCCATTAAGGCTTGAATTACATGAAAAGTCTTGCCGTTCTGTTGAGCTCTTCGCTTCATTGACCCTAAACCTGATTTCAATTTCTTCGAAACATCAGCCAAATCATCTATTACTAGGGTCAATCCTCCAAGAATTAAGAATCGAAGCGCGTTTATACTCACATTAGTTGTGTATATTGTGAATAAAGTAGGTATTCCCTCGGGGATACTTACAGCGCTTACGGCTGCAGCTAAGGAACTTACGATGAAACCATACACGTAGTGATGAAACCATAGTCTACCAGTATGTACCTTGCCAATGTTGACGCAAGGGAAGAGATTCAACAATGCGGCTGGAATTAAAATCCAGAATAATTGACCATTGAATATGTAAGGCGGGTATGGTGTCCAATTTGGAAACAACGTATAGTAACTAGCTAACAAACCAACAGAGAAGACCACAGTTAACAGTGAGTTGAAGATTAAGGCTAAACTGAATACTTTTCTACCGTAGATGTTTATGATTCTACCCATTTTATAGCTCACTTAATTATTGCTGTATAACTACAGTTAAGAGTTTTAAAGTCTATGGTATCTTTCTGCTTTTCTACTTGAAGAATACAACAATAAATGAAGATTCCTTGGAAAACCTTATATCGTTTCTTATCGTCGTTAATGAAGTCTATTAATTTCAGTGAACAAGGCGAATTCTCTATGGAGTTTTGTCCAAACTGTGGTTGCATCCTCCTACCCACAAAATCTGAGACGGGTAGCAAAACAATAGCAATTCTTGCCTGCTCCAAATGTGGATATAAGAAAACAACATCAAAAAAAGTAGCACCACTGAGGACTGGCCGTGTTGTCCATCCTAAGGGAAAACCATCTATTACAGTGATAAGCGAGGAAGATCAGAGAGTTCAGACTATGCCAACGATTAAAGTCGAATGCCCTAAATGTGGTAACAACTTGGTTTTCGTATGGCAAGTCCAAACACGAGGCGGCGACGAAGCTTCGACTCAGTTTATGCGATGTACAAAATGCGGTCATACCTTCAGGGAATATTCTTAGTCTTAATGTTTAGAGTTATCCTTCATATTGTGCAACTTAATCTTTGCTACCTAAGGGTTAAGTGTCAACTATGCTTCTTCAATATCAGGCATTCAATTATGACTTCGGTTCCTCATAAAATGTCTCCAATTAAGGTTGTGATCGTGGCATTCATTGCCTTCACAGTAACCTTCGCCTTGTTTTATGTAATTCTCTTTATGTCTGATACACAATCGCCATTCGAGCAGAATAATTTTAGGGATACAACAATGAACCCTCAGACATTGAGTCCTGCAAGAAAGCTTGCGGGTACTTGGAAAACTTCATTCCCAGTAGAATTCTATATTAGAACTGATTTCGAAACAGGCGAGCTAGTTGACATTGGCTCAGAAGATCGCACAATGAGCTGGGTAATAACTGCAACAAACAGTGAAAACGTAGTCAGCATAGAAGTCTCTTTCGTAGCTTCTAATCAACAACTCTCAGGCTTTGGCTACACCCCAGACGTTTCTCCCATGTACTTCACAGGCACCATAAGCGGTACAAAGTTAACTCTCATTACAGATGATAGAACTGTCGGAACATTCAGCTTCACGACAGATATCATAACTGGAACTTGGGATGACCGATGGAGCATGGCATACGGACAAGAAGTTTATACAACAATCAATAGTCTAGTATTGACAAGACAATAGCATTTAGTTTTTGATTTTTGTAGCTTTTGAAATTTGTTTTGCTTGTGACTGAAGATGAAATCCTTATTTGCTCTCATTAATAGTTCACTTTAAATTGCAGGCAATCTAACAATTAGAGTCTACTAGTTTTACTGTGTTATAGGAACCCAGAAAACAGATTATGCGCTTCCCGCTTTTATTTAGGAGTGGGGCTTCGAACATTGGACTGTCTCTTGCTCTTTAATTCTCGGAGGAGCTCTGAAGCTTCAATTGCACTGGTTGCACATGCTACCTTGTTTGCTTTCTGTATGTCTATCCGCGAGTTACAGTATGGACAGGTACGAGTCTTCTGGTCGTCTGCTGCAAGCAATAACCCGCCACATCGAGGACAAGTAATGATTAATGTGACTCCCATAATACTCTTCTTCTCCGAAAACTTTTTCCACAAACAAGTAGATAACAGTTGAGTCAGAGGAAAAGTGAGATGAGACGAAACGAAGACCCAAACCACAAGTCAGGTTTGCTGGATTTGGCAGCGCAATATTTCAAGAAAGAGGGATATAAAGTAACCAACACTGATTCAGCCTTAGAAGGGTTCAGTGGCATCTCACGTAAATTTGACCTTATCGTACAAAAAGGACGATCAGAACAGGGTGTTTGGGTTCGGGATTGGAATAGAACCATAGGCGTGAATGTTATAATAAATTTGGATACTTCATCCGCAGATGTTGGTTTGTCGAACCCGATAATGATTGGCGAAAAATTCAGCGACCATGCAAAATCGTACTCAAACCGTAGAAAAATCACCTTGTTGACTAAACAAAAGATTATGATGAGTCTAAGATAGCTTTCACATTCTCAAATACTCATCAAGTTTTCCTTCTTGTTCAAGCATACCTAACCAATCGATTCCTCCAGTACGACAGACCTTATTATTATTCAAGATTGCCAAAATATCTTCGATGATTTCTTCCACAGTCTTATCCGTCACATCAAGTTCACAAACCCTTTTCTGATCTTGATTATTCAATGCTTCGACTAAGCATACATCTAAGATTTCACTAGCGAGGTTTTCCCATAATTTTTGATCTTTGAAACCACATTTAACCATGAATTCGCGAAGTTGAACAGGATTACGCCGAAGAACAAAAGTGCGACTCACCTGATTCTTAGACACAATGGCAGCAGCATAATGGCCATCAATAATTACACTATCTTTCTGAGCAGAATCAATAATCTCACCCAACTTACTCTTCATTCTGTCTTCATCAATTATGGTTGTTTGCCTTTCTTTGTCCTCGCCCAACGTTAAGTCATATTTCTTAGCAGTATCAGTTAAGTTAACATATAACGCATCCAACTTTTTTGTAAGTGATTTGGCAACCGTTGTTTTTCCAACGCAAGGAGTGCCAGTTATGAGAATGACTTGTTTATGCATGTTTCAGAAATAGATATTCTTGGTACTGATATTTATTCTGTCCAGATTCATTCGCAATTTCTTATTTGCTCACAGAAATTCTTATTGCCATCAAAAGAACATGATTAGATGGGCTGGCGAGTTGGCGTGTGGCTGTCGGACCAAAATGTATGAAGGGTCTGAGGAAACTCCGTCCACGTGTAGAATTGCACTTCCCTTTAGAGGAAGACGCTGAGAAGCGTGGCTACAGAGCAGAAACGACACGTCCACTCAGACTGGGTAATGATGCATGTGTAGTGCGGAGTGTGCTGAGTCGGAAACGTTGAAACGGCTGTCCTGCAAGTGGAAAGGGCAAACGGTCACCGATGAAGAATCTACCTGAAGGTGCGGGTAGCCCGATTAGCCGAATGCCACAAAAAACAAAAGACGGGTTACGTCCAAGACGCCAGCCACCTTATCCCGAATACCGCACCTATTTTGAACCTTTTAATCGATATGAAAAATAACAACAAAGCAGACCAAACAATAA
>DATGZD010000026.1:0-29324 GCA_035297385.1 Candidatus Sulfotelmatobacter sp. | reverse complement strand
AAGACTCTAGCTGAGGAAGTACCTAAACTCCGTATGCTTGTCGAGGAACTTATGGAGACACTTGAAGTTCTAAATGATAAAAAGATCATGAAAAGTATCGCCGCAAGCGAGAAAGATGTCAAAGAGAATAGATTACTTGGTCTCCAAGAGCTTCTCTCAGAGTTGAGTCTGGATGAAAAAGAAATTTGACATAGTTTTCACAAAGCGCGTGCTATAATCAGACGGCTCTCAACTTTATCATAAATATCCAAAAACATCGACAATTAATAAGCACCTAAACCTAACTTTATGTCCTACTCAAAACCTAAAAAAATTGTTGGTTAGATACCGATTACTACAATCAATACTTGCCAGTAGCTTGTCTGCCTGTTATTGTAACATTGAAGCTAAATGTTGTTAAAGTACCCGTGTTTGATGCGGCCGCCAGAGTTAATGTAGCTTGTACTGATGAGCCTGCATTCAACACGTAGTTGGCTCGATTCCAGGATAAAGTTAAACATGACCTTGCACTTTTTGGGTTCCAGCCTGATGAAGTCATCGATAATGTCATGGGAATCGTTGCATCATTTTTAACGTATATTGTTTTTGTTATAGTGCTGCCTGGGTTCACAGCTCCGAAGTCAAGTGATTTGCAGGGAGTTGTGCACGAAGCATCAGTATATAAATCCACGTTAAAACTTGTTACTTCGTTTCGGGGATCAGGGTTTGAGTTTACGGCTGCTGCTGTTAATACTGTAGTTAGGAGTCCGATTGTGGCGATTACTATGATTGAAATTAGAGGCGTCTTACGTCCTGTCATAGGCATCATCAATAACAGTTTGATATCGTAAGTATTAATAAATACTATTGTATGATTGTACAACACAACTACAAAACCAAAAACAAACACAACTAAACAAAAAAGAAAAAAACAAAAAGAAGAAAAAAAATCAAATAGTCTCAAATATTGTGCCATCAACCATTCTGTCCAAAAAACACTGACAATTGATAAACACCTAAACTTAACTATGCATTTCATTAATCGCTTCTTATTGAATTACTGGACAGGAGTATACCTACGCTAATAGCGTATGTTCATACTACAAATCTTGATGAGCGTTACGTTACTGTTTAGTATTATGTCCTCACCTAAGATTTTATACTAATTTTCCTTTTTCTTTTTGGATTATTATCTTGTTTTGTTTAGACATTATTGCAGGTAGTTCCCGTTAGCACTAATCTGATACTATAATGTCGCATGTACATGAAGTGGATGTGAGGAGAGATATTACGTTAGTAATGAAGAGCATTGAATAGTGTGGGCTGGAATGGGTTGCTATTAGAGCTTGTTGAATATTTCGGTTCGTGAAATAGTCCACAATTGAAATTTGACTTATATTTAGGCATGATCTAACTTACATGAGGAGAAATGGAGAGGCAATGACAATTTTCAAAGTTAATCTAACAAAAATGCTTACTCGAAAGGGGAAAAACCAGCCTGAAAAGAAACCGACCTCTATTGATGATAAACTTAAAAGACAAGAGCGATTGACAGAAGATGAGTTCTGGACCGTTTATGCATCAATCCATAAAGAAGGCCCACAAGTAAAATTCCAAAATCCTGACAACTGGATTATTCACAGAGAATGAGAATGCAAACTTGAAGTATTAACACGTTAAGCTTAAGAATGATTGTCATAGACAACTAGAATTTTCCCTTCTTAGCTGTGGCTCTTCCATTTTGCTTTGCCCTTCATACTGGCAGCTTCCCTCGTTATATTGTTGTTTTTGACATGTTAATCTCTTTGAAATTTACTTAATATATTGTCTCTTAGCATTCGATATATGAGGAGGAAATCAAATGGAATACCAAGAATATATGGAGCTTCGCCAAAAACAAATCGAAAGCAAGGAATTTGCAGAAACATGCCGAAAAGCCCTTGAAAGAGACCGTGGAGAAATACCCGTAATAGACCAAATTAAAATGTTGATAGCCAACATCAAGGAGTAGTTGCAAACTTTTTTTCTGATTCTTAACCGTCACTGTTGCTTCTTCTGACTAAAACTTTTCACTACGGTCTTTACTTTCTTGATTTCTCGCTGTGTGGGCCGTATACCATTTCCAGACTTCATTTGAAGCTTTCTTTGAGTACCCCCGCCTCATAAAGAAGAGATACAAAAGCGTGTTCTTTCTTTTTACCCACTCTCTATCAGGCTCTTGTAATCATCTTTAGTCGATTTAAGATAAGCATTCCTAATGTGGAATACGATTTGTAGATGTGCACAACGCAAATACAATAACCGAGTATGATAAAGTTTAAGCGATAACATGCATAACGATTTAATCATAAGAGCTACTCAGCAAAGCGCGCGCGAACTCCCAAGATTCCGTTTTAGCAATACTCAAAACGTGCGCCGCTAAACTATATCCTTGCTATGTTTCATTAAGCCTCTATATCTTGCAGAACAACGCAAACATCTTTTCTGGTCTGCTGGAGTTTCTCGCCACTTAGGCGTTTTTGCCCGAGCTGTTAACTTTCTCCCGCAATCACAACAATAATATTTCGTCGGTTTTTCTCTAATTCCAAAGATTTGCAAGCTGAGGTCACTTCACTATTTGTCTTTCATTTTTTTGACATGTTTTTCTATATTTTTCTATGCGAGTTCGAATGCAAATATTACTCCAAATTTAAAAATTTTACTTTGATACAATCCAAAGATAAATTGGTTATCACATTACGAAAAATGTACATGTAGATCGCTTCAGTTTCTTGATAAAACGTCCAGTCCTTATATATCTGTATCGATTTTGAGATTTGCCTTTAACTATAACAACTTCACGTCTATAGGTTCGAGTCTTATGGCGTAGTTATGAAGAAACCAAGATTACCTGTTAAAAATACATATACAAGAAGTAAATTCGCTGTTATTGGAAATACTAATAAAGTCATTGCACATTCAAGAGTTTGAAGGTATCCATATGGTTTTTGAGTTGGCTAAAGGAATTTATTGGGTTGGCGTTATTGACTGGGGACTAAGATATTTTCATGGTTACGAGCTTAGCACTCATCGAGGAAGTTCCTACAATGCCTATCTTATAGTAGATGAAAAAGTAGTTCTCGTTGACACTGTTTGGACTCCTTTCCAAAAGCAATTTCTTGAGAACATACGAGAAATAATCGATCCGTCAAAAATAGATTATATGGTAGCAAATCACAGTGAGGTCGACCATTCAGGCTCACTCCCATATTTAATGCAGTTCGCTCCTCAAGCGACGGTAGTAGTATCAAGGCTTGGTAAAGAAAGTATTGAGGGTCATTTTCATCAGCCATGGAACTTTAAAACTGTAAAAACAGGCGATAGAATACCTATCGGAAAATCAGAATTAGTGTTTATTGAAGCCCCAATGCTGCATTGGCCAGACAGTATGTTTACCTACCTAACAGGCCATAATATCTTGATGCCTAATGATGCTTTTGGACAGCATTATGCAACTAATTTTCGCTTCAACGACCAAGTAAACCAAAAAGAACTCTTTGAAGAAGCGCTAAAATACTACGCCAATATCCTTACGCCATTCAGTAGTTTAGTCTTACGCAAAATAGACGAAGTCTTAGCCCTTAACCTACCAGTAAATATTATAGCGCCAAGCCATGGCATAATTTGGCGCAGCGACCCTCTACAGATAGTGAAAAAATACCAAGAATGGGCCCATCAAGCAGGCGAAAAAACCGCTGTAATCCTCTATGATACCATGTGGGAGGCAACTAGAAAAATGGCTGAAGCAATAGCCACCGGTTTAGCAGAAGAAGGTATCTCCGCAAAATTGCTTCATATGGCAGTTACAGACCGCAACGATGCCATCGCTGAAGTCTTTAAGTCAAAAGCGATCATTATAGGTTCACCAACTCTAAACGGTGGATTATTACCAACTATTACACCAATCTTGGAAGATCTAAAGGGCTTAAAATTCCAAAACAAGGTCGGTGCAGCTTTTGGAAGTTATGGCTGGAGCGGTGAATCACTAAAAATTATACAAAACCACTTAGAGCAGAGCAAGATCAAAATTGTAGCCGAAGGTGTTTTGGCAAAGTGGCAACCAACCGTAGAGGATTTAGCAAAATGCCAGCAATTGGGACATAAAGTTGCGCAAGCAATCAACGTAGGATGACATGAATATTAGGGAAAAGACAACGCATGCGCGAGCCATTATAAAATTGTAGCACACACGGATTCTGAATAAGTGCAGCAAGGACGTTAATAGTATTTTAAAGGACTTCAATAACACCAAAAATACTATCTTTTTATTGAAATTCACAGTTAACATGAATAGAAGAATTAGATGTCCTCTCTGTTGGCATTGCCTAAAAGAAATAAGAGAAAACTCATTCTACAAACATTATCCTCTTAACCTCAGCAACGATAATAGTCTAAGTTTAGAAATAACCCTTAAATTTTTAACTATAAACAAATTAAATGAAGAGTTAGATAGTAAACTATGTCACCTCCTAAGAAAGAGATGCAAGGATAGGCAAAACTTGCAAAAAAACCCTCTACTGTCTAACTCTTCAAAATTTTAAGATAGTATACATTAAAAAATAATTCTGCAAAATAGTAAATTCAATTTTTCAAAACTCGTTAAATTCAACTTTTAGACTCATACATAGAGAAGGATAATGTTTGTAGATACCTGTAGAGATAAACCCCCTCTCTTCATAGATAATTTTTAATTCTACAAGCATTATTCCTTCCAACCCATTAGAAATTATATACGCTTATCTAAATCTCCTTGAGCCTTTTGAGTGATATTCCATGTTTTCACAAATATATCCTTAAGCTGGAAATAAGAATCAAAACGTTTCCACTTTAAACAAAGTTTATTTTATTCTAAAACGAATCTACGTAAGAAAGAAATAGGTTAGATAGAAATTGGGTGAACGTATAGAAGTTAACCCGAAAATTCTGAGTGCAAAACCGGTAATCAAGGGCACGAGAATCCCAGTGTACTTGGTTCTTGAGTTGCTCTCAGCAGGTTACAGTTTCAAACGTATAGTCAAAGCTTATCTGAGTTTGACAGAGGACGATGTTAGAGCCGCGATGGATTATGCGCGCGCGAGATACCCCAAGAATACTTCAACTTAATCTAAAAACAAAAAACAAAGAAGAAAAAAGAGGTAATTAACCACTTGAACTGTTTTAAGCTCATCATGGAGTATCCGATGCAGGTGGAAGAACCCCATTCTCAACCCAATTCACCAATTGTGGAAACCGAACCAGTATTTGACTCATGACTGGCGTATTACAGTGTTGCCCTCCAACTACTTTATAGAAACGATAAAGATCAGAATACCCTGCTGCTACAACTGTATTTAAGAAAATAACTGATTGATTATATGGAACAAGAGCATCTGCAGTTCCATGCACAGTCATCGTTGGCACTGCCATGTTCGTTGCGCTATAAGTTGGAGAAAATCGTTCATAAGCTTGCGGTTTTTCTTCAGGTGTTCCTCCACATAGAGCCATAACATCATTTGCAGCATTTGTGCAATAGTTTCGGAATTGAGCTATTGAAGTAAGTGGAGCCGGCGGATTTAATCCTCCATTAGCTTCTACAGCAGCAATTAGAGCATTATCATCTGTGATACTAGCATAATATGAGTGAAGATAATAGCGGGTTATCAAATCCTTTGTACCAGCTAATTCTAATACTCCAGCATAAAGCTCGGGATATTTTGCTCCAAGCTCTAAAGCGATATTACCCCCCATTGATATACCAACGAGGTAAACTTTTCCCGTAACTTGATAATTGTTTATGACCCATTCAGTTAATTGATGAGTTCGAATTATTCCTTCTTTGACACAGTATCCTCCTGCACCATAATAAGATGCAGCATAAGCATACCCCAATTTTATTATTGGATTGAAAGTGTTAGCATAACTGGTTAGATTGACGCTCGAAAGCAAATGCGAATAGCCACGGCACTCTACAATTAATCTTCCATTAAAATTGCTAGGGATTCGTAGTAAGTAATCTGCTCCACCAAGCGATCCAGTTATTTCGGTGATGGTTGGAGGTGCAGGAGTAAAGACTACTGCAAACACTGGACTAATAACTGTACAAATCATTGACAAAGCGAACGCTGTAGCTATTAACGATACTTTCTTCACTTATTTCACCTCCCCTTCTCTCCCATTATTTGATTCTCCTAAAAAAAACTAAGTAATATTTGTTGTATGTTACTCAAAAATGTTTATAGAACATAAATACATAACATTAAAGATAATGTTACATAATACATAATTTTTTAATAAACTCCAATTAAAGTATCCTATCAGTATCTATAACGTGTTTCAAGAACGCATGCACAATTAAAATTCAACTGAAAATACACTAAAAACATGCTAAAGAAGTTTCTATATTCTCATAATAGTCTTCTGAGATATGCAAGACGTCTGTGCAATACGTAAATAGTTAAGAGAAAGAAGAGCTTTTTTTGGATTGCTAGTCACAGGTTAGGATTAGAATTCTTGGGTTCTAATATTTCATATCATTTCTTATGTACTTCAAACGCTGATAATGGAAAAGCTAAATTACATTAGCAACCTGCTTAATCTACAGGTTAGTGATAGTTTTTTTCAAAAGAGTTATATGTACTATTTTTATTAATTATACTTGGAAGGAAATGAATGTTTGCTGCCTTTCCCTTATTTTATTCTCCTAAATGAAACAAGAGAAATTCACCCGGCAAACATTATCCTTCCAAACCCAACCCATTAAAAAATAATATCATTAAGAAAAAAAACTTATTTTAGTATCAATCCTAAAATTTCAGTATTAATCCTAAAACATTTCTTCCTCAACATCACACATAATATTATGCACAGAGCATTTTTCTAAAAAACTTATTCCATACTAAATGAAGAATAAGATAAACTGAGAAAAATAACCTCAAACAACATTCAACCTAACATACAATCATAAAACATACAACAATAAACAAACTAAAACGCATGCGCTAATGCTGAACCTTAAGCACATAATAGGGTTTAACTTTAGCAAAATCCCTCTTAACCGTACGTACACTAGCACCTAACCGCTCAGCAATCTGTTTCTGACTTAAACCTTCCTCATGTAGTTTTAGAACAAGTTTTCTACGCTTTCGCTCCCTCCAATACTGACCCAACGATTTATAATACTTCTTAACATGCCTATACATCGGCTTCTTACGCAAAGCAAACGCTCCTAAAACGTAAAACAAGCCATCGATAAGAATAATATAATGCACATGAAAACCTCAAAAAAAGCCCAAAACCCAAAAACAAACCAAAAACACACCACAAAAAAACATTGTACCCCCCAAAATAGGAAAAATTCTCCATAAAAAATTCCTAAACAGGACATTTTTTATACGTAAAAAACAATAAAATTTAACATACTATTTAGAACAAACTAAACTTTTTGTCACCTAACAAAAAACAAATCAACAAGAATAATCCAGCTTAACCTAAAACAAAAAAAGAAACAAACCAACAAACAGAACAGGAAAAAACTACTACGTCATCGTGTTATCAAGCATGCTGTACAAAACTGATAGTTGACAAGCACGCAAGTGTATTATTAGGAAGAATTAAAGTATGCTCACGAATTAGATTACTATATAGGTGCATTGATTAGAGCTTCATAAATATTAAGTGTCAATATGGCATTTTTGATTTAGGGGAAAAAGTGCCAAGAAAATCAGTAATGATACTTATAATTATATTAGCTATTCTGTTCATAGCTCAATCTTTAACTGCTCAATGGGTTAACGCCAAAGCATCTATTCGTCAACCAAAAGGTGTTGGTATTGCTATCTATACTGACGCTTTAGGATTAAATGTATGTTCAAATATCGATTGGAATCAAAATCATGATGACAACCTAAAACCTGGAGATGTTATACCTTCCATAATCTACGTTAAAAATGTTGGCAGTACGCCTGTTACATTAACTTTGACAACAAATTTCTCTCCATCTATCGCAGAAACATACCTTGCCATAACTTGGAATTATAACGATGCAGTGTTACAGCCAAATGATATAATTCCAGTAACATTAACCTTAACCATTAGTCCATCTACTACAAATATCACTAATTTTACTTGTGAAATAACAATAACTCCTAAACGATAAGAAAATTAGTATAGAATTTGACGTGACGATATAATACAGTTTAGTACTTGATGATTTACTTGAAATGTAGAAGAAAAAAAATAATAAATTTCTTCTCACAATCTTTTTCCTTCAGAAACCTTGAACGTAAACATATATATCATCGCATTCGTTCACACACTTGAGAGAACAGATTAAAATTTAGTGCCCAAAACAACTTGAATTGCTTTAGGCACTGAAACAAATATACTGTATTAAATAGATAGAAGGCTGCAGTATGTTTTCTTTTATACGGAAGAGAGGAACAATTCTAATTATAATGATAACTGCAATTTTTCTTCTTACAGGATACACTGTAATAAAGTTGGATGTATTCAATGATGGTTTTGCCTTATCTTGCACTATTGAAACATATGGAAATGCATGGAATGGAAAGTTAGCATTTCCTCTATCAAGAGGCAACGATAGTTCATATTTAGTTGTTATGGACACTAATGGTAATCTTCTAAACTTACGTGAATCTGACGGCTATGGCGCTGTTCACAATATTGCGAACAACACTTTGTTATTCCAAGGTGAACCTTATGTTGATGGAGCTAATACTTCTCCAACTTATACTACACATATATGGAACTTACCTGAAAACAGAACTAACGATTTCCCAAACATTATTTCTCATCACGATATTCAATATAATCCAATTAACAATACTTTTCTGACTCTGCAAGTCTATGTTAGGACAGTTGAGAATAACACCATTCTTTACGACAAAATTGTGCAAGTTGATGGGGTAGGCAAAACACTATGGACTTGGGATACTTATGATCATATTCCGTTGAGTGACGCTCCATTGTATGAAACTTCTACATTTAATGGACAAACAGTACAGGATTTTACTCATGCAAACGCTTTAGACTGGGATTATAACAACAACATTATCTATCTAAATCTAAGAAACACAAATACTTTCTATAAAATCAATCAAACCAACGGAAAAATAATCTGGGCATGCGGCCAATTTGGAAATTTTACACTTCTTGATGAGAATAAGCAGCGGGTTTCTAGTTTATGGTATCATAATCATGATGTTCAACAGGTAACACCAAACGTTTTCAGCATGTTTGATAATGATTATGGCAATAATACTAATCCTAATAATTGCCACAGTAGTATAAAAGAAGTTACGTTAAATGAAACAAGCATGACTGCACACGTAAGTTGGAGTTGGGAAGCTCCAACCCAATACTGGACACTATATGGTGGTGCAACTTTGATACTTCCAAATGGAGATTATTTAGGCTGCTTTGGAACTCCAACACATCAATTTCCACAGAATCAACCATGGAATTTTAATGACACAGGAGCAATATTTGTAGAAGTAAATCCCGCAGGAGAAATAGTGAGGACTTTCACATTTCCCGTTGGCTCATACGTCTACCGACTTGAAGCATTAACAAATAATAACCCATTTCCATCAATCCCAGAGTATCCCTTAGTATCAATTCTCATAATCGCTCTTGCTGCAGTCACGATAGAAATATTCTATGTGAAAACAATTATGAAGAACAAACTATCGTCTTGATTACATAGCTTATGGAATAAAAGACAGTAACTGATAGATTGACAGAAGTCATCCTTAATGAAGTGAGGATACATAATGTATACCTCCTTTTTGAAAGTATACCAGGTTTCTTGTTGTAGTTGCCCTACAGTCAAATCTGTTTATATGCAACATTAGCCTATGTGACATGCTTTTCTGGTTTGGTAAACTGATGCTAAAGAAAACAATCCTTGTTTTATTGGTACTTAATCTTTGTTTAGCCATAGTTCCATATGCAAATTCTCAAACAGAACAAGTATATACATTAGATATTTTAGGGCCTACTTGGGGCCATTCAACTATTTCAGTATTAATTATTCCTTCATTTAATGAATCATGGTGGAATCCTATTTATCTTAATTCATCTTTACGAGCCATAAATCAATGGAATGAAGCAATAGTCTATTTCGCTTCCAACCATACTGATTACGCGTACCTTTCCCGTCTTAAGATAGAGCCAACAATTTCAAATTCAACAAGTTCAAGCTTTGACGTAACCGTTTCTTGGATAAAACTATTCGAGAATCTTACTTGTGGTGCAGGATTAACAAGAACATACATGAACTCAAGAATTATCAATAATAGTACGATTGAACTTGCAGCCTACGATTGTCAAAATCGCATATTAAGCGAAACTGATACACAGAATGTGGCTCTTCAAGAGTTAGGACATAGCTTAGGTCTTGGTCATACCAACACTTCTGGCGACCCCATGTACCCAACATTATCTCTTAGTAGTCCATTAAGAAAGATTTCAACACTTAACATCTATGGATTAGCCACAGTTTTTAGATGGTTAACAAATTCAACTGAGTACAATACAACTAATCAAGAATCACCAGTTAATTCAGTAATCCTTCCATCTAACATCGCTTATGATCATTTACCTGTTTCGGTAGGGAACATACCACCTCCTTCAACAGCTGCACGTGTCGGATATTTTTTCGATGACCTTGGCCAACTTCTTCAACTAGACGGTTTGCTTTTAATCCTTTCAATAGTCTCAATAATAATAGTAATATTCATTGTACTCATACGAGTACGCAAAAAATTTTAGGCTCGCTTATTCAAATATGGGAACAACTATCCGAAGATAATTAATTGCTATCTCCCAAAAGAATAGAGTGCGATTGATTTCTTTAGACTTTTGAGCTGAAAACAAAAAATAGTGCTTCCAATCTTTTAGAGAGAATAGTAGAAGAATCTTGAGTAAGAGAAACAAGAAGTTCACCCTGCAAACATTATCCTTCTGATTCATCAAAAACAATAATGTAAATTTAGAAATAAACCTTAAATTTTTAACTATAAACAAATCAAATGAAGAGTTAGATAGTAAACTATGTCACCTCCTAAAAAGAGACATGAACAGACAGCCAGAACTTGGAAAACCCTACTGTCTAACTCTTCAAAATTTTAAGATAGTATACATTAGAAAATAATTCTGCAAAATAGTAAATTCAATTTCTCAAAACTCGTTAAATTCAACTTTTAAGCTCATATATAGAGAAGGATAATGTTTGTAGACACTTACAGAGATAACCCCTCTCTTCGTAGATAATTTTTAATTCTACAAGCATTATTCCTTCCAACCCATTAAGAATAACATGATTAAGAACATAAATTTATTTTAATACCAATCATGAAATTCTATTATTAATCCTAAAATAATTTTTTTGTCAGCATTACATATAATATTATGAGAGGATGTGAACCAGACTTTTTGGTTATTGTTGTTATGCGTGTTTTCAGCCTCTTTAATTATTCAACAATGTAATTCAATACCTATAAGTAGACGCAATAATACAACCTTGAGATAGATAATATCTGTAAATGTTCTATATCGTTCAACCAATCAGATTTATAAGAGACACAGATAAATCAAAATACTGAGGAGAATGGGTTGAAAACAAATAAAATATTATTGGCCTTGCTGATATCTCTGTTTATCACATGCGGCACCATTATCCTAGCAACTGCACAACCACCAGCAGATCAGTCAGGAAGCTTACAATCAGGTTACTATGTAACAAACAACTACCATGGAATTGATACTCAACTTAACGCCCCCGTACAAGTGACAGCTTATACAACCGACTTTACTGTATCGCAGGTTACTTTCATATGGAGAAATGCTGCCGGAAAAGAAAAATGGACTGACGTCGTCACCGTGTACACTGATACAACCTTCAACGGATACAACGTTCGCAAATTCGTAGCCCCAACCCACGCACCAGACAGTATTGGTGATTGGGGAGTTCAAGCAGTATTTCAAGGTCCAGATGGAAGAGAAGTTGCTAACTTAGAGGATGTACTTGCTATACGAGCAACATCTTTCAACGTCATACCTGAAATACCAGTTATCGGAACTGCCGGAGCTACATTAGCAATGTTCGCAGGGCTAACGTATAAGCTAAAGCGAAAAAACAAGCTATAAAACCTCCCCTTTCTTTTTTCAGATTTTTGAAGCACATAGTTTTCCTCTTCAACATTTAAGCATAACACAACATACAATATGTACAATCTTGAATGACAGAAAATACTAAAACTAGGTACTCCCATTTTTATGAACTTGGGCCTTTTTCCCATACTTCTCTACTGAACACTACAGTCGATAGAAAAACAGCCTTTAATAACCTCTTTGTGTATTTGACAAACCTTATCTGAGGCAAATTTTATTGTTCGCAATCGGACACTTCTCCGTGGCATATTTAGTAGCAAAAGCATCAGCTAGCAAACTAAAAACTCCACTAAATATGCCTCTTCTACTAACAGCCTCAATAATACCAGACATAGACTTAATACTATACTCTCTTGGTCTTGATCATAGAGGACCAACACACTCACTAATCACAATAATTGCTTTTACAATTCCACTCCTAATATTATACAAAAAAACATTCATCCCATACTTTGCTGCCATAACATCACACACATTAATAGGAGACTATTTTACAGGAGGAACACAACTCCTTTGGCCCATCACTAATCAAACGTATACAGCATTACACTTTAAAGTCAACACTCCAACTTATGCCCTCTTAGAGTTAATTCCTTTTACCATCTCAATAGCCATAATGGTTAAGAAAGGAGATCTACAAAAAATCATAACAGATAAGCATAAAATAGCTTTAATCATGCCCATCGGAGCTACCGTTGGACCTGTTTTAGTAGCAAGTCAAAACTTCAACCTCCAACTCAACAATGTCCTTCCAGTATCACTTATCTTACCCAGTCTCTTCTACCTAACAATATTTAGCTACTCAATAATAGCTCCTAAACTCAAAAAAGCGGATAATAACCCAATGGAGTATTACCAAGATAGGGCAATAGTCATAGACACAAATCGCAAGCGAGACTTCACATAAATTAGTCTTTTCCAAAATAAACCAAAACAAGAATCAACGACAATATTAAGACAACTTGCCACACTAAAAAAGAAAAGAGAAAAAAATGAAGAAAAATAACTATTCACTAGCCAGAAGCAATGATAACAAAATCATAACTAAAATTATTAATAGTTAAAACTTGAGATGAAACTCTAAGCACAAGCAAAACACGTAAAACTTGACCAGCACTTAACAATTGACCATTATAATCCCACTCTACATTAAGATAAGATTCTAAATTTGTAGGATTAACATTTAACATCTGTTTCTGAAGAATAATCGGAATCTGACCCTCATTTCGAACATAAACCACCATATTCTTAGACATACCAGGCGTTAACGTACCCCAATCACACCTAGAAATCCTACTATTACAACCTTGATCTGAATAAACACCAAAACCAAACTGCGCTGACGAAGAAGGCTGCGGAGATTGCAACTGTGATTCAACAGGCGTAACTATAAAATTATCAAACAGAAAACTCCCAGCACTACCAACATCAAAATGAATCTCCGTACATGCTGTTCCTTGGGGTATTGGACCAAAAATCATGGACATATACTTCCAAGAAGTTGTTGAGGAACATTGAGGACCATAAAACACTTGAAGTAATTTTTTCTGTAATACAGATGTCATGTCAGCATTATACATTAAATTAAAACAGTATACATTTGGATAGGTTATCATTGTTCCTTTATAATAAAATTCTAATCTATACATTTTTTCAGTTTCAATTAAATATGAAGATATTTCTTCTCCTACAATTATGTAACCTGAATTTGAGGTTGGACGATTAAATACAGTAAATAAAGCAGCATAATTACCTGAATAAGCATCTGTTGTTGTCTTTAACGTTCCAGTATAGCCTTCATTGTTTGGATCAGAAATAATCATATGCCACGGTGAGATTTCAGACTCAAAATCACCGTTCACAGCTAAATTTTGAGCTGATGATTCTTTAGGAATATACACAGATAGTATACTCAATAATACTAACACTGTTAAAGAAACAACTAGTATTCGTCTTATTCTTGTTTCCCCCGAGATGTATTATACAGCCAAAAATCAAACGTCAAAATATAAACATTAATGTATACATGAAATACACAAAACCAAAAACATCAAAAATAGAGAATAAACTAAACAGTCGACCTATCCTTCAACAGTAGCCAACAAATTCACAAAAACAAAAACAAGAGGAGAATCAAACTCGCACACTAAACAAGAAGAAGAAACTAATTTTTTTCTCGTTATCTTCTTTCAGAGACTAATTCTCATAAACAACCAAAAAGAAGTATACTCCGATTTCACAAAAACTTCTATTAGAGGAATTTCTTAGAAGAACAAAAACAACACCTTTTCCACAAAACTTAATTGTTCTTCCAAAATCTATTCAGAAGTATTAGTCCAAGCGGATTTCTGTCTTGTTCAACTACTTCTTGAAACAAACAAGAAAAAACATAAAAAATTCTCTTCTTCCTTTCAGAAGATTGTACTGTCTAAACCTGAAATAGTAGGTTTGGAAAACCTCGAAACACTGACGCTGCAAAAGAAACTAAGAGCGTTATAACAAGAAACTTGAACACTGCAGATTGATTTAATTTCTCAATCCATCCCGAGTCCGTTGGCATAAGGTTCGACGGCACAAAATAACTGCCCGTAACAAAACCCACAACACTTTGAATAAGGCTTAAAACCAATTTTTTAGTGTCTTTGGATACGAACATAACCAGAAATACGCACCAAAGTTGCTTAAGAGTCTATCGCAAAATTCTCCCAAAAACAAACCTACAACAAAAAATTTTTGAAATTTTATAACCCTGACTTTAACCTCTTACCGTTCTAAAACCTCAAAAAACTGCTAATCAAGCAACCTTCCTTAAAAACACCCCTATACTACCACTTATCCAACAAACTTCAACAACACTCACATAAAACAATTAATAATCAGATAGTTAAAACAACCCAACAATTCTGCGAAAATTGCTATAATCCAGTTATTCCTAAACACAATAAACCAACAAACACACCAAACCCCCATTTCACTATTTCATGTTCAAAAGAATTTCAAGGAAAACCAACTTCAATAACTGGTAAATGAAAGGCCTAGAAATTCTGAAAACTTTAATATGTCAGCAAAGAATCTTTGTCCATTGACAAAGCAAAAAGAGATTAGCATTCAAACTTTAATCAAATCAACAAAAATAAACAACAAATAAAAACAAAAACAGACATGCCTCGGTAGCCTAGCCCGGTGGGGCGTTACCTTGGTAAGGTAATGGTCGCGGGTCCAAATCCCGCCCGAGGCTCCACTTCATCTATTCTCTAGATAGATCTGGTCAAAAATGGAAAATACTAGTATAATTTAGTTTGAAATTAGCAGCAGAGCAAAACCCACTTACAATTCCTTAGTAAGACGAATTAGAAAAAACTCAACAAAAATAGTAGAAATCAAAATACAAACAACAGACAATAACAATAAATTACTCTACTACTCAGCGTTCACCCAAAACACTGCACCCGTAAGTCCTAAAGCTAAAGCAACCGGATAACCTACTTCAACATTCAACGTATAAGCCATAACCATTATCAGAACTGCGATAAGCAGAAGAATACATGCCAACACTATGAATCTAGTCTTGCTTTCCATTCCGCAATTAACCAGCAGATTAGATTATCCCTATCAGCGAATAATCTATAAAAGATTTTTGCATCAAGACTCCAACAATTCGAACACAAAAGAAGAACAGTATGAATAAATTGACTTCTAGCTGTTCCTTGACTCTTAAGTCAATAACATCTTAAATAATCGTAAAATCAAATACAGCAGAATCCCACTCACAAAACAATGTTAGATGAAAGATTGGAAGGAGGGATTCATGCTTGCAGGTAAAGGAGAAATAAGAAGAGAAAACCCTGCAAGCATGTTTCTCTTCAATAACATCAAGCATCCTTTATTACATTTAAACAAATTTCACATTTATGCCAAAATTTCTACCTAATTCATACTCACCGATTACTCTTCTCAGAAGCGATAAAGCATATGCTTGCTACTAAGCCCAACCGTAGTTATCACCGACTGCTATTATGCTTTCAACTATAGAAAGTAATTTCAAATTTTAGGTTTACTTTTTCTTCTCTTTTGCTTTCTTATTAAGTGCTTCAAGCTTCTCATTGACTTTCATGGCACGTTTTTCAGCATCAGCTAACATTGGCTTAAAATCCTTCTTCTTAACAGCATCTGTTAATCGTTCAGTCTCTGCAGGCAACTTATCCATAGCATCCGTAAAACGTTTATCCGCCGCTTCATCACTAGCTACAATATCTAAAGCCTCTTCAGGACAGGCTTCCTTACATTTAGGCTCGCCACCGCAGAAGTCACAGGCAATCACAACACCAGTGTCAGGATGAAGTACAATTCCACCATGCGGACATGCTTGAATACACCAGTCACAACCCTTACATTGCTTCTCTTTAACCATCAAAATGCCCGTTTTCTCTGATTGAGCTAACGCTTTTTCTGGACAAGCCTTAACACAAGCCGCATCCTCACAGAAACGGCATGCCAAAGCAAAATTGAACAAGGGCATCATACGAATAGTACGAATTCGTGAACGCAAAGGGTTCGAAACAGATTCATTCTTTTCCAATGTACAAGCATACTCACAGATTCCACACCCTGTACACTTACTTGGATCAACAGAGATGAATCTTCTTTCAGCGAATTTCTGCTGCGTCATAGTTTCCTATGCTAGCCATTTTAACTATGTAAGTATTTCTATGAACAAACAAGAAATCACTCGTACATCAACTTATTAACTCTCAAAACCCTTCAACAAAGAATGGACACTGTTACCAACATTCTTACCCATATAACCGCCCTCTAACACAAAAAACGTAGGTATCTTCAACCCACCAATCCGTTTACCAACCTCAAAATAAGTATGCTCAGTCAACCCAAGCGAAGCCAAATCACCCTCATACGTATCAAAACCAGCCGAAACCGCAACAACACCAAACCTACTAACATCACCAACCATGCCCAACGCTTTATCTAAAGTCTCCAAATACTCCACTTCACCAACATCGTATGGTAACGGAAAATTCAGACAATTCTGCTCAGAACGATAACCTGTTCCAGGATACAGAGGATGATGATGTAACGAAACATAAACAACTCTCTTATCACCCAAAAAAACTTCTTGCGTCCCATTACCATGATGTCCATCAATATCCAAAATCAATGAAGGCAAACCAAGCGATTTCACTGCGATAGCCACATTATTCAAATAACAAAAACCACGCGTTGGAGCACTCAACGCCACCCCGAAAACTCCCGCATGATGTCCTGGTGGACGCATCAAGGAAAAACCCTTAATTTTTGCCGCTAATAATGCCCCTCCAGCAGATAAACGTGCAAACTCATAGATGTTATCATAAGCAGGTGTATCAGGGTCCTCAACCAAACCTTTCTTTAAATTCCATAGATAATCCCCATCATGGACTCTCAGTAAATCATCTTCTTCAGCTGGTTTTGGTTCCAAAAACTCATATCCTTTTTCTTTAAGGATTTCATGTGCTAAGCTGACTCGTTGCGGTCCTTCAACATGCCAAGTACCGTAACGTAAACATTTTTCTGAAAAAATTATCTTCGTCTTCATCATGAACTTTCATCGAACAGTTTGCACATTAAAATACAACCTCCTCTTAAACGTTTACCGCAACATCCAAAAAGGGCTAAACGAATGATCGCTGAAAATCCATTCAACGAATTTCGAGAAGAATGCAAAACAGCATTACATTATATACTAAAGAAGGCTCTACCTGAGATTCATATAGGATCTATCTCGTTGAATAAGCCCCCAAACCCCAACTTTGGAGAACTCGCATCATCACTCTGTTTTGAATTAGCAAAAAAACTAAACCAAAAACCAGTCGAATTAGCCGGACTATTAGTAAAAACGTTAAGTAAATATGAGTTTAACCTTGTTGATCGTGTTTCAAGCACTGGCGGCTACATAAATTTTCACGTAAACTATCCGAAATTCTCAACTTTAACTTTAGATTCTATTCAACAATTAGGCCCAGAATACGGGTTTGTAAAAGCCAAGAACTCAATCAAAATCATCGTTGAACATACGAGTGTAAACCCACTTCATCCAATCCATATCGGACAAGCGAGAAACCCCATGTTAGGAGATGCTTTAGCACGAATCTTACAAGTTAGGGGACACAAGGTTACTCGCCATTATTACATAGATGATGTTGGACGCCAATCATCCGTCCTCGCATATGGCTACAGACTATTAGACAAACCTAAACCAAACATCAAAGCAGATCAATTCGTAGGGAACATATACACGGTTACAAGCTGTCTAGTAGAAATCAACCGATTAAAGAGAGCCATCGACCTTGCAAAAGCAGTATCGAACATTGATGAAGTAACACGATTAAACAATGAAATCGCTGATTGGACAGCCATCGCAGCAGAACTAGAAAGTAAATTTCCAAATCTGTTCAAAGCATTATTGGACAAGATTAGCAAAGTAGAGAACCCTGAAGAAGAAATCGGCAGACTAAACCGTGCCTACGAAGACGGTGAACCCAAAGCCAAACAATTGATTCGTGAAGTCAGCGATTTATGTCTAGCCGGTTTTCAAGAAACAATGCTACACTTAGGTGTAAATTATGATTCGTGGGACTGGGAAAGTGATTTTGTCTGGAGCGGACAAGTGAACGAAGCACTACGAAAACTAAAAAAATCTGGCTTCGTCCACACTGAAAACAATGTTTTAGAATTTGACGCAGAAAAAGTCGTACGCATCTGTGGCTTAAAAGAAAAGTTAGGTCTACGAGAAGATTATGAAGTTCCACCACTAACACTCGTAAGAGCGGACGGTACAACTCTTTACACAACACGTGACGTTGCTTATACACTGTGGAAGTTTAATCAGGCTGAACGAGTTGTCAACGTGATTGGAATGGAACAATCCTTGGCTCAATTACAGCTAAAGATTGCCTTGTACGCTTTAGGTTACGGATTACAAGCAGATGAATTGGTGCATTTTGCTTATAATTTAGTCACGTTGCCAGGCTACAAAATGAGTAGTCGCCGTGGAAGATACATTACATTGGATGAAGTCTTAGACGAAGCAATCGAACGAGCCTTCGAAGAAGTCTCGAAGCGCTCACCGATGTTAAGTGAAGAAGAGAAGCATAAGATTGCACAATTCGTAGGCTTAGGCGCAGTGCGCTATGCCCTAGTCGATGTGGATAGTTCAAAACCTGTCGTGTTCACTTGGGATAGGGTGCTGAACTTTGAAACAAACAGTGCACCCTACGTACAGTACACTCATGCAAGAGCATGCAGCATACTACGAAAAGCACAGAAATCAGACATCCAACCTAATTTCGAATTACTAAAAGAGCCGCTAGAACGAGAAATCGTGATAAGCCTAGCTAGTTTTCCTGACATATTCATTGACACAGCGGAATACTTAAAACCAAACTTAATCGCAGATTACACAAACGCGTTAGCAGATAAATTCAACACATTCTACGGCGCATTGCCCGTAATCAAGGCTGAACCAAAAGAGCTAAGCACAGCACGCTTAGCAATTACACAAGCAGCAAAAATAGTACTTTACAATGCTTTGACACTAATTGGAGTGTTTGCACCAGAAAAAATGTAACATGCGCCTAAACTTAGCCCAACATTTTCTGCTCTATGTATATCACAGGATGTGCCACTATTTCGATTACTGTTTGTTATGTGTATTTCTCCTTCTAGATAAGACAAACAAGCTTAATGTTGACAGGACAAAAATGAATGCCATTATCCAAGATGAAAACTCAGGAATCACAGGATCACCTGAAACCTTAACGAGCCAACAATCCAAATTCCCAGCACCGTAAGATGCTGTATCCCCTCCTATAATATAACTGCCATCATTAATGTTACCGATAGACCAAGTATAATCATCTTGTGTTCCTCCATAAGTTCTGTTCCATAATTGATTGCCCAAAGAATCAGTCCTAATCAATAAAGAATCGTTCTTACCTGCGCCGTATGAAGAAGTAGATCCTGCAAATACAAATCCATTATCGCTGGTTTGGATTAAAGACCATCCGACATCCATGTATATTCCACCATAAGACTTATTCCATAACTGTTTTCCAGACCCATCGATTTTAACCAGCCAATAATCAGCATTACTTGGAGAGTTTATTACGCCTGCTAAGGCATAACCACCGTCAGCAGTCTTAACAATAGAGTTTATCCAATCATCTTCGTTTCTTCCACAGGTAAAGTTCCATAATTGATTACCATTTACGTCCGTTTTAACCACCCAAAAATCTCTGTATCCAGCGCCGAAAGAAGTCGTGGTTCCTGCCAAAATATATCCTCCATCATTGGTTTGAATCATAGAGTAAGCGTATTCATCACGCATTCCACCGTAAGCCTTGTTCCACAAATGGTTGCCGTTAGCATCTGTTTTAATCAACCAAAAATCATAACCTCCAGCACCAAAAGATGACGTCATACCTGCTAAGGCATAACCTCCATCATCTGTCTGAATAACAGACCATGCAACATCATCCAAGGTTCCACCATAGCTTTTATTCCATGATTGCATTACAGACGTATCTGTCTTAACAAGCCAAACATCGCCTACATTGGAGTAGCTATATCCTGCTAATGCATATCCCGCATCGTTGGTCTGAATTACACAAAATGCTTGTTCATAGCTGATGCTTCCATACGTTTTGCTCCACTGCTGATTACCAGCGGAATCAGTCTTGACTAAGAAGAAGTCTCCGCTCCCAGCACCGGATGAGGCAGTCATACCTGCCAAAGCAAAACCTCCGTCACTCGCTTGAATTAATGAATAGCAATGTTCACGGTTAACTCCTCCGTAAGTTTTACTCCATAGTGTATCACCAGTGGCTCCCTTTACAAGCTGAACTTCTTGAAAGAAAATCACACTACTCAAAACTAGAAACATCAGCGTAATTATTCTTAATCTTCGTCTCATTCCTATCTCTCGTTTAAATGTAAAGATGCTTGAGTCTTAAGATTAATTCTGCTTTTAAGACTTTGCAGAATGATTCATTCTAACAAGAAACCCAAAACATATGCCAATGTAAATTCTACTAGATTTGCAAAATAGGAACAGACAATTCATTACCTTAATTCTCTTATCTAGTTTCTTCATCAATGTCTGCAATAATGAGTCATTTGTTAGACATGCGTGTAAATATCTTCTGTTTGATATTTTCCTGTATTCATCTCATTCTCAATTTCGCGTAACAATAATATCCGTTTAAATGTTGGCGGATGAGTGGCGAATAATGAGTTGAGCTTGTTCCACGTAGATTTAGATTCTTTTTCCATGGCAATCTCAAGCTCTCTCTCATCCAACACACCATCATGATCCAAGTCATAGTCTTGTTTTTTATCCATTATCTCATTAACTTCTTGCTTTGCCAACGCTGGATCTTCAATATAGAATGCGCGTGCACCCTCAGGTGGCTTTGGTGAAATCGATAAACCATAAGTAATCTTCGCTAATCCACTCTCTAAACTTCGAGGTGAACTCGTAACATAGGCTGAATAAGCATCAGCAAAATGTTCACGAAGTCTACTAAGCCGCATCACAGCGAGGAAAGTTATGTAATACACGGCAAATGAAATAACACCTATAACGATAAGTGCTATGCCTCCATTATTGTCTCTATTTCGTCGTGAATAACCGCTAAACATGCCTGCCCGCAACGCAGTCTGAGCCACAATGTACGCAATAAGTGGAAGCGCAGAAAGAGCCGTCATCACAATGTAATCCTTATGTTTAATATGACCAAGCTCATGAGCTATCACGGCCCTTACTTCATCCTCATTCAAAGCCTTTAACAGTCCATCATGTACAGCTAAAGTAGCATCAGCCTGACTCCTACCAAATGTAAACGCATTTGGAGTGCTATTCGGGACAATCGCCAATTTAGGCATTGGCAAGCCACTTTTCTGAGCCAATTCCTTCACAGTATTCTCTAACCAAGGATTCTCTCCTGGCTGAAGATAATGTAACCTCGACGTCGCCGATACGATTATTGGTCCAATCAAATACTCAAACAAAATGAAAATACCCGTGAGACTTAACGCTACAATTATACCTGTAACAAAATCAAGCTGAAGAAAGAAAAGAATTGCAAAGATGAACAAACTAAAGATGACAGCTACTATAAGAACAGATGTACCCATCGCAACCTTAAGATCAGATAGCCTCGCCATTCAAACACGCTTCCTGTTGTCTCGTGATGTGAAGCATTGCAGAATTAAACATTTCTAAAAACTCAAATAGATAAACCGAGAACTAGAACAAAAAAAGACTGAAGAAAACAAAAGAGTTAGATTGGGTACGCACCGCAGACTTTACAGAAAGCAATCTTTGTCTTCACGTAACTCTTACAGTAGGGACACTGTTTGCCCTTAGATTTATCATTGAAAACATCACCTGGCTTTCCTAGAATTCGTCTAAAATGTTCATAGTAGAGTAATTGTTCTTTATCCCCAATCTTTACTTCATCCTCTTCGAGAATCTTCTTCTTCTTTATCTCAAATTCTTCATCAGATACTTCTTTAGCCAAAAACTCACGAAACGCCGCCGTACCAGTACCCTGCTCCAACGGTGCTTTAGGCCGCCAAATCACTTCTTTTGGGATTACATCCTCGTATGCCTTGCGCATTATCCATTTACCGTATTTTGTACCCTCATGGAAATTTATCTTGAACTTAATCGGCAACTTCTTTGCATAATCCATGAATTCCGGATCCAAGTAAGGTGGCTTAATCGTAACACCAACAGATTTTCCCAACGGAATCGAACTAAACCCCATCTCACTCCACATATCCTCAAACTTCTTCATCAATTCCGCTTCAGATAAGTGAAACATCCATGGATACCCAAACAATTCATCCAAAGCATCGCCCGTAAAAACACTGTTTACTCCTCTTTGTTTCATAAGAGTTAACCCAATGTAAACAGGCATACTATTTCGAATCTCCATAGGATCAAAACTCCTCAAAATCTCAACGACTTTCGGCGCATTCCTCAGAACCTCATCACGTTCAAAAACATGCGTCTTATGATCTTTTAACTTGAGAAAAGCCACCATCTTCTTGACGTATTCCGTATCTTTTGGATCACCATGCTTGAATGCCAACGTCAACGCAGGCAAATCGGGCTTATATTTTACTGCTTCATATGCAATTATAGTTGTATCTGTTCCGGCAGAGAATAGGATACCTTCGGCCATATTTCTTTGTACAACACGATTCACTAAAGCTCGAACTTCAGGTAAACAGCTTGCATAATCTTGCTCATCAAGAGTCATATATTTTTCCCCTACAATAACCAAGCTTGTCTCATCTAAACTATATAAATCTATCCATATGAATATAAAATCAGCAAAAACCTAAACAACTGTAACATAAGTGAGATAAACATAGAACAAATACCCTAAATCCAGAACCTTAAAAGGCAAAAATTATGTTCATAATAAAAATGACCAATATTCAGGCTAGGCGATTAACTCATGCAAGACATCCCACTCTTAAACACTCCAACAGTTAAACTCCTCGTAGAAGACAACGTTATAGCCGTAACCTCTGATGCTGGCCTTACCACCGTCAGCTCTGCCATTTATAACGGCGGCTTCAAAAAAGTAAACGCTATCCTTAACATTCAAGTTCCCGAAGGTTATAGTGACATAAAACTCCATGAGGATCCCTTACACTTAGTAAAATTATCTTCTGCAAAAGTGGATGTTCATGAAAATTATTTGGCAATGGTAACCGCAGCTAAAGTCAACAACAGACATCACATTGCTAAAACTGATGGTGCCATAACTGTAAATGTCATTGCAACTGCTGGTGCCAGTCACGGTGAATCTGCAGGCGAAATCATAAACGCTGAACATTCGGACGGAACCATAAACATAATTGTCATCATACATGGAAACCCAACAGATAGTTGTTTAGCTGCAGCTTTTGTTACAGCCATAGAAGCAAAAACGGCAGCTCTAAATGATTTAGATATCCGAAGCCGATACAGCGGCGAAGCAGCCACGGGTTCAATAACAGATAGTCTCTCAGTAGCAACAACAAACGCAGGCGAAAAGATTGAGTTAGGTGGACCCGCATCGAGATTAGGTCAACTTGTAGCCCCATGCGTCCGTGAAGCCGTGAAAGTGGCTTTACAGAAACAAGATGGTACCTTCCCATCAAGATCCGTTGCGGATAGACTTAAAGCAAGACACTTATCAACAGAGAAATTAGCCTTTGAGCTTTCAAAGACTAAAAACTTAAATGTTGGTGAGATGTCCCTCACAAAACGACTCGATACTATCTTAGCTAATCCACTTTATGCATCATTCTTATTGGCAGCCGCAAAACTAGATGATGATATCAAAAAAGGCTTGATTCCAAACGAACTAAGTGATGTTGCCAATATTAGTGAACAATTTGGACATCTGATTATGGAAGATAAGTCTTCAGATAGCAAAAATGAAGCACCCATTAGAGAATATAGTTCTAACAATGTTAATTTGCCACCCTTCACAAAGCAAGCATTACTTAACATCCTAAAGAATAATTCACTATAGAAAATTCAACTACTTATCTGATCAGCGGCTTGAGTTAGAACTGGTTCTTTTCTTTTTCTGATGAAGGCAATTACCGCTAATACAATAGTAACAACACTCAATGAAATCGTTAATGGAACAAAGGTAATTCCGATAGGCGATAAGCCTAAGAACAGTCCTACTAAACCTGCGATTCCAAAACTTAATGCTACTGACAAAACAACCAGTTCTACAGGGTCTAAACGATTTCTTCCCACGAAGAGTATGTTAACCAAGCAATATCCTGGAAGAAAAACAACAAAAACTATGCCAAACAAAAAACGAAAGACAACAAGTAAAGAATCACTGGGAATGATATACGCAAATGCTAATGTTAACAGTGTATAGACAATAATTATACTTAGCCAACGAAATGGCTTCACTATCTCGCACATCATTTTAGAAGAATTCAAAAAAATAAATGGAGGATGTTTAAAGGAAGATTCTGTAGATCGGATGCGATTCATCGAGTGGTCGAATATCAACGTCGCCCATAGCAGAAGCAACATATGTATCGACGATAGCAACGGCAGGGAATACCCAGTCAGCTTGCTCTGCGGGTCCAAACATCAACCAGTTAGCACCCATTGTCTGCATAATTGCATTAGTCGCTGTTGTGCAGCCTTTGCGGAATTCTTTTGGTACATTAGCTTTTACCCAACCCATCGTAGTAACGACGTTTCCTGTACCCAACCCTGTTGGATGGCCGAACTTTTCTTTGATATAGTGGATCGCTCGAACTGCTGTACCCATATCTGGTGCAAACGCTGGAATTGCTGTATCGACTAAGGGTTTTGTGATTCCGCCTTTATCTGCTAAAGCTAATGCTTCCTCTAGGACCTTCATTTTTCCTTCAAGGCTATTGTCCTTTGGATTATCTGCAAGTACAATGGACATCTTAATTCCGCTTTCCTTCAGTTTCGCTAATTCCATGTCTGTGACGCCTTTGTAGACAGAGTTGTAGAAGCATCTGTCTGCTATGCCCATATTCTTAACTAAGTCTGCAGCTGCCATGCGTGTTTTTGGACTCATTGCATCCAACATTAGTGGGGCTTCTGTATGATCAGCCATGTATGGAATGTACTTTGAGAACGCTTCTTCAGTTGTACCAACGATGTCAAAACCGTGAGGTACACCTGAAACATCAGTCCACATCTGCATTTTATTGATTATTTCTTCAGCTACTTTCGCATCGAATATACCTTTGTTAGCATCTTGAACCATCTTTTGACCAAGCCAAAAGATTGAGCCTATCAAAAATGTTGGCAGTTCGCCGGGTTGACCGCCGATCTTTACTTTTCCTATTTCATAGACATTTTGTTTCGTGTTGAATTTTAACATCTTGCCTCATCCGAGTGCAGTCTAACTCTTACTTTTTCTTTTGACCCATCGCTTTCTTTGCGATATCTACGCCTTCTTCCTTATTCTTACCGAATAATGCACCGATTGCTTCTGCATCTTCTTTCTTAATGGCAGCTCCGCCCATGATGACCATTACCTTCTCTTTCAAGCCTGCTGCTTTCATAGCTTCATCAAACTTTGCGAGATTGTTCTTTGCGGGCACTGTGTTAATCGAAAGTGCAATAATGTCAGCGTTACTCTCTCTTGCTTTATCAACAAAAACTTGTGGAGCAACGCTTTTGCCTGCATCAATAGTCTTAAAACCAGCACGTTTCAATGATCTACGTACTGCTTCTTTAGCTGTGTCATGCATATCAGGTTCAATGTTGCCGATGACGACGGTACCGATTGGATTCTGCGGTTCGGGAGGCTCTTTCTCCATCATAGATTTTAGCCAAGACATTTAAACACCTACTTTTTTCTTTAGGTTTTTTTATAACTGCGCTTTTTATACTCGAACTCTATATTTAACTTTAACTCTTAAAATCCTCCATGCATTTAAGCTGAAAACGGTGGTTAGAGAAGACACGAGAGTATCCAGAAATTCAAAATATCTATTATTGTTCCTCATCTTGGCTTTCTCTTTTGTTTATCGAATCATGTTGATGCTCTGGACTGGTTTTCCACCTGGCGCTGATATTGGACTACATGATAGCGTTATACATTCAATTATGCCCGCTGGCAACACAGATTTTCTGTACAATAATTATCAAATGGGTGGCGGCTTATCATTAACGTTTCCAGGCTATCACATTCTTGTCTCACAAGTGATCCTTCTTACTGGCGTCTCAGACTATATGGCTCAAACATTTGTCGTCGCGCTATTCTCCACACTCATAGTTGGTTGTGCATTTTTGATAACAAGAAAGCTTTGGTCAGAATCAGCAGCATTTATCGCCGCTTTTCTTGTTGCCGTCTCACGGTTCGATATTGAGATGCTCATGTGGGGAGGCTATCCCAATGTATTAGCTTCAATGCTGATTCCTTTAATCGTCTACATGTTCTTGCAGAGTAAACGATTTTCGCTATGGACTTTCGTGGCAACTTCATCTTTGTTATCTGCTGCATTATTCATTACTCATTCGCTTAGTTCGCTCGTTTTTGATGGTATCGTATTGGTTGTAGTAATATTCGCTTTGAATCTCAGCAAAAAACTGGGAATTACTAGAAAACGCATACTCTTACTGCTTGTACCTGTATTCTTGGGCACTGTTATTGCTTCACCTTATCTTTTTGGAGCTATACCTGCGTATTTGGCTAATGCACGAAGCACTAATGCAGTAGCAGATATTCGTTTAGCATTGATGTCTACTAAGATCGTTCCGTGGGAGTTACTTGTACCTTTAGCTGCATGTGTCGTTCTGTTTTTCTTATATTCAAAAGAATACAAGGGAAGATTTTTGACTATTTCTTCATTAATTCTGACGCTTTGGATTCTCGTTCCGTTAGCGTTTACACAAGGATACTTTGTGGGGTTCTACACAGATTACAATAGATTCCTATACTATCCTTTGCTACCAGTCTTCATTCTCATAGCCGTTGTGATTGATCATGGAGCAACTTTTCTCTCAAAAGTAGCCCACGTATATGTGAATTTTACTAAACAAGAATGGCTAGCTAACATGATCGGGCATAGACTTTGGTTCTACTTTACGCGCAAGAATCTCTATGCCATGATTACAGTAATTCTTGTCTTATTCTCATTCTTTGCGGTCGCATTTTTTATGACTCCTTGGGCAGGTACTACGGTACAAGGTTTCTATCAAGTTATGAATACACCAGGATATGATGCGATACAGTGGGCTCAAAAAAACACACCAACAAATTCAGTCTTTGTTTCAGACGCATATTATGGATGGTGGTTCGGAGGCTTTGCTCAACGACCCACCTTAAGTGCCGTCGAGCCAGAATATCTGTCTTTATCGCGTGAGTTTGCACCGGCACAAACTGCTTTGAATTTAATGGATACAGATTATGTTTTGGGTAACGGCTTAATCCAGATCAGAGAAGATGGTGGCTACACCGCAAGACATAATCCTATGTTTCTTGCTAACATCAATTGGAGTTATTTCCCCTATGCATTCTTTAACTTCAGGAATGATGAAACAACTATAGTCCTAACTGAGAACGGCAACGTACAGTCTTTTCGCCTTTCAGAACTCCAAGTAACAGATATGTATGTTGAAAACGCATCAAACTGGGCATCGATTCACGTAAGCAAGGGCAACAGTCTTTTCAGTTATACTCAAATCATTACGATTTACAAATACACTCAGTTCGTTAACATGTCTGTGGCATTGGAATCTAATAGTAATGATGTAATCTTGAATGGTGTTATCTTTACTCTGCAAACAAAAGGCGAATCTATAGGTGGCAGCCAAACAATTGGATTCTATGATTCAGGTGGAAAAGTCTTAGGTCAGTTGATTTTCACCAAAGGCCAGCCTGATTTTCACCAGAGTGGAGCAACTTTAATCTATTCTTTTTCAAATGATACAACAACAGAGCTTGAACTCTGGGCATCAGCCTTTTCAGTATCAAACACGCTGACAACTCTTAAAGACTCTAAGACAGAAAAAACCCTTAATGAGTTAATGATGAAAAATCTTGATGGGTACCGAAAAGAAGTAGATGATAAAACAAAAGAAACTCTGCCCAAGACATTGTATGTTTTTGATTACAAGGAAGCATTAACGGAACGAGACATTTCTTATGTTGCTGTCCGTGACCCTGAAATAATCTCAAAATTCGTCAATGATCCAGCTTACGATTTGTTGTTTATTAACAATGAAGTTAAAATATTCAAAGTCAAATAAGCCACCATCATTCGAAAGAGGGAACTATAATGTTAAGATTGCCAAGAGAAAAAACTAAAGCGTTTGAAATTTGTTTTTTGGCAATCTTCTCAACCATAATTCTCCTCATATTTTACTCACTTGTATCCATGAATAGTTTAGTTTTAGGAAATGACCCAGCAGTGCATGTAGAGCGAGCTCAACTTTTCTTACAAACAGGCAGGATTCCTCTTGCTAATTTAGGCTGGACTCCTCCACTCTATCAGATTCTTTTGGCAGCATTGATTTCTTTTACTGGAGCAACAAGTGTAGATCAAATGATTCTTCTTGT
>DATGZD010000025.1:0-3866 GCA_035297385.1 Candidatus Sulfotelmatobacter sp. | reverse complement strand
GACAGTTTGGGTATTCGATTTCGCCTTTAATCACATCTCGGGGTTGTCCTTTTAGTTGTGATTTTTGTAGTCGTCCTGTCTTTGGTCAGAGTTTCCGTGTTCGTTCAGCAACTAACATAGCGGATGAGATTGAGGAAATCGTGGAACTGGGTTACGATAGAGTTTGGTTTGCTGATGATTGTTTTACCTTGAATCGCGAGCAGGTAATCAATGTATGTAATGAATTGCGGCGACGTCGCTTAAAGGTAGGCTGGGAATGTTTATCACGAGTCGATACGATGGACACTGAGGTTGCACAAAAAATGCGATCAGCCGGTTGCATCCGTGTTTTCTTTGGTATTGAATCAGGAACTAATAAAATCCTAAAGCTAATGAGAAAACAAATCACGATTGAACAGGCAAAAAAGGCTGTCCACATAGCTAAGGAAGCTGGTTTACAAGTTGGTGCTTTCTTTATTCTTGGTTACCCAGGAGAGAATGATGAATCAGTACTGGAAACAGTACGCTTTGCATCTGGTCTGCCCTTAGATTATCTATCATTTACATTGCCATATCCAATTCCCGGAACCGCGCTATCTGAACGAGTGAAAGATAATGGTGGTTTTATTGTCGAGCAGGATTGGGAAGAACCAAAAAACTGGAGCCTAATTCGCCACAAACTATTGTATAATTCGGGCTTCAGCGAGAAAAAACTGAAATTTGCGATTGGCAAAGCAACCTTACAGTATTATGGACACAAGTATTTGGGCAACAGAATTTACAGTATTATTGGATTACCATTTGAGAAGTTGACCGATTCTGCATTTAGATTTATGCACTAAGAGTAATCCACAATTCCTCACGCATGAACATTAGCATATTTTTCATTTCCTCAACAAGGTTTTTAAAACCAAAGTTTTTCTATTCAAGCCATGAAGTTATCCCAGGCCATCGTTGCCACCTTGAAGAGTAAACGATTCTGGACTTGGCAACTAGCAGGTGCCCTGATCTATGCTATTCCAGTTTTGATTCGTTATGGCACTGGGCGAGTTGAAATACCAATCTTAAACTTTCCAGGATTTTGGATTGGACATATTATCCCAGGCAACATGTTAGAGAAAGTCTTGGTGAATGCATTCTTTCCAGGAGGAGCAGGAGCGATAACAGGAGAAATACTACTCAATAACTATACAGACACAGTCGTTTCTGGCGGAAAGAAATACTTGGCACGATTAGCCGGAGCATTAGGACAAACCACACTTTGGTCAACCTTCCAATTCTTAGGTTACTTCTTAATGATTAGCGGACCGAGTGGGAGTGAAGGCTCAAACCTGTTCGAGAGCGTCTTTGTGTTTCCCATAAACTTCATACTAGGAGCATTAGCCATATTTACACCTGATATTCTCTCTTTCGTGGCAAGAGGCATCAGCAGGATTAGCCGAAAACTTAAATCCACTAACCCATGACTCTTTATGAATTACTTTAATGCTGAAGCTTAATATTTCTTAACCACTCAACAAAGACTATGTCATTTCATATTCGTCGCCAAGATCGAGAAATTACAGATCAACAAAATTTGAGAAACATTCTCAAGAGTACAAAATACATGACCATCGCACTCTGCAATAACAATGAACCATACCTTGTATCGTTAAGTCATGGATATGATGAACAACACAATTGTCTCTATTTTCACTGTGCCACTGAAGGCAAGAAAATCGAGTATATAAAAGCAAACGATAAAGTTTGGGGACAAGCAATCAATAATTATGAAGTTAAAGGCGAATGTGAATACACATACACATGTGTGCATTTCTCGGGTAAGATTACACTTCTTGAGGACGCTAAAGAAAAATTCGAAGCCCTAAAATGCATAATTCGACAACTCTCGACAAATCCAGAAGAAAAAATCGCAAAAATAAAACCAGAAAAACTCCAAAAAATCAACATCGGCAAAATCACTATTGCCTACATAACTGGAAAGAAAACCCAAACTTAAGACCACTTATGATGAAACATTATGAAAAGGTTAATTAGACGAAAATCCGTTATCAAGCGGCATCCAGAGCCCAGGTAGTATAGTCCGGTCTAGTATATGCGGCTGTCGCCCGCAGGACCCGGGTCCGAATCCCGGCCTGGGCGCCACTTCCAACCTTAACGTATTCTGTTTTTTGCTAGCTTTTGATACAATAAAGATATGAAGTTGTGAACCTATAAGATAAGTAATCATGACTCTCACAATCCAGTCTAACACTTCAAATTCTTATGACAATTGGGTAAACACTCTAATCAAACAAAACAATTCAAGATTGGAAGAGGCTCAAATCTCAACCCATAGCCGAGAAAGTAGCTTGTGTGTTCTCTGTAAGGGTTCACGTTTTCTATGCGGAAAAACCCGTTGTCCAATCATGGTTAAAGTCAATTATTTCTTGAAAAGTGTGCCACTTATGGATTCAGAGGATATTGCAGGTTTTTCACCGCCAACTGTCTTTATCGGAAGAATAGGTTATCCTCATGTGTATGCTGGACCTCTTGTTCCTCCCGTTGATGAAGATACAAGTCTCTATGATATGCCTGAACGATGGTTTGGCAAAACAATCGATGAGATTGTTGGGTTCCGTTCTCTGCTTATCCGCGGTAAGCATAGAGTTCATGTTCAGAAATTTGAGGAAGCTGGTAAGATAATTGAGCAAACTCGTGAGCTTGCGTTAGCAGAGAATAGTGTAGATATGGAGTTAAATTTGACCAAGAAGCCTAGAAGTAGTATATTTATAGATGATGAAGTTCAACCCTTTGGTCCATCTGCACCAATCAGAGATTTACATTTAGGCAATACAAAGTTTGAACGACACGTAGAAAAAGCGTACCGTGACACTGACCTTAAAGCAGTCCAAGCAGTTAAGGAACTCTATAACGAAGGCGTTTTAGTTACAAAGATTCAACGCGCCTTCAGTGTGGGAGCTTTTGGAGTCGAGAAAAACAGAAAGTTGGTTCCGACACGCTGGAGCATAACGGCAGTAGATGATATAATCGGTAAGGACCTAGCAAAGCAAGTGAAGACTTTTCCAGAAATTAACGAGTATCGTGTTTATGAGTCAATCTACATGGATAATGTGTTCGAAATCCTCATGATTCCTTCTCAATGGAGTTATGAATCTATGGAGGCATGGTATCCAGGTACAGTATGGAACCCTACTGGAACAAAAATTGAGATATATTCTGATTGGGAAGGCAACAATGGAAGAACTACATACGCTCAAATCGGAGGATGTTACTATTCGGCACGACTAGCAACTTGTGAATTACTTGTGAAAGAACGTCGACAAGCTACTGTTATTGTATTACGCGAAGCTCGGCCCGGCTACATTATGCCTGTTGGCGTGTGGCAGGTCCGTGAGAATGTTAGAAACGCAATGCGTCAGAAACCCTATATCTTCAAATCATTGAATGATTCTCTGAAGTACATTGCTAGTCGATTTGAGATTCCAATCCAAAGATGGATTATACAGAGTGAGCTCTTAAAGAAAGCATTGTTCCAGAAGAAGATAACTGATTTTTTTTCAAACAATAGATTAGACTTGGATAAGTCTTAAAAAGCACTGAGTAGAGTATGGATGGGACTCGTTACGTCTGAAATAACCATACAAAGAGTAAGTAAGCAGTTATTGCCTTTTGCGGCACCTTCACCAAACCGTGCAGAACTTTTCACGTCTGATTTTGAGATGGCAACTATCTTTTCTTTAGCTGAGCTCGAAAGAGATAAGGGTGGTGGCCTAATTGCCAAGCAGCCAGAAGAAGAAATTGTATTCATTGCAAAGATGGGTTATCCTCTTTGGCTCTTCTCGTGGTCAGAACTTAACCTGATCTTTGATGGATTAAACCAGAAC
>DATGZD010000024.1:0-11433 GCA_035297385.1 Candidatus Sulfotelmatobacter sp. | reverse complement strand
ACACATAATAACATTTTTGTATATAAACCTATTTGACAAGTTAACTGCATTCCAAAACTGTGGTTTTATCGGTCTTTTAACAAGATTGAATGAATAAAAGTATGGGAGTTTTTGAGGCACATCAAGAGTATTTATAGTTTTTAAGTATAAGGCTTTCTCGAATCCTTCGACGTTAATTTGTATATTATGAGCTTATATACAGTATTGATTAATGATTAGGGTCTAGAATATAGAAGACCGCTGTGATTGTTGGCACGGGAAATACGATGGACGGTAGGGCAAAATTTCAAGAAGACCTAAACAGTCTCATGATACGTCTTACAATCGGAACAGATAGTGAAGCCAAAAAAAAGCTTGTCTATCTTAAGGATTGGCTTCTTAAACTTCAAAAAGCAAATGTAGTTAAGATCAATCATTCTGTCATGGAGTTGGTCTGCGCTAAATTCCTTATCCTGAAGGGTTATGATGTTCAAATAGAATATCCTTTGAACGATATATTGACATGTGACTTATTCTCAGCTAAAGGTTTTGGGGACCTAATAGTTGAGATAGAAACAGGGTTTATTCCACCAGATCATGCTTTAGATCCATTGATGTATCTTTCAGCACGCTTAGCCAGTAAAATCGTTCGATACAGCTGTTTTGCTGGAAAATTTGCGTTAGGCGTACCACCCCATTATGTCCTATCATTTCCCAAAGCGTTTGCAAAGCCACCCAGAAAAAGAACCCAAAACGAGATACACCGTATTAAAGAACTAATCGACAAATACTACCAGAACCCGCCAGTGACTGAAGAAGAAATTCTTAACGCACGTATCCATGACATCTATTTGATCGATGTTGACCGTTTACGAGTACAAGAAATAGACCCTGAAACCTACATGGAGCGTGCTCTACACAAAGAATTTACGTTCATATTAGAAGATGAAGAGCCTCAATTGGGGCGTCCTAAAGACAGCATACTGGTAGATAAAAAAACAAATAATACTCAAGAATAGCTTGCCGGAGAGCGGTTCAACCTGCCCTTCTATGTATATATTCTCCTATGCGACAATGACTGTCTCTATACTGGATACACAAAGAACCTTGAAAAACGAACCAAGCTTCATGTCTGCGGAAAAGGTGCAAAGTACACAAGGATACATAAACCCAAACGAGTTGCTTACGTTGAAACATTAAGTTCGCGTTCTGAAGCCATGAAACGTGAAAAAACTATAAAGAAATTGTCTCATCAACAAAAACTAACTCTTATCGATTCAAGCACATCGAATTCACCTAACAAGAAGTGTTAAGATAAGCCCAGTAAAGACAGGAATTAAGAGATTATCGTTGATTGGTAGTGGTAAGTATTCTATAAACATGGCTATTGCCGCTCCTACTAATGCAAACCATGGCGATATAAAAACTGCACCAGCTAAGAAAGCAAAAACAAAACCTGCAAGAGATCCTTCTAAACTCTTTGCTCTGTTGAACGGCAGCGAAGTTGCTCCGTAGTATTCTCCAACAAGTGATGCCATGCTATCGCCTAAAGTGAATATAGCGACGGTTGCATAGTTTGCGGGAACTGGAAAGATTAGAAGTGCAAGTAAGATGCCCACAGCATAGTATACTGGTGCTAAAACAATCTGGTAAAGTTCATTCTTTGAGGCTGCTTTGCGCGTAACATAATTGATTATCGGCATCTTTTTTCCAATAGTCCGAAGATACTCAGAAATTACGTACAATGCTAATATGAGAATTGTTGGCACAACTATGAAGATAAGCCCAACGAAATGTGCAATGATGGTAACAAAGAAGCCTGAGGCATGAATGGTCTCCCTAATTAAATCATTCCGTGAAGGTTTTATCCCTAAAGGCTTCGGTTCTCTATTAATGATTGGCAAGAGTTTTGTTATACTGCCCATTACTATCCGATCAGCCTTAATCCGTAAGACAAAATCAGGGTTAAAGCCTATCTTGAATATATCCTGCAAAAATATCGACGCATTATTCCGATCATCAGCAACTACCGCGCATGAGTTTATTGCCACAGATTCATCTCTAAACAGTTTACGAAGAACCGCCAATTTTCCATTTCTTTCGATAACATCCCCCCAAATTTGACCAGTAAGTACATCACCGTTTAACCCAACTTCAAAACCAAAAGCATAATCAGCTCCCAATCTATCAGCGATTAATTGAGTAACAATCGTCGGTAAGCCTGAAGTTATTAATGCCGTCTTACAACCTTGAGCTTTAAGATTATTAAAAAGTGTTTCTGCACCAGGTACAATTGGAACTCTAGCACCAATTTGCAGTATTCTCTCTATATTCATTCCTCTTACATCGTTGAAAAGATGTTTAAGTGCTGTCTTTAGTGGAATTAACCCAGCCTCGTAGAGGAAACCATAGAAGAATACTTTGATTAATTGAATGAATCCTAAAGATTTCCCGATAAGAAAGAAGAAACGATTTCTAGGTATTAAGACTCCTTCAACATCGAATACCACGAGTTTTAACTTGTTACACGATGCCGTCAAAGATTACTCTTCCAGTAGGCTTCAGCACAGTTTTATTAGCGTAAGATGCGAAACATTAGTATAAAAATAGGTTGTCGAAGCATTCATCAATACACTATGTCGTCGTTCCACAAACATATTTTCCGTTCTGCAATTCAAGCGGGCAACCGCCGCCGCATACTTGAAGTTGTGGGCAATCCTTACATTTTAGTTCAATGTACTCCCTGTTGCGTAACTTTTTGGCGAGCGGGTTGTTCCAAATTCCTTCCCAATCGGTTGTAAGTATGTTTCCTAAGCTCTCAAAGTAACTTTGACATGGATAGACATCACCGTTAGGTCCAATACACATGTTTATCATGGCAGCAGTACAAGATTTAATACCTAAATTTAATTGAATAGGATCAAAACGACAGTATTGTGTTGGTGTATACCATAAGAATTTAAGCCCAAGTTGATGTGCCTTATCATGAATCCTGGGTAACAATTCCTTAAGGGTATCTATTGGCAATGCGAATTCCTCGCTGATTTCATTTGCTTTGCCTGAATAGATGAGACTGTTGCAACCAAAGGCTGCCACATTAAGCGATCTTATGAAATCAACAGTATCCAAAAATTCTGGAGCATTGTACTTGCCAAGAGTACTATTTGTTGTAACATAAACTTGTGATTCTGAAGCATTCTTGATGCCGGCAACAGTTTCTTTCCAACTCCCTTTACTACCAGTCATTAAATCATGAATTCTAGCTTTATGCGATTCCAAAGTTATTTGTACAAAATCTAACCCAGCTTTCTCTAATGCATTCACATATTCCTTGTCTTTGAGTCTTCTACCGTTAGTTATGAGTCCAGTAACCATACCCTTATTCTGAGCATACAACAGCAATTCAGTCAGATCTTCACGTAATGTTGGTTCTCCACCAGTAAACGTTACTGTGAACACTCCAACATCGCTGAGACGATCAATAGCCTGTTTCCATTGCTGCGTCGTCATTTCGGGTGTCTCATGAGGTCCACCTGCGTAACAATGGATACAATCGTTTTGACATCTGAAGGTTACGGCTAAATCCATACGTAACGGCGCAGAATATTGGTGTGTGAAGGGTTCTTCTTTCTCAACTTCCAAGAATGATGTAGGATCAACCTTTTCTGTTTTTGCAAGCGTGCTTATAGTGTAAACGAGTTTGTTGTAGTCGTCTTTAGCTTGCGCCTGTTTTACATTGTACATACGATGAATTTGTTTCAAGACTTCTTTTTCTGATAAGCCTCTCATGAAATAGTAAGCGAACGCCGTTGCAGTATGATTTAGGTGAAGAACTGCATTGGCATTTATGACCATAACTCCTTGTCCGTCAAGTTCAACCCTTAACTGAAGGGACATACCCGCAAAATTATCTTTTCCACGATATGTATATCGTCCGGTTGGAATTGTTTTTTTCCTAAGAAAGCCCATTTAATGAACACCTCCGCCTGCACAGGCACAAGCGCATGAAACACATGCGCAAGCACACGCACATGCATGACAGGCACAGACACAGTCTGCCCCCTGTCTTGCTGGCTCATGCGAAGCTTTTGGCGGTGGGGGAAGAATGGAATTCGCAAACTTTTCAACGCTGAGGACAATGTTACTCGATGTGTTCTCTACTGCTGTAGCTATGTTGTTTGCGAATTCAGCACCTGGAATCGTTGGCGGTTTGCTCGATTGTGCCGGCACGTTGACGTTTGGTGAGTATGTAGGGCGTGGATGATATGTCGTGTATCCGTACCACCACCAGTACCAGAGTGGGTCTGGCACAAAAACTCTATCTCTGAACACTGTTTCAGTACGTGCACGTTGATTGGGGTCGAGCATCAGCCAGAGTAATTGTTCATTATAAGCATTTGAAGCTAATTCTACCGTGCCCGCTTGTTGTACTTGTGTCCATGCTTTGTCAACGATTTTACGATAATAATCTACCGTATCTTTTCTACTGTAGCCTCGAAGTTTCTCCTCAGTCGTGTCCCTCAACGACATAATTGTACGTGCTAGTTTTTCTTCATCAAGTGCACCATCAGGTTTTAATGAGTTTAGAAAATCAATCTCGTAGTACCTAAGAGGGTTCTCTGCACTGCCTGTTTTGTTCTCAAATTGAGGTAGAATTTGAAGTTTAAGTGATGGTTTAGTTGATTCTGCCCACACCGCACGCTTTTGTAGTAAACTATAAAGAATTTCGGTCACAATTTGCGTCGGCTTCAAATCCAACAGATAAGAAGCTTCCACAGCAGTTAAACCACGACGCGCACCTAGACTTTCCATGCTCACCCTTGGAGCTGCATAAGTACTCTTTGCTGCTCTCGAGACTGCTATTATGATGATAATGAACGCTATTACTGCGAAAACAATTATTAACGGAATGTATTGGCCTAAGCCTGCTAAGCCTCCGCCAGAGCTAGGAGCGTAATTTGGTAAGAAGCGCCCAGGGAAAGAAACGCCAATAATGTATCGCTCGTTTGGTTGAAGAACTGGTATTTCCCAGTAAACTGCGACATTTCCATCGACAGTTGAGGTGCTATTCCAGAATTTATCAGGCAATGTTTTCACGTCATTAACCGTTACGCCTGAGGGAAGAACAATCTGAACTCGCACATCATTGATGGCCACAGACATCCATTCGGGTGCAAACTCGATACCCAAATTGCCTGGGTTTGAAGTATCGTTAGATATCATCCCAGCAACATTTGTAGTCAGGGTAAACCACACACTGCTTCCAGCCGTCAGAGGCTGATTAAGCGTGACTGTGGCTTGATACTGACTACCACTGCTAGTATCTGATGCCTGCAATTGATTGCCATATTGATCAACGGCTTTACCTACTGTAAAATCGCTCGTGGGTTGACCTACATCTATTGCATGAGCAACTCCGGACTGTATGGATAACGTAATGTTGTAGATCAAATCTATTGTGCCATCTTGATTGACAAAGAGTTGGCACCATTCATGGTCAATGCTGTAAATTATCTGGGCACTTGCCTGATTTATGAGAAATATAGATCCAAATCCAATTATGAGGAGTATTGTTAGTAGCCAGAATCGTTTTACCATTTTGGTTCCTCAGTTACCTCGAATGTTGTGCCACAGTACGGACAAGTAGCATATGGTACTCCTGAGACAATTTTGATTGTGTTCGCATCGACTGAGCCTCCACAATTTGGACATTTGATGGCTGCAGCTTTCATTTGTCCTGAAACTTCTAGTTGTTGGATTACAGTCTTTGGTTTACGAGTTGTATAATATATTCCCACAATAATAGCCATGCCAACTATGAACAACAAAGCGCCTACGATTAATCTTGATGTTCGTTGGTCTGACGGAAGATTTTGGGCTGCTGAAGCTAAGAGAAATATTACTGCGAAAAAGAAAAGAATCACAACAGCTATTGCGCCTAACACAGCTATAATTTTCATAGATTAAAGTGTTGAAGGGGGCTGCGATTTTAACTTTGCTATACTAATCAGATGGCCTGTTCCGGGTTCTAAATACCCTCAACTTCGAAACATACCTTATATCAAAATTTCAATTACGACTTCTTTGAGGAGAAGGTATGACAAAGCAGAGTAAAAATATGAAATTAACAAAACCTGCTTTTTCAAAGAAGCACCTTTCAAGCGAAGACTTTCTCAAGAAAGTTGATAGAATGTGGAAGCCTGGACCACAAGTAAAATACAATTCTCCAGATTCATGGAATCGTACCTCAGAATAGATGTGAAATATTAAGATGCAGTGTTCATTTCCGCTTTCTTTGAATGAATAGCTGCTACTACTGCACCTACGTTTTTGTCTTCAACAACAATGATTATTTGTGATGTATGCGGAGCGAACACCGCGCGTTTAATGTTTGTACCCCTAATGGCGCTTACAGCTATGGAGGCAACGCCTGGAGAGTTCTTCATTCTGTCACCAACCAATGTGACGACTCCCAAACCGTATTCTATCTTCAAATCCTCATCAAAACCCTTCAAACGCTCCTCATGTCGCTTTAGGAAATCAGAATCTAAGAAAAGAAAATCACGGACACGCTCACCAGTTTCAAACGTTTCAGCGCCTAAATCAAGAAAATCATTACGTCGCTCCCATATTCTAAGCATATCCTCCAACGATCTACTTTTCTCATCACTCATCGAAAGAATGGCACACCCTGCTTTACCTGTCAAACACTTCACTATGTCGCCGCCTATAGTCTCATCTTGAATTACAGAGAATTCTTCTGGAGAATCTATGGGCACGATATGTAATGGTTGTGCGAAGTGTCTAGCTAGTGCTATCGCGGGAGTCTGCACGATTTTCATACCCATCAAGGATGCTTTATGTGCTTCATTATACGTCAACGCAGCTACACGATTTGTTTGCTGACCCATCACAACTTTTGGATCTGCACTTTGAATTGGCACATCCTTGTAAAGTAATGTTTCAACATCATAAGTATCCTTCAAGAGACATGAAACAAAAACAGCAGTTAAATCTGAACCTCCGCGCCCCAGAATAGTCTCAAGACCATCAACTGTTGTGCCAAAGAAGCCTGCTAAAGATATAATTCTGCCAGTTTCTAAAGGTTCAATCAAAGAATCTAATCGTTTCTTGCTAAGTTCAACATTTGGTAAGGCATCCTCAAAAGTATCATCAGTGACAATCGGCCAATCCTGTACGGGTATCGTACAACTGTCTAATCCATGACTCTTCATTATTAAACTCATTAGCTCAGCAGTAGCAAGTTCACCACCGAGAGTCAATACTTTGGCTTTTATGTTACCCCTGAATCTCTTGTTTACTGAATGTAACGCATCAAGTGTCTTTCCTTCATAATTCTCGATCTTGCAGAGAGCTTCGTCAAGATATTCATCTTTAAGATAAAGCTTAGCAATGCTTTCATACATTTTAAAAATCTGTTTCGTTGATGCGGAGGCGCACTGTGCAGCAGCTTCACCAATTCTTATAAGATCATTGGTGCAACCTAGTGGTGCTGAAAACACTACAATTGGACCAACAACATTTTTTCTTTTAAGTTCATCTATGCATTTCAGAATCTTGGGGATTTTTCTGCCCTCAACATCCATAAGACTGCCGCCAAATTTGGCCACGGAGAGTTTCTTCAACGCTGATTCCACTTGTGAATTTAGACTCTAAACTAAAGGAGTTTCATTAATAATTTTCCTTTACGGCGACACACAATAGGTGTTGACAGACTAAAATAATGATTGAAAACTATCTTCGCGCCAACCTGACTAGTCCTCTGACTATGATAGATATGCCTATTACAATTATGATTCCTGCCCAGAAAACAAACCACTCTCGTAACATAGTTGAAGCGTTGAGGTATAAATATACCAAATAAGCTGCGCCTGCCCAGAAAACTAGGCTTCCTGCTGTCTCGGATATTTTTCGAATTGGTGAACCAAACCCAATTCTTAGAATCAAGATTAGGATTTGTAATAATGCCAAGCCCAACGTGAACTGAAAAACAGCGGCATAAAGGATAGTATGTACTCCTAAGTTTGCAGGAGCAGGTAACTGAAGAGATGTACCTCCAACAGATCGTATCGTCATATTGCGGAAGAATGCAATAACTGCTTCGAAGAGGTTGTGGGGTAATGCTAACACAAAGACCAAACCCAGCAGAATAAAGACTACACCGACAGATACAGCATTAATTATTGCTTCTCCAGGGGCACTCATATGACGCTCTTCCCATGACCGTCTGTTAGACACTTATCTCACTTCCATCTGAAGATTGTTTCATTCTGCATATAACTCTTTTTTTTAGATCTAGTAAATGTTTTAAATACCTAATAACTAAATAGGATGAGCAGGGAGTGAAGAGTATGCCATACTGTCCGAGATGTGGTAATCAAGTTGACGAGAACATGACGTTTTGCCCCAGATGCGGCGCTTCATTAAAACCTACAACACAAGTGCCACCTTTATCAAGTGCCCCAAGTGGACCGACACCAGTGCCACCGCCCATGAGAAATGAGAAGAACGAGAAGCAGGAGAAGAATCAACGGAATGAAAAAGGTGAGAAACAAGAAAAAGGACAATTCGGTTTTACCGGTTTCTTAATCGCTGGAATCGTAATAATAGTAATTGGAGTCTTAGCTTTCCTCAACGCAGTATCAGCATTTCCGAGTGCTTGGAACGGTGCGTTAACGCTGCTTGTAATCGGTGTTGCAATAATAATCGTCGGTTTATACGTCGCGTTAACCGCTAGACGACGTAATCCACCCGTAACTAGATGATCCACTGCACGAATAATCGGTATAGTCTATGTTCCAATAATGTTAACGTAGTTCTCCGTCCGAAAATTCGGAAATAATTGTTTCCCGCTGATTCCACCATGTCTCCAATATCATACCTTGGAAACATACAGCTTGAAATTATTAATCGTCCCCATTCACCACGTCTTAATTCATGTAGCATTCGAGGACCTTTGCCTGTTAAGACTTCGAAGAAGTACGCATCATAATTAGGCGTAATGTACGGTAAATCATCATACTGTTGACCGAATACTCCTTCAGTAGCAGTGTACATTTCCACAATAGGAACCTCACCAAAAAAGTGTTTTAAGATTGGTCCATATTTGAATTGAATTTTGCGAACACTAGTACAGAATAATGCTTGGAGATTCCATATGTCACAAGGCTTCTTACCATATTTTCTTTTCATATAATGAGCAAAAGAAAGTATAACGGGTGTAACACCCATAGCAGCTGTAACAGGTTTATCCCTCGCTTGCTGATATGCCAATTCAAACCGGTTTTCCCAGTCAGCACGTCCTATTCCAGAACCTAATGCATCAATATCTTCTTGTCTTGGGAGAAGACTGACACGTTCAAACATTGGGTTCAGTCTCGCATAGGTTCCACTACTATACCCGTATGTCACTACTTTTCCTTCGCTGTTCATCGCATGAACCATTGAAGGAAAATTTAGGTTCAAAATATTACCAGTAAAAACATCAAAGTTCTTTGTTCTCAACGCAAAATGGATCAAACCTCGCGCACCACAGGTAAAAATCTGCTTCAGATGTGTCTGAGTCGCTGGAAGCACCTTGCTTTTTCCTGTTGAGCCTCTCGTCATAACCCATTCAGTTGCAGGTTCAGAAAGGAACGTTCGATATCTACCAGTTTGAACTTGTGCAAGATAAGGCTGTAATGTATGATAATCAATTACAGGAAAGTTACGTTGATATTCCCGAATTCCTATAGTATGACTGGCAGAATGAGCTTCGCCATACTCTGTCATGCTGTACTTATTTAGCAAATCAGTGAGGATCTGCCCTTGAGCTTTCTGAGTGTCTTCTAATGAAACGTACCATGGGCCAATGATTGGTTCAAGTATAGCACGAATGCTTTCATCTTCAGGCAGCATTATTGTACTTCTTGTTTCAATCTGCTTATATCTTTCGCTAGATACAAAAAATGTTAATCTGCGAAGGGCAAAGGTATGGAAAACATTCATGATGTCGCTCAAAGAATTAAGACTTTGCAAGTCAAGGGAGCACGAAGAGTGGCAATCGCAGCCTTGGAAGCGCTTCAAGTTTTAGCCAAAGAAACAAAAGCAGAATCCTCTCAAGAATTTGTACAAGAGCTGCTTGAGGCCAAAACGATATTTTTCACTTCCCGACCGACAGAACCTTTAATGCGAAACGCAATCACATTTGTAGTAGATAAAGTACTAAGTACTGATAAGAAAGAAATCAATGACTTATCTCAAATCGTATTGTCAAGCTCACAGGAATTCCTATCCAGTCTAGAGGCTTCTCGTGAAAAAATCGCAGAAATCGGCTCCAAACGAATCCTTAATGACATGACTGTTTTCACTCATTGTCACTCATCAACAGTAACAAACATACTTAGAAAGGCGAAACAAGAAGGCAAGAATTTTAAAGTCATCTGTACTGAAACACGACCTGTCCTTCAGGGCAGAATCACCGCTCAAGAAATGTTAAACCTCGGAGTTAAGACAACAATGATAGTTGACTCAGCAGCCCGCTCCTTCATCAAGCAAGCTGATACAGTTCTTGTTGGAGCAGATGCCATAACATCAGAAGGAGGCATCGTAAACAAGATAGGAACTTCCATGATTGCGTTGCTAGCAAATGAAGCTCGTGTTCCATTCTATGTTGCCTCAGAACTTCTCAAATTCGATGCTTCAACTTTATGGGGTGAGTATGAAGCTATCGAAGAACGCAGTAGCAATGAAGTCTGGAAAGAGGCGCCTAAAAGACTAATTGTAAGAAACCCAGCGTTTGAAGCAACAAGAGCCAAATTCATTCATGGATTAATCTGTGAAGAAGGAGTAATTTCTTCACAGAGTGTTAACGAAGTCGTTCGAAGGAGGTATCCCTGGATTTTTCAGCGAAAAGAGATTAGAGAAAATGTCTTAAGATAATATGCAATTGGTTGTGTCACAAAAAGTGTCAGGTTTTTAATACGAATTTGTTGTCACGGACTCCTTGTGGTCTTTCTTACAGATCTGCTGAAACAAATCGGGTTGCATCGAGGAAGCTTGCATTGTGGAACACAGGGTGCTTGGCCTTTTGATCAGTCGTGTGAAATTGTTGAAAGTCCGACAACACTCTACTTACGCCGTGCTCGAAGACTTTTTGGTGAGCTCTTTCGCTGCAGGCGAAGGGAGATAACCTCGGTACGATGATGTGTAATGCTAAATACGAATAGGAGTACAACTGGCATGTCAATTTAATTCTTTGAGCCTGGATATAGTCTATTTAATCTTCAATGGTTTCTGCTATTTTCAATTTTCTGTCCTTGTAGACTTTGTCTTCTGATAATTTTTACCAATGATCATTAGTTTGATTCCATAATTACTTTTTTTGCGGTTTCCTATGTGGAACGCGTGAAGCATCAAAGTTGAACATTTCAATGTGGAGATTATTCTGTTTTT
>DATGZD010000023.1:0-4867 GCA_035297385.1 Candidatus Sulfotelmatobacter sp. | reverse complement strand
TCAGGCGAGTGACTAGCTACGATCATAAAAAACAAAGCAAAATCACCTTAAGCCAAACAACGTAACGCATGCCTCATAAGTTTTTGTGACTGTTTAATCACAACCACAAATTAAGTGTCTAAGAGAAGACACTTTCATCTTTCTCAGAGCTAGCTATATTATTGTTTGCTTCCTTAGCCATCTTTCTTCTCTAAGCCTTGGCAATTGTAACCTAGATGCAACAACAAATAGTTATTAGATATTTTCAAAACAATACCTTGTTCATTTTTGCTTAGTTAGGAGGTGGTTGTTTTGGAAAGAACGAAATCAAGCCGTGGTATGAGTGAGTCAGAAGATATTTTTGATATTCTCAAATCAGAACATAGACAAGTTGAGAAAAACTTTAAGAAAATAATCAATGACCATGACACCGCTGTCTATTCACAGACTCTTAATGCTTTAATGGTTCATATGAATGGAGAAGAGAAACTGCTCTATCCTAAATTGGAAGCCAACTCAAACACAAGACTCTGGGCACTTAAAGCTTATGAGGAACATAATGCTGGAAAAGCTTTTGCTGGCAATATTAACTCATCGAATGTTGATGATAAATGGATCGCTCAAGTGGAAGTTCTTTGTGAGATGATAAGTAATCACATAGATTTTGAAGAGAACAAGATGTTTCCTGCAGCATCAAAAAATGTGATAAGCAAAGAGAATGCCATGGAGATTGGACGAGCCTACCGAAATATGAGTCAGAAAGAAATGCCTATGACAGCAACTATGTAAAATTATAATATTTCTCCCTCTATTTTTTTGGTTTGGGGACTAAATGTTAATCTTTCTCGTCTCTCCTTACATTAATACTCTTTCCTTTTATCCTCAGACATTTACTATCTGCAGTTATTTCATGAAAAATATTATGCTGCTTATTCATTTCTTGCTTGATTTATGATCCATTTTCATGTGTAATTCAAATTCTTCTTTACTATCATAATGTTTACCACATATTTTACAGATAAACAAGCTTACTTCGCCGCCACTAGGTTCTCCTGGAATAGGTATCTTGGCTGGTGGTTTTTCTGGATGTGGTTCAGGTATTGGTAGTGGATTAACGATTTTTCTATCCTTAATAGATTTCGTTGAATCTTTCTTTGAGGGAAGGTTAGTTTTATCCAAAATTATACCTCGTATTTTAATTGTAATAACCAATTAAGTATGTTTCTCCACTTCTTATTTGTTTGAGTTTCAAACTTTTATGAAGCTTATCAGTTCTGCGAAAGTAAATAGGCCAGGCAACCACGATGATTACCTTTTATTTTTATCTCTCTGATTCTATGAAATGCATTAATGCAACTTCAACAACATGACTGCGGTCTTTGAACCTTTGTATTTCAACTTGCTTATCAATCCAATCAACAATACGCTGGTCAACTGTAACGGTCATTTTTGATTTCTCACTTTCCATTTACGCATTCCACTCTTCTTTACTTTGAGTGTATTACATGCTTAACACAGCATAAAACACAACATGGTGTAAGAATATTGAAGATTTGTGATTGTAAGAACACAATCACATAATTAAATATAGTCAATTAAACAGAGCTAAACACGCTCATTTTAATGGAGAAAACATAAAAATGGTAAAGAATACCAAACCTATTCTTGCACTGCTAATTCTTCTGTTGATAACTCAAAGCTTTCTGATTTTAGGCGTAACAGCGCAAGGTCAAGCGACTGTAAACGTTTTAGAATCAGTAGGTGGATCAACAGATCCTTTGCCAGGAACCTACAATTACACTGATGGACAACAAGTTACTCTGACAGCAACTCCAAGCCAAGACTTAGTATTCGTTACTTGGTTAATTTCTAGCGATACAAGCAACGAAACTGTAGCCGACAATCCTTACACGTTTACTGTCACAGGAGGCACTACATACACTGTTTCTGTAGTATTTGCTCAGCTTGCGCCTACACCGACTTTTCCAAACCCACCTGGGCCAGAACCTGCTACATATGGTTCTATCTCAATCTTGAGTGCAGTCGGTGGTCGTACGGAACCTGCTGCAGGAACATATTACTTCACTAGCGTTTACAAGCTCAAAATGAGAGCTATACCAAACAATGGATGGCAGTTTAGCCATTGGACCATATCAGGAGACACAAACACAACACACGGTGGATACCCCTTTACCACCACTCCCACTGATAATCCGTACACCTTTGACTGTGGTATTGGATACACATATTCTTACCAACCAGTATTTGCACCTGCAGGTAATCAAACAGGAACTCCGGGCGGTGGAACATCAACTTCACTCTTTGGCTTAACAACAGAACTAATCATTATTATTGCGTTAATCGTGATAATAGTGATATTGCTGATTGGTTTTGGAGTAGTCCTAACAAGAAGACGAAGACCATAACTTTCCTCCTTTTTTGTTTACTAAAATACGTAGTTTGAAGAAAAGACCTAGAGCTATTGACATAATACTATTTAGAAAATCAAAATAGTCTCTTTTACATCTTAAACCATGATAAGCGGTACGAATAACAAGCTCCTTCTGCCTTCTCGATTACTGGTTTAACAATAAATCAATGCCGTCTGAAGAGCAAAGTAACCGTCTTTCTCAGTTACAGAAAGATTATGTTTTGCTGCAAAGTCTTTGATACAGTGTTGGCACAACTTGTTTGTTGTATTCTTTTTGATTATGAGGTCATACTGTCCGTGTTCATGAGTGCGTTCAAAAATCTTGGGAAGCACGTTCGAACATCTGAGGCGACCTGTTGAGAAAGCCTTGTAGAGCATCAATGTTTCAGAGAAGTTCAAAAGCAACACCTGCTTGAAGCAGAATGCTTAAGGATATTTTTAAAAATTATGCCGACCAAGAATCAAATTTCGTCCTTTATTAGGCTTTTATTATGCCCGTGACTATCGTTAGATACCATAAACCCATGCAAAAAGAAAGAAATCCTATAGGCATTACACTTTTGTTTTTAATAAAAAGAAGCAAAAACCTACTGTAGCCTTTTTTAGGCAAACCTTAGCACAAGACTGCAAACAGGATTAATAGATGTATTGTGGATTTTTGGCTTGTTTTTCATTTATGTCTTTAAGTGATTCATACTGTGCTTCTAAGAGGATCTTTAGGCTGTCAATGTTCTTTTTTATGGCTTCAATCTCTGTATGCTTATCCTGAAGTCCTGATTTAGTGAGTTGTTCACCCATGTTAGCGACTTCAACTTCTAAGACTTTGACTTTAAACGCAAAAACCTGCAGCATATACAGTAAGCTTAGTTGTGCTGATAATCTTTCTAAACGATCTGACTCAAACGCTCTTCCAAATAATGCCTTAACCTTCTGTACTTCAGAAGCCTCATTCGACAACAGAACCTGTTCATAAATAGGCATCTGCTTCATAGAAAAATCCTTACTTTCCTCAAAAGATTTCTGAACTCTCTTTGTTGTCCTCTCCAACATTTCTAAGACTTCATCCACATTAAAGCCCCCTCAACACTTACTCAAATACGAAATTACCTTTCATTGTTAACATACTGTTTTAAGCTTTTTTGTTCTCCAAACCACAATCAAACAAAAACACAATGAGATCAGCTACAGTAAACAAAAAACTTAAACGTGCCCCATCCGTCAAGATAGGTGCCGGTGCCGGGGTACCCGAGCCAGGTCTAAATGGGCGGCCAGATTAATTGCCCAGGATATGGGGAAGGACTTAAGATCCTTTGGCGAAGGCCTTCGTGGGTTCAAGTCCCACCCCCGGCACCAGATGCCAACCTACCGCAGAACTTAGTTAATTTTTCAATATGGCTACTGAATAAGAAAGGAAATCGAGAAAGTACAATAAAACGAAAATTAAGATACGTAAAATTCTTTAGTGGAAACTTGGATGAAATAACAAATCAAATCTTAAACTGTTCTTGGAAAGATAAAGTAAAATCCAACGCTTTAGATGTTGTTGAGCAATATGCTGAATTTCTAAAATTAGCTTATGAAAGACCTAACTTTAGAGCTTACGATACGACTGAAATGTATGTTCCTAATCCAGAAATGGTTAAACAATTTCTCTACAGAGTTAGATCAATCACAACTAAAGCTCAAATATTACTCACTGTAGAAACTGGTGCTAGTAGTGGTGAATCATGGCGTTTAACTTGGAAAGACCTGAACTTAACAAGCAAAACAGTAACAGTTACTGGGTTAAAGGGACATAGAACTCTCACTTATCCAATATCAGAAGAATTATTTTCTCTACTAATACAAATACCCAGAGACAAAGAAAGAATATTCTCTCACATCTCTAGGCCAGATAACGTTAATGACACAATAAATGACTACAAGAAAAGATTAGCCAAAGAAACAGGAAACACTGACTTTCTAAAAATTCATTTCCACACATTCCGACATTACGCTATAAGTTGGCATTATTTCAAGACAAAAGATATAGTAGATACTCAAAGATTCGCTAGACACTGCAATATCGCTAACACTCTCAATTATGTGCATATCGTAAAATCTTGGATTAAAGACAATCAATATGACGTTGTTTATGCAGAAGATAAAGCAGAACTCACAAAATATCTTAGTGAAGGTTTCCAGTTAGTAACAAAAACAGATTGGGGGTATTGCTTAAGCAAACCTAAAAGTCTGACCTAAGCCTAACAACACACCATTAACCAAAATTCCAAAAAAAGCATTCTTTGTATGCTAACACTAAACAGCACTTACTCATTTTGTTTTTCTTCAAGACGTTTAAGACGTTCTTCTAATTGCCTCTCTTTTTCTTGGCTTTCTTTCCAAGAACCATAAGCAAGTCCAAGAACCAAAACAGCAACAGGTATGAAAGGAATCAATATATAAGGTAAATAATCT
>DATGZD010000022.1:0-1801 GCA_035297385.1 Candidatus Sulfotelmatobacter sp. | reverse complement strand
CATTTAACATACTTTTCAACAAACCCCAGTCATCAGGGTATTGTTCTTATTTTCGTTTTCGAAAGATTTTGTTACCATCGTAGTCGCAGACAAACTCAAAGCCAGACTCAATTAATTTACAGGCTTCCTCTTCTGAATGAGCAATGCAGGCAGTAAATTCATCCTCCTTGAAGTTAATCAATTGTGTATATAGCATTGTGTTGTTAAGCGATTTGTGCCCTAGGATTTCTTTTACATAGAGAATATCTTTTGTCTTATGGTATTCCATGGTAGCTTTCCAATGACGGAAGGTGTGGAATGTTATTTGATTTAGTCTTGAATTCTTAAACCTAAAAGCAATTATCTTTCTTTGTCGTCCGAAGTCGCCTAAGCGAAAGTGTATTTCTCGTTTGCGGGGTAAGTAGAACGGAATCGCTTATTTGGACAAGGAGAACCACTTAATCAGTTTATCTTTCAATGAATTCGAATTTAACGCATCACTGGATGGTTCCTAGTCTCTCAGCATATAAATGGCGATTCTGCTACTCTGGTTTTTTTCCTCGTCTTCGAAAAACCAATCCAATAATTAATAAGACAATTAACACCGCGGTGACTACTCCAACAATAACAACCCAGGACAATTCTTGTCCACTGTCGGAACCCGTCCAAGCATTCTGTGAGATAAGCTGCCAAGTAACCGCCAAGACTGTCTCTGGGTTGCTATAAGCGTGATTATCTCCCAGTTTGACTAGCGCGCCCGTTTGCCGGTCGAAGTATGTATCTACATTCTCTGTGTAATCAGAGCCTGAAATATCACTTTTCTCGCCTTTAAAGGTCAAGATTAGGTGGTTAACTTGCCTCTGATAGCCACCATAATCCCAAGACCTTGTTTCGTTAATCGTACTCAAATCTTGTTCAGAGTTAGGATGCACGCGATCTGTTGCATTGAGGTTGGATCCGATAATCGACCAGAACCCGCCCTGATAGTCAGTCGTTTCGGTGTTTACGCTGCCATCTTTTTCTACGTCGGTACCATTCATGAAATGCCACTTTATGTGTGTTAACACGTTTACACCAGAGACCCCAGTTACAGAGACCCTATAATATTCTGTCGCGTTGATATCTGCTAATCCTATTGGTTGGGGTAGGTTAGGGTCGCTGGTGAGCCAGAAGCTTCTCTCTGTGTAGGTAAACTCGTTCCCAACTGCTACTCCTGGCGTTCGCAGTTGAGCAAGCGAAGCGGGAATCACCAAAACGAAAGTTGTTGAAACCAGCAGGCTTAACATGAAGAATGTGGGTTTCATAACAGATCATTAAAATGTTGCTCACCCCGAGCTTTTAGGGGTTGCTGCATCGCCAGTCGAACCCGCAAGGCGCGCGCTCAAAAGGAACTTATATGAAATTTAAAAGCTGTCCAAATTGTAGAAATGAACATTCAACAGAATGTAATGATTGTTACAATTTTAGTTGTTTCCAACCAAGACAATTAACCTTATAATTCTTCTATTGAACGAAGTAGCGCGCGCTATTTTACTTAGATTTTCTTTAATAGGTAGGTTAATTAAAAGATTTTTCAGAAAACTTGCATAATTTGTATACAATTAACAAGTCAAGTAACGATAACGGAGGCGAGCTTGAAATTCAACTTTGCGTTTTATCAGTTTGTTTTAGTTTTTCTTTTTTCTTTTGTTCCTGCTCTGCTTTCCATTTATTCTCTCTTCTAACGATCTTATCCTCGTCTCTTTCTAACTTAGCTTTAGCTTTTCTTGCTTTCTTTGACATAAAATATTGATTGATTGTTTTGATATTTTAAATTTTGCGT
>DATGZD010000021.1:0-4429 GCA_035297385.1 Candidatus Sulfotelmatobacter sp. | reverse complement strand
GCCCTTAACTGGATATCTAGCAGCTGGCGCTGATGGAAAATTGTATTTTTCATCACAAACAGTATATAACATGATGCCTCGACCAAGGTTTCACACTTTGGTTTGCGTTGATGAAGCCACTGGTAAATTTATTTGGAAACTCCCTATAGGCGCTGAACCGCTTGCCATTGCTGACGGTTACCTTTTAGGTCAAGACAATGACAATGGTTTATTGTATTGTTTTGGAAAAGGTAAAACTTCAACAACAGTTAGAGCTCAGCAACTTCAATCCGGGCTTCTAATTGAGGGTTCTGTAATGGATCTATCGCCTGGTAAACCAAACACTCAAGCTGTAGCTGATGCTGATATGAGTACATGGATGGATTACTTATACGGACAAAATGCGACTTTGCTAAACAATCCACCAAAACCAAAAGGAGTACCAGTAAAAATAACAGCTACGGGTCAAGATGGAAAAGTTACTGATTTAGGAACTGTTACAACTGATTCAAACGGTAATTTTGGCTTCTACTGGAACTCGACAAACACTGGATTACATACTATAAGTGCTGTTTTTGAAGGAAGTGAATCTTACTGGCGTTCGTCTGCTGATACTTCAGGTGTTATAGCAACGGCTCAGACTTCTACAACAGAACCAACAGGGTTCGCTGGACTGACAGTTTCAGAAATTGTGCCTTACATTATTGGCGCTGCAGTTGCTATAATCATAGCTATCGTTATAGTTGGAATACTAATACTTAGGAAGCACTGATAACGGACAAAATCAATTTACTTTCCCTTTTTCTTTTAATTCAGCTCCAAAAGTGCGCGCTTTGCATGATTTTCTATGTGTTTGACAGCCAAAGCGTAGTTATTCCAGAATTGTTCTTGGGAACAAACCTTGGGAACTAAAACGCTCAAATTGTGCCCTATGAGTCAAAATATTTGGACTTGAGGATTTAAACCCCAACCACGTGGGGATATCACCCATTTTCTCCTTTTTATAATTCTGTGGAGGTATAGACAGTTTTCTTTGTAGTTTATTCGTTAAAAAATATTTGAAGGTGCGTGCTGTAATTCAAGGAACTAAAGGAGAGTATGGACAGACAAATGATCTTACCCAAGAAACGAGACCCCAGGTTTATTACAATTCGTCGTGGTGGCACCCTACAGGATGCAGATCATCATCTTCTTGCAGTTTGGGCGGCTGATTGTGCGCAGCATGTACTGCACTTTTTCGAGGAAACGCAACCGGGGGATGACCGTCCACACCAAGCGATTGAGAAGGCACGTGCTTGGGCGCGGGGTGAGATCACGATGACCGAAGCCGGGGCAGCCGCCGGAGCTGCTAATGCAGCGGCCCGAGGTGTAATGGGAGCTGCGAAGGAAGCGGCTCATGCTGCAGGTCAAGCTGCGGCGGTGGCTCATGTAGCAGCTCACGAGTTGGGAGCGGCAGCCTACGCGATCAGGGCTGTTCGTGCGGCGACTCCTAAAGATAAGCGTGACGAGGCTGGTCGCCTAGAGTGCCAATGGCAGCGTGCACAGCTTCCGGAAAAAATCCGTGAACTCGTACTTGACGACCAGAAGTTGCGCAATGAGCTATGCTGGTTCTTGTTCAACTGCTAATCAACATTCGATCTTTCTGTCTACCAACAACCGCTTGAATTTACACAGTGAGAAATAGCGATAAAATTAACCCGAGGATTCGTGGTGGGCCGCTGGGATTTGAAATCACTTCGCAAATTATTCCCACCCAATACAGCAACATCAAGAAATTGGAAAGGGTATGCTCAAACGTACTACAAATTATAGTGAAATTGAAATCTACATTTCAATTTTAGAAGATTTTTAATGAATGAAGTCTTAGAAAGACGCTTAGAATTCTTAAAGCTCAAAGAAGAAGGCTTATCACTCTGTGAAATAGTGAAAGTGTTAAGCGAAAATATCAAACATAAGCAAGAAACATCTATTATGATGCAAAAACTTGCAATACTTAGCAACCTGTTTTAACATAATTATTTTGACTTTAACGAAACAAACGGTTTAGAAAATGAAAATAAGTTGAAGCAAAAAAGGATTAAGAATCACAGTAAACTATGTTGAAATGGAGTAGGGATTTGAACCTATGCGCAAGTGGAGATATTATCTGCAAATCTCTTCTTTTAGGTGATACCAATAACTCCAATGTGTCAGCTTGTTGCAATGATTGCTTGCTTGAAGTCTTTCTTCCTCAAGCCAAACATTGAAATTCCATTTGCTCGCCAAAATTCTGTTCCATTCTTGAAAGCAATGAGCGTTGGAACTATTTTGATTTTTAAAGAATCCCATAAAGGATTGTTCTCATCAGACAAGTCAACTCTATACACCTTTACCTGAGAGGCATCGAGAGTTTTCAGGAGATGAAATGATTTCCGACAAAACGGACACCATTCAGTGTAGAAAAAGACTAAGCTATTATCATTCTTTAACAACTTGTCCCCTTGGAAATCAGTTATCTGAAGAGTAGAATACGAAGATATACTCTTTGTATTGAAGCTGTATTTTTGAAAAGCTGCTATAACTATTAGTTCCAATGGTATCATAGCAAAGGAAAAAATGGTAATGAACACTAAGTCGAGGGTTCGCCCCTGAATCAATCTCACCAAGATTGAAAGACTAAAGATTAAAATCCAGCTGAATGAGATGAAAATTGCATAGTCTATTTTAGTCCAATTTTGGATTAATTTATGTGACCATAGAGTTAGCCTCGCCAACCCTTTATTGAGCACCTGCATTTAACCTGTGCTGATTGTTGTGTATGATAGTTATAAACATGCTTGCCTCTGCTAATCAATTCCGATGCTTCTTTTCACAGAAACTGGATTTGAATAAGCCAGTGGAATGGAGATGCAGAGCTCTTTAAAGAACGCAAATACCAAATTTTACAGTACTAGAAATCAGAAAAATTCATGTATGAATGGATGGGGGATTTGAACTAGGCGCAAGCGGAGACGTCTCCTGCAATTTCTATCTTCTTCAATGAGTGTATGCGTTAACAATCTAACTGAACTACAATTGAATCGTATGAACAAATCATGAAAATTGTTAGAAACAGGTATACAATCTTTGCTAAAATAAAAGAAAAGGGAAGTTAAGTTTTGATTATATCTTTGATTCTATTTCTTTCTTAGTATTAGCACGGCGACAGCAACTGCTATGACAATCACGACTGCTAATGCAATACCTACGCCAATTATTGTCATTGTATAGTCTGGTACTGTGATTTGTTGTTCATTGCCAGTATTATTTGATGTTGGTGTTGGACCAACAGAGATTGCAGTTGTTGCAGAGGAGCTACCATATGAATCATCACCTGCAAATGATGCTATGATTTTATAGTCGCCTTCTTTTGATGGTGTCCATGTTTGACTGAATGTACCATAATAACCGTCAGTTGTTATAGTGCCAATATTTATCGAAGAGCCATCTGAACCTAACGCTGTAAGAGTTACTGGAACACCAGTTACAGTTTCATTATGCCATAATCCATCGATTGGCATTTGAAGATGCAGATATTCCATTTGAGTTCTCATTGAATCTTTAGATACACATGGCGTATTTGGTTGAGCTGGAGATATATCCATTATTGTACCTTTTATCATTATTTTAGTGCCTTTGCTAATTATCTCCTGATTCACTGCTACTGTCGTTACGCTCTTACCCTTGCCAAACGTGTAAGTGTAGCCATCCATAGAATTTCCTGCTATCATGTAACCGTCAGCAATTCCGCCAGGGCTCATGCCGTTATTTATTTTCCATATTAACTCGCCGGTGGTAATGTTGAGACAATGGATTCCCCAACCTCTAGTGTATGGCCATGTGGTTGAGTGCTCACTGTTTGCTACATAGAATTTGCCGTCAGCAAGTAAGGCACCTGAGTTGAAGGAATAATGTTCTGTACCGTTTGTAATGTATGGGCTTTCAAAACTTGCAAGTGTTTCTGCTTCATAATGCCAAACTATTTTGCCGTTTGTCCAATTGAAAGCATAGATGCCATCGTAGGATTCTCGGAAGAACATGCCATAAGCTGATTGTGCTTCGTATGAGCCAAAACCATTCCATGCCCATGGATAAGGCAATGTTTCACTTTTCCAGACAAGTTGGCCAGTTTGAAGGTTGTAGGCTAAGTAGTATCCGTTTTGTGTCAGAATGATTATCATTCCATGATCTGCGATTAAGCATCCCGCATTGTAGCTAGCTTCATCTGGCAAAGCTACTTTCCATGGCAACATTTCGCCTGTTACTAAATTGATAGCAGTCAAGTTGAATCCCATTTGAATTCCTGAGCCAATTTGTCGTTCCCTAGTCATGAAAGCAGCTATGCCTACGTTAAAGTCTGCTACACATGCGCCAACATCACTCACGTATTGGCCAGGGATGGCAGCCCATGGCCAGCTTATGTTGTTCAGTA
>DATGZD010000020.1:0-15616 GCA_035297385.1 Candidatus Sulfotelmatobacter sp. | reverse complement strand
ACGCAAACGCTTAGCATACAATCTAAGCAACCCACGCTTACTAGAAATTCATATGCATACATTCCGCCATTGGAAAGCCACAATGCTCTATCATGAAACAAAAGATATTGTTTTCGTGCAAAAATTCTTAGGCCATAAATCCGTCAAAAACACCGAGAAATACATCAACATCGAGAATGCATTATTTGAAACTGTAGCAACCGACCAAAAATGGGTCGTACGTGTAAGCTCAGATCCTAAAGAAATCACAAGCCTCTTAGAAGACGGCTTCGAAGCTCATTGCAATCAAGGTGATTTAATCTTCCTGAGGAAAAGAACATGACAAAAACATTGCATTACTTAATAGCTAATCAAAACCTTAACATAAAAGGAAGATACTAAAATGCAAACAAATCAACATGGCCACAGAAAAAAAGTAGCCAGAATCATCCAAAAAGTGGCCGGGGTGAGGTAGCTTGGCAGCCTATGGGCCTGTGGTCTCCGATGCAATACGCATCGAGACAGATAGCCTAGCGCCTGGGTTCAAATCCCAGCCCCGGCCCCATCTATTGATCTATTAGCTATAGATTTATCAGGATTAATGGGCAGTAAAGCGTGCGCTACCAGACCTAATAGATGAATACATATGCGGAGTTGCACGAATACTACAAGAAAGCATTAAACTAACGAGTAATGGCTTTAAAAAAGTAACAAAATAAATGGATAGCAATTCTTTAGAAAGAGGAAATAGACAAATAACTCTACTATCTTACTTATAATTGTCTCAACCAGTAGAGCAAGCACGTATGACGGAACTAACAGAGGCGCAAGTAACACAAACCTTGTACCCGTGAACTTTAGCTCTTACCAAAACGTGCCACATGGTTGAGATACGGGCTAAAAATCCCATGCCGAGAGAGCTTGACCAAGAGGAGCGTACCGCTCCACTGTGAAGTGAAGTGTTAGGTTACATGGGAGACACTGCAGCCCGTGAATAAGAGTGAGTAATTGAACAAATTTTATGTATCAGTTTTAGACTGCGATGCACTTCTATGAGCATGTTAGATTTTTAAGTCGATGTTTGCATTAAACGGTACAAGCACACTTGGATTGATTTAGCTTGGATTTAGAAGAAAAAATCGAGTTAATCTGTAGACCTCCTACGGAGGAGGTTCTCACGTTGGAGGAACTTAGGCAATTACTACAGACAAATGAGCATCCCGGTCACTACATTGGTTTTGAAATTTCAGGCATGCTACATTTGGGAAATTTCATTGTTTCCGGCTTCAAGATTAATGATTTGCTAAAAGCAGGCGTCAAATGTAGAGTGTTTATGGCAGATTGGCATAGTTTCATAAACAATAAATTTGGTGGTGATTGGCAGAGAATCTTGATCGCCACAAAATATTATGAGAAAGCATTCAAGTTTTTCTGTCCTGGCATCGAAGTTGTTGTTGGATCTGATATGTATCATCATAATGATGTGTACTGGCAGAATTTACTCCGTTTTTGCAAGCACATGACCTTAGCAAGGACGCTGCGTTGTATGACAATTATGGGCAGAAGCGAAAACGAAAAACTAGATTTAAGCCAGTACTTCTATCCACCATTACAAGCGACTGATATACATGAAATCTGTGCAGATATTCCACAAGGCGGATTAGATCAAAGAAAAGCTCACATATTAGCGCGAGAGATATATCCAAAAATGGGATGGAAAAAACCTGTCGCCGTTCATCATCATGTGCTAATGGGCATAGCTGAACCAATTAAGCTAAGTACAGAGGATAAATTGGAGCAGGTTATTGCGAGTAAAATGAGTAAGTCGAAACCATGGACGGCAATATTTATTCATGATAAACCTGATGAGATTCGAGCCAAAATGCGCAAAGCATGGTGTCCCGAAAAACAGACTGATATGAACCCCGTGCTAGAGATTGCAAAACACGTCATCTTCCATGAAATGCCAACCCTCATCATTGAACGCCCCTCAAAGTTTGGCGGCTCTATAACATTTGAGAATTACGAAACATTGGAGAAAATGTACGGTGAGGGAAAACTACATCCAACGGACTTGAAGAGCGGCGTTGCAGAAGCACTCATACATATTCTGGAGCCAGTTCGATGTTACTTCGAAACAGATAAGTCTGCTCGTGAATGCATGGAAGTTGTCCAGAACCTGAAAGTCACAAGGTAAACACGTTGCTAAGGCGACTGAAAGAAAAAGAAGAAGGGCTAATCGAAATTCTGAATGCATTGACCGAGGAGTCAACGAAAGGAACTCCTATCCTTGTTGAAGGTAAGAAAGATGTAGAGACACTTCGAGTGCTTGGTGTTGAAGGCCCGATCGTTACGATAAAGACTGGTGGCAAATCATTCTTAGATACTGTTAGCGAATTAGAAGAGAAAGAAATAGTGAGAGTTATCTTATTGTTAGATTTTGACAGAAGAGGAAAACAAGGCACGAATCGTCTTCGACAATACTTGGAACATGCAGGAATAATAGTTGATCTGGGATTCTGGCGTGCTCTCTTAAGCTCAGTAGGTAAAGATGTTCAATGCGTCGAAGGATTAAATACCTATTTAGAGAATTTGAAAACAAAAACCCTTAATGAGTGCTAACAGTAGACAATTTGATTTGTGGGAAAGTATTTATTACTCTCTAAAACTATTGTTCGAACCGAAACTGAAAGGATTGATTAATGATGGCACTTCAAAAAGGCGACTTCATACTAATCGATTATACAGCTAAAGTTAAGGAAACCAACGAAGTTTTCGATACTACAAATGAAGAGACCAGCAAGAAAGAACATTTACACAAAGAAGGCGAAATCTACGAGCCAAAACTCATCGTGATTGGCGAAGGTTGGATGCTAAAACCACTCGATGAAGCTTTCATGACAATGGAACCCTCTAAACCAGCAACCGTCGAAATTCCGCCTGACAAAGCATTTGGACCACGAGACGCTGAAAAAGTCCGGCGCGTCCCGTTAAAACAACTGTTGGCTAAAGACATCAATCCAACCATTGGCGCTCGAGTCGAGTACGGTGGAAAAATGGCAACAGTACGCGCCGTGGGTGCAGGAAGAGTCCTGTTAGATTTTAACCCACCATTAGCAGGAAAAACACTTGTCTATGATGTAACCGTGCAGAAAAAATTGGAAACCAACGAGGAAAAATGGGCTACACTCATTCATAGAAGAATCCCACTTGCAGAAGCCTCCAAATTTTCGCTTACCTGCGAGAATAACGCGTTAGCAATCGAGATGCCCGAAGAAACATTCTACATTGAAGGCATCCAAGTAGCCAAAAGAGGCATTTCTATGGATATTCAAAAATTCTTCCCCGACATCGCATGTATAAGGTTTGTCGAAACCTTCAAAGCTGCACCTAAGGCTGAACCGAAAGCAGCAGAAGCAAAACCCGAAGCTAAACCAATCCCTGCTCAATAAACGTCGCTAACGTATTACTTCCGTATTTACTGCAGCTTTCTTACATGCATCATAACTCAAATTCAACTTATGTAGAATCGTGTACCTTTCAGGCCTGACTTTAGCAGCCAACTCTAACGCTGTAACCACATCATCATCCTTCAAACCCAGCTGCTTTGCTGTGGTCGGTGCGCCAATCCCACGTAGTGTATCCCGTATGCGACGCCAATTTGCTCCCTGCAAATATGCTGTCAAAATCGAGCCAACCCCACATTGCTCACCATGCATAGCCTTAGATTCCACGAGCTGATCAAGGGCATGACTGAAAAGATGCTCAGAACCGCTGCATGGACGACTACTTCCTGCAATACTCATCGCTACTCCGCAACTTATCAAAGCTTCCAGAAGAATCCTCATGCCTTCTTCATTTCTATGCTGAATCATACCTGCATTTCGCATTATGAGTCTAGCACTCATTAAAGCTAAACTTGCAGCGTATTCACCATAGTATTCATTTCTGTCTACTTCTGCTAGTTGCCAATCCTCGACTGCCGTAAATTTCGCGATTACATCTCCACAGCCACTGATGACTGATCTCCAGGGTGCTCGAGCCATGACTTCTGTATCTGCAATGATCGCTAAAGGTGCCTGCACCATAACCGAGTAAGGTTTTCCTAAACCCTTCACTGAAGCGAGTGGACTTGCGATTCCATCATGACTGAGCATCGTTGGAATGCTAATGTATGGTATCCCTTGCCCTGCGGAACTGAGTTTTGCAGCATCAATCTTCGTACCGCCGCCAACACCAAACAATACGTTTGGTTTCTTAATCTTAATTTGATCCTCAACCAAAGTTACGTCTTTAACCGTAGCAGTGCCAACGCGAACTATGCTTACGTCTATTCCATTCTTTCTTAGGAGTTGACTGACTTGTTTTCCCGCGATTTCATAACTCTTCTTTCCTACTACAATCAACGCTGAGCCGGTAAGTCCAAGTCTCTGCAATACTTCAGGGATACGTTCTAGAGTTCTTTTTCCAACAATAACTTCTCTTGGCAATTGCATGTAATGATAAGCTGAAGCCAAATATGTTCACTGTAAGTTCTGGATAGTCATAGATTTGAACTAAGAAGGTTTAAAACTTTCCTAGTCTCATCTCATGAAAGAACCTTTGGAGAAGAGAGAAGTATGCAAACATGGCGTCTACTCAAACTCGAGACACAAAATGCAGCCATGAATATGGCGATAGATGAAGCAATACTAACAGCTCGAACGATTAACCGTGTCCCAAACACATTTAGACTGTACCAATGGAAACCGTCCACGGTTTCCATTGGAAGAAATCAGAAAGTTGAGAATGAAGTTCAACTTAACAATTGCCACACACTTGGAGTAGATGTTATTAGACGCATATCCGGTGGTGGCACAGTCTACCATGATGAGAAGGGTGAAGTCACTTACAGTCTGATTACAAACACAAACGATCTAGGAGTTAGAAATATCATGGACGTCTACAGGACTATCTATGAAGGCATAAGAGATTCACTAAGAATACTGGGTTTAACTGCAGATTTTAACGAAGGCGACGCAAAGAATTGTCCAAACCTAACGGTGAATGGAAAGAAAATTTCGGGCAGTTCACAAGCCAATAAGCGAGAGACTGTTCTACAACACGGAACATTGTTGTTGGATGTGGATTTAGAAAAAATGTTCACGTTGCTGCATGTTCCATGGGCAAACTCTTGCATGGAAGTTGTAAACGTAGCAAAGAACAAGATAACTTCAATAAAAGATGAATTACACCATAGCGTCCACCCTGAGACTGTGGCAAATGCATTGACTAAGGGCTTTCAGAATACACTACATATTCAAATGCTTGAGGATGCGTTAAGTTCCTTCGAGCTTGATCTCGCAAAGAAATTGTATTCAGATAAATACGCAACAAATGATTGGAATTTGTATGGAAAGAGTATCTTGGGCTAAGTTTTTTCTTTATGCCATCTAACACCCTGTGATGTATCCTCTATTATTATGCCCATTGCCTTCAGCTGTTGCCTTAGCGTATCAGCTGTTTTCCAATCCTTGACTTTCCGTGCGTCTTCACGCTTCGTAATTAATTCTTCTGCTTCTTTGGATAATTTTTCTTCTTTCTCAATCTCACCCACGACACCCAGAACCTTATCAATATTCATCAGTAGTGAGTTGACACGATCCGCTTCCTTTCTGCTGATGCTGTTCTCATCCAAAAAGTTGTTTATATCCCTCACAAAATCAAAAAGCGAAGCCAAAGCAACGCTAACATTAAGGTCATCATCCATTGCATCGCCAAAGCATCTCTCAACTCTAGTAATTAATTCGGCAACTTTGCCATTACTCTCTTCGCCGTTTGCGTCTTGCAGTCGCCGCATTACATTTGTAAGTCGTTCTATTGCACTCTTTGCTGAGTCTAAGCCTTCAAGCGTAAAATTAAACTGCTGTCGGTAATGGGTGGAAAGAAGCAGGTAACGTATCGCTCTCGGATTACAGTTCTTATTCATTAAATCACGCAGAGTATAGTAGTTGCCGAAACGTTTTGCCATTCGCCTGCCCTCAACTAGCAAATGTTCGTTGTGCATCCAATAATGTACAAACATTCTTCCGGTGGCTGCTTCACTCTGGGCAATCTCATTTTCATGATGTGGGAATATGTTATCGACACCGCCGCAGTGAATATCAAAAGTCTCTCCAAGATATTTCATGGACATAGCTGAGCATTCAATGTGCCATCCTGGTCGGCCTTTTCCTAACTCAGTCTCCCAATAAACATCCCCATCATCAGGCGTCCATGCTTTCCATAAAGCAAAATCCTGTGCTTCTTCTTTGGCATATTCATCTACGTTTACCCGAGCACCTACCTTTAACTCCTGAATCTGAATTTTTGAAAGCTTTCCATAGTCGGGAAATTTCTTTATTGCGAAGTAGATTGAACCATCCTCACCTTTGTATGCGAAGCCCTTGGAGAGTAATTTCTTTATTAAAGCCACCATGTCTGGAATATGATCCGTAGCTCTAGGGTACACATTAGCTGGCTCGATGTTTAACGCTTGCACATCTTCAAAGAAAGCTTTTGCAAAGAAATCTGTGTATTTCTTTAGCGGAATATTCTGATTTCTTGAGCCTTTAATGGTCTTGTCATCAACGTCAGTCAAATTCATAACATGCTCAACTTTAAAACCGCGATACTTAAGCCAACGTTTCAATAAATCCTCGAAGACGAAGGCGCGAAAATTGCCAATATGCGCGTAATCATACACTGTGGGTCCACAAGTATACATTCCCACTTTACCTGCTTCGATTGGAACGAAGACTTCTTTCCGACGAGTTAACGTATTAAAAAAGCGAATATTAGTTGAAGCCGTTATCATTTGTGGTCTCAGTGAAGAGAACAACTAGAAATTATTTAAGTATTATATTCATAGACGAATTGTAAAGACAAGAAATTCATTTTACTGAGGATTTATTCATGAATTACGTTGTATAAGATACATGAATGCAGCAAAGCGATCTCGATATCATGCCATAACAAATCGTGTAAAACAAAATGCATGAGTGATAATGCTGTTAAAGACTAAAATCATAAGTGCATATTATTTCGGCGATTGTTACTATACAAAAAATCGAGAATAGGTAAAAACAAACGAAGGACAACACTATATGCTTATTAATAACCAATAAAGACCAAACAATCTTAAAGGAAAATAAGAATGTTTGCAGTTGGACATATGGCGTTAGCTTATCTTCTCAGCAAGACATCAGCAAAGGGGTTAAAGGTTAACGTTATTGTTCCCGCAGTTTTTGTTCTCTCTATAATTCCAGATATAGACATACTCTTTGGCGGCGAATTTCATAGAGGTCCTACGCACTCTTCAATAGTTGCATTAGTAATCTTCATTCCGTTCTTCATTATTTATAGGAGAAAAACGGTTCCGTACTTTCTTGCCCTACTGTCACACGGCTTAATAGGCGACTTATTAATTGGTGGAGACCTTCAACTCCTGTGGCCTATTACCTCAAGAGAAATCTATCTGTCACCTTGGTTACCAACGATAACAATTAACAGCCGAATTAACATAGCTCTCGAAACCACCTTGTTTGTTATCGCCACGATTGTCATGGTTAAGACCAAAGATTCTCGCATATTCTTCAGCAAAAACAAGAGCAATTTGCTTCTATTGATACCAACTACTACGGTACTGTTACCTACCCTTGTTGCCTATCCTCTAATCGTACCGATCCTACTTACGCCCCCACACTTATTCTACTTGGTGCTATTCACAATCGCTCTGTTTGCTGCAGTTTTAGGCTTCTTAAAAGGAAAGAAGCATCAGATTTTTCCATAAGAGCTGTGTAGATAACTTCATGCTTGTTTCAAGGAGAATCATTTGTAAAGGCTTATATTTTGACACAAAGCTATTCGACGGTTAATTGAGATGTTGAGTTTATGCTTGCCGTAGACGTTCAGAATTTAGTTAAACAATTTGGACCAGTTCGAGCACTAGATGGATTAAGCTTTAACATTCAACCAGGTGAGATTTATGGGTTGATCGGTCCAAACGGTGCAGGTAAGACCACAACATTGCGGACTGTTTGTACTCTGATTCTGCCAACTTCAGGATCAGTCAATGTTTTTGATTTAGACGTTGTGCGACAAGCTGGCGAAGTTCGTAAAATTGTTTCCTATCTCCCAGAAGAATCCGGCGCTTACCCGAATCTTTCAGGTTGGGAATACCTTCGATTTATGGCGAAATTTTTTCAAAATAACAGTGAGAAAGCAGTTACAGAGGCTGCCGAAATAAGCGGCTTGGGTGATAGATTAAACGATAAAGCTAAGACCTATAGCAAAGGGATGAAGCGGCGTTTACTTGTGGCTAGAGCGTTAATGGGGAAGCCAAAACTAGCCGTTTTGGATGAGCCCGCAAGCGGTTTAGATGTGTTGCATGCTTATCATATACGGCAAATAATCAAACGATACGTGAAAGAGCAGGGTGTAACAGTTCTGTTGAGCAGCCATAATATGTTGGAAGTCGAGTATCTTTGTGATCGTGTATCATTGGTAAACAAAGGTAAAATCGCAGTTGAGGGCGAACCACAACAACTGAAGAAGAAGTACGAGAGCCAAAATCTGGAAGAAGTCTTTGCCAAGGTGATCGGGTATGCTTAAGGGTTTTAGGAATATTTTTGTAAAAGAGCTTAAGGAATTGGTTCGCGACCCCAAAATCCTAGTCGGAATCATAATAATTCCATTAATCATGTTCCCAGCATTAGGTTTGATACTGGGCTATGCACAGCAAACCGCTATTGAACAAGCGCAAAAAACACAGCTTCTGGTTTTAAATAATGATGGCGGGAATTGGAGTCAGACATTAATCAACTATTTGAACGCAACTACAGACCTTAAAGTAGTAAATAATGTATCTCCCACACAAGCAGTTGATTTAGGCTTACTCGCACAGTACAATAGTACACAATTTGTCGAGATTCCAACTGGTTTTTCAGAGAATATGTCACGTCATTTTAATGAAAATGCAAGTGTTGTTTCATCAGTCAATATCTATGGAGAGTTTTCCGCAGGTGGAGTCTTTTCAGGTATTGGCTCCGCAGGGACCGGTGCTTTGATTTATGGGTTCAATCGGGCAGTAGCTCCAGACGCTATCTTAACAACACAATCATCAATTATCAAGGGAACTATCGAGCAAAACGTTGATCCTTCCGCACTATCACAAGTATTGCTTTCGCAATCTATTGTTCTACCAATCACGATTATGATTCTGCTAACCTATGCGATGCAGATCGCAGCAACATCGGTAGCGATGGAGAAAGAAGAGAAAACCCTTGAGACATTACTGACAGTACCTGTAGATAGATTCTCTATATTAATGGGTAAACTGGCAAGTTCTGCGATTGTTTCAGGTATTGGAGCAGTCACGTATCTTGTTGGTTACAGTTATGCGTTTGGTTCAGTTTTTTCAGGAATCTCTGCTGGTGGTTCATCTATTGATTTAGTTAAGTTAGGACTCGCACCAACAGCACTTGGCTATACATTATTAGGGATCAGCCTTTTCGTTACGTTATTAGCAGGATTGGCTCTCGCAGTAATCATTTCCGCCTTCGCTGAGGATGTAAGAGGTGCCACAGCTCTTGTCGGCTATCTTTACCCCCTGATTTTTGTTCCTATGCTAGCTCTGATTTACTTGGACGTGAACACGATACCGCCAATAATAAAAGGTATATTCTTTGCAATTCCATTTAGCCAGCCGGTAATCGCTAGCAAGGCAATTATATCAGGTGATTATCTATTAGCAGTTTCAGGCATAATCTATGTCGCAATCTTCACAATGGTCGTTATGTACATTGCATCACGATTGTTTGCTACAGAAAAAATCTTGACAGCTAAGCTTAGGTTTGGAAGAAAACGAGGAAAAGAGAAAAGAGAGACAAATGAATAACAGTTCCAAACTAGACTCCTTTTATCATCTCATACTTTCAAATTCTTTGTCTCCTATTTATAAAAGCCGTTTTGAGCTATTTACCTCACTTTTTCTATTTTTCTTGAATTTCAGAAAGGATTATAATCGCTTCCGAATTATTCTGGTTAACAAAACTAAGTATTCAATGATTTGAGGGTAGAGTTTGACCAGTTTACGTCGTGTTGTAGCGAATTTGGGTTTCTTCCTTCAAATAACTGGTCTACTCTTAATCCTGCCAATTGCTATTGGTCTTCACAACGGCGAAATTGAAGCTGTAAGCAGTCTGGTTGCGACATGTTTCATATCTTTTGCAGCTGGTTTTCTTTTCAACTCTTTCTGTGAACGCAAAGAATTGGATGATAAGACATCTCTTTGGCTTATGCTTGCTACATTCATCTTGATACCGCTATTACTTACACTTCCGTTTATCTGGAATAATGTGTTTAATAGTACAAATCCCTTTGACCTTTTCACAAATGCCTATTTTGAAACAATTAGCGGTTTCACGACGACGGGCTTTAGTTTTGTCATCAACCCATCTGTCCTACCTTCGTCGCTGCTTTTCTATCGGAGTTTGGTGCAGTTTATAGGTGGAATTGGTTTCATTTATATTCTTGCCGCTTTCCTTTATCCCAACGAAAGTCTCAGAGATTACGCCCAAACGTTTGGCGTTGAAGATCTCGGTACAAATTTGAAAAGAGTTTTCATCTCCATCATGTTAATTTACACTGTTTTCGTAGCTATCTTTACTGGAATCTTCTACATTGTCTATTCTCCAAACAGCCTCATCGTGGCAAGTTGTGCAGCCATAGATGTATTGACAGGCGGTTATCAACCAAATGTTGCCGCTGGCATTGGAGTCTTTCAGGTTAGTATACTGGTTCTAATGTTACTTGGATCCTTCAATTTTCAATTTCACTATAACCTCTTTCGATTGAACATTCGAGAGTTGATTACGCCAGAAATCAAATTTTATCTTGAGCTACTTATCGTCTCGACAATTCTGATTAGCATCTTGGCGTGGATGAACCCATTTGACTCATTTTTTAATGTAGTGAGTATGGCATCATCGACGGGAATTGAGTTCAACATTTCCTCTTCAAATGCTCCTGTGAAGGTTCTGTTTATTCTCATAGGCTTGGTGGGCGGTTGTGCTTTCAGTATGGCTGGAGGCATAAGAATTCAGCGACTCAAGACAGTGGTGAATGCAGTATGGAGAAAGGGTGATGAACCATCGCGTGATGAATTAAAAGCAGTTTTAATAAGCATAAGTGGCTTCGTTATCACTTTAGTCATTCTTAGCTTAGTTTTCTCGGGGATAGGAGTTAGCATGATTGACTCATTCTTTGAAATAGGATCAGCTTTAACAACTAATGGAATAAGTATGGGAGCAACAAACCCTTTGATGCCATTAGGCTACAAATGGCTTGTGATTCTGGCCATGTTAATTGGCAGGATCGAAATTGTCACTATATTTGCAGCTATAGCCGGCCTCCCGATATTTAGGAGTCTCAGGGACTGGGGGCTTGCTCCGAAAGAAAAGATACGATGGAAACGCCGGTTCAGGTGACTGTTTCGTTCCAATAATATACTTTGTTGTAACTATTACCTAATGGGAAAGTTGGATCATCGTATACGATATCTAGACGTAGTCCGTATTCTATAAGTAGTTTTTGTGTAATATTCCAAATTTGAGGCGATTTGTTATCAGCTGCCCACATTCCCCAAATTCTGTCGCCCGCATTTCGCATTCCCCACCCATAGTTTCTTGGTAAAACTAATGCAACATCAGGATTACCAAATTCACGAGGTTTGCCAATATTTGGCTGTACAACATTATTCCAGAATCGTTCTAGTGCCTCAAAATGTTCATCTGTCATTGCACCGTAATCGTTTCCAGGAAGGTAGGGGTAGTTAAAAATCGTTATGTACCTTGCTCCAGATTGGTAAGCTTGTACCATTTGATCGTAAATGTTCTCGCCGCTGTCGAGATAAGGTGGTGTATCATACTTCCATGTCGCAATTGTACCCCAAGTTTTATTCTGTAAGCGAGCAGCTCCCTTTACCATTGCAATGTCTTGGACTGCACTCTGATTGTATGTGAACTCGGCTAGAACAACATCGTAGCCTCCATAATAATCATACCAGTATAGTGCGTAATCGGAAGTAATTGTTGAAATTTCATCCCCTCTTGCATCATGATAGAATGCTGATTCGAGTATACTCTTGAAGTATTCAGCTTCTAAATCATAGTTGTTGGGAGGTATCCCAGTTGCACATGATGAAATTACTTTTTGGTATAGTAGGTGCAAGCTATAATTTGAGGGGCGAGCCAAAATATCTGAATAATTCGTGAAGAATCCATTCCAATCGTAATCAAGGTTTACTCCCGCCGGCTCGTCGTCGTAGTAGACTCCTAAGAAATGGCTACCATATTTTTGTTTAGCTGCTTGAACCCAAGAATGCTGCCATGGCCATCGACGGAATGCTTCTGTAGGAGAGGCTGGATTCTCGGCATAATAACCAAAGTTTACGATGATGTTTAATCCTTGACTAACAGCGTAATCACAGACTTCGTTAGTTGTGGTTTCATTCTGGCTAACTGGCGTAATGCCAAGGATGAAAAGGTTTGTGTAACTCTTTACTCTATCGATTAAGAGTTTTGCTTTGGCGACTGTATCTCCTTGAAATGAGACGCCGACATAGACTGATGAATCCCATGAAATCTTTGCAGGAAGGGTTTGTGAGAATATTGAAGTCAAGAGAGCGATCATAATGATCAGAATTGCGAAGCCTATGAAGAATCGTTTCAAACTATGCTGTCACCTGTTTACTTTTATAGATGATAGTATTGGATAGCCAAAAAGATTACGGAATACATCTGTTTAGGTGTTTTGTGCATCATTACCTAAGTACTCTTAAATATAACTTATGTTATATTAATCTAGTGGAGCAGAGAAAAAATGAACAAAAACTTGGTTACAAGCACAATCATGGGATTGATATTTCTCACCTTGCTCACTTCTATGTCAACATTCAGTGCTCGCGCATCCACCTTGAATAACGATTGGCAACTAACCATCACGGGACTAGTCACAAATCCTATGAACCTTAGCCTAACACAATTAGCTGCCATGCCAAAGACAACTGTCGAAGCGACGATATACTGCGTAGACTTTCCGAATGTAGTTGTAGCAACTGGAAGATGGGCGGGAGTCCAATTATCAACTCTGTTTCAACAAGCTGGCGTACTACCTTCAGCGATTAAGGTCGCTTTCTATGCGGCAGATGGCTACGCAACAGATTTGGATTTAACGGCAGCATCTCAGGCAAATGTTATTTTGGCGTATGAAAAAGATGATTTACCTCTAACTGAAACTTTACGTTTAGTGGTTCCAGAACGATGGGGCTACAAATGGATAAGTCAAGTAACTAGTATCGTGCTAGTTGATTATGATTTTAAAGGTAAATGGGAAAGCCAAGGTTACTCAGATACCGCAGATATTCAATCGGGCTCAGGACGACTTCCTCCACAAGTGCAACCTACTATCCCTGAGGCTTCATCAACTCAAGGCACTAAACAGGTTGAACCATCACGAGATATGCCGCCATCAAATGTTTCAATCGTTCTGCCCAATCAAAACGTAAATGAATCGAAAACCGAGAATCAACCTCAAAACAGACAACTGAATTCTTTATCATGGCTTGAACCCGCTATTGCTATCGTAGTTAGTGGTGTTCTTGTGTCAATTGTAATGATAAAACACAACAGAAGAAAACTCAAAATGAGTTAGCTATCCTTTTTTCTCGATATCTTAATTCTATGTGTTAGAACAGAAAACATGGAGAATTCTTTTTCGATAGTGGCGTCGAAGAAATGTGTTTGATGTATGATGGACAAGACTTTTATATCCGATGGGTTTTGCTTATGAATATTAACAGGCTTAAGTAAACAAGGTGTTACTATGATGGAACCCAGCAAAAAACCGTTAAACGTGCTAATCAAGCAACTCCACGGAAACATTGAGGTTGTGCTAAAAAACGGTAGTGAATACAAAGGTAAGATGATAAAATGTGACGGCCACATGAACATTCTGCTTGAAGGTGCAACAGAACTCAAAGATGAACAGATGTTAGCTAATTATGGAAACGTACTGCTTCGCGGAAATAATATTCTATACATCGTTATCGAATCTACGTTACGTTAGTCTATGCAAATAAACGATTCTTATTCTTTTGTTCTTCAGGCAGCAAGAGTATCTGCTTTAATAGTTTTTTGGGACTAGTTTATATAGAATGAGAGCAGAGTAACCCGTATCGAAAATATACCAGCAAACAATTAACGCTATAAGGTTGGGAGATGAAAGATCAGTGGCCTGTAATGAAGACAGCGTCTCAAAAATACTGTCTATACTCTCTCATCCAATAAGGCGCGAAATTCTTAGTTTTATTCATGAGAAAGGTGAAAGTTCTTTTACAGATTTATTGAATGTATTGCAGGTTGATACGGGTAAACTTAGCTTTCACCTGCGTACTCTGTCAGCGTTCACTGAGCAATCAAAGACAGGAAAATACAAGTTGAGCAAGTCCGGTGAAAATGCACTACGCATAGTTAGAGATATAGAAGGTTGGGCCGAGGGGGCAACTATTAGTTCAAAAACACTTCAGATTCCTTATGCTTCATTCGAAAAAAGAAGTGCTGCCTTCTTGATAGATGCTTCAATCATGTTGAGCGTTACCTTGTTATTCGCCCTGCCAGAGCTTGTCCCCTTTTGGCTAGGTGGTGGCGGTGCGTTTGCACTTAACCTTGGTGCGGTTCCTTTTGTGACATTGGGTTTGCTCTTTGTGTATTCTACGTTACTTGAGGGTTTTAATGGTCAAACCTTGGGAAAACGTGTTGTAGGCTTGAAAGTGGTCAGAGTTGATGGTAAAGGTTTAAGGTACGAGCATTCAGCAGTTAGGAATTTTGGTAAAACATTCCTACTACCTCTCGATATATTACTTGGGCTGAAGCATGAAAAATATCTCCGCTACTTCGATAAATTCGCCGGAACCAACGTTGTAGACTTAAGGCCTGCCCCGAAACCGTTGCCGACGACCGTTTTGCAAAGCTGTGAGAAAGAACTTGAAGTCCCATCTCAAGTTATAACTGCTTAATGCTTTCTGCAAGACTTTTATTTGAAAATTCAAATAATGTTTTGGTAGACTAGAGGAGTACATATGAGTGATAAAGAATTACGTGTTTCTAAGATTAAGGATGGTACAGTAATTGATCATATAAATGGCGGCTATGCTTTAGATGTCGTGAAGATTCTGGGAATAACTGGACGAGAAAATTGTGTAATGACGATTGCAATTAATGTTCCAAGTAAGCGTTTGAGAACCAAGGACATACTTAAGATTGAAGGTAGAGCTCTTAATTCAGTTGAACTTAATCGCATAGCTTTAGTGGCTCCTCATGCGACAATAAACATAATTCAGGATTACAATGTAGTAGACAAATTAGAAGTCAAACTTCCAAAAATTATTGAAGGTGTAATTAAATGCGTGAATCCAACCTGTATTAGTAATAGTAATGAGCCTGCTAAAGCAAAGTTCTACGTCGAAAGTGAAGAGCCTCTCATTTTGAGGTGTCATTACTGTGGATATATCTTGGAGAAAAATGATGTATTAGGTCAGCTGTAGGTTTATATTTTCTTA
>DATGZD010000019.1:0-86507 GCA_035297385.1 Candidatus Sulfotelmatobacter sp. | reverse complement strand
AACATACTCTCCTAAACGTTTTTGACCCTCACCTATACGCAGAGGCATCTCTAAATCAGAAATTTTTGCGATAACATCAACAAGATGACACATAGCTTTTGAAGTTGCAGCACTAAGTTTCTCCAACTGCAACAAACGACTATTCGTGAACTTCAAGGCTTCCGTATTTTTACGTATGTCTTCTTCTAACTCAAAACGTTCTTGAGCTTTACCAATCTCATCAATGCCCTTTCGGATTTCTGCTTCAAATCGATTGATGCTCATGGACTGCGTAAGTTTACGTTCTCTTCGAACAACATTCTCTTCTTTCTGATAGGTCCGATCAATAATACCATAAAGTTCCTGTTTGGTAACATATTGAAACCCATCAATTCGACGACCATGATAATCTTTTAAATTCTACAGTCTTTAAAACTAAATCTGAAAGTGCCCAGCCAAGTTTACCTTCAACAATTTCAAACCAACGATTCAACGCAAGTAAACAAGCATCATACGACATACCACCCACATCACACGCAATATACCCAGAAACTTGACGAAGCTCACTTCCAAAACACACATGAAGTTTCACGCCACCAACTATTTCATCAGCCACCAATGTTTAACATCCTGACATAGCTTTGATAACAAGACAATGTTACGGACACACAAGGGAACAAACCGCACACTGTGAATGATTTTATTACAATACGCTCCAGAATAAGGTTGCACGATTAAACCTTTTTCAAGCAATTTTCTAACACAAACTCGAACAGTTGTACGTTGACCACGAGTAGGCTTACGAGGAGAATGAATTTTACGTGCAATCTCGATGGGTGTAAGCTCAACTTCTGAATCATCAATAACATGAAAAACTCTTACTTCAACACTCCAATAACGGTTCGCTAAACTGTTTAAACACAAGTTGCTAGATTCCGAAGAAGTTTGCAGTTACGAAGCCTCCTTAATACATTCATGAACCTTGAGACCGTCGTAGTAAAATAGTTTAAAAATAGGATTAGGATACATCAAGACTATCCTCAATTATAGTTTCACGCTGCGATTCTTCAGGAAAATTATATCGTCGCCTCTGCTCTGGCCGAACAACTTCAACTTTACGTTGATTTGGTTCTTTTGGAGCTTCTAATGCTTGATATTGATCTAAGCGCGCGCTTTGAACATTACTTGCAGGTTCAAACCCAAGAAACAACTCCGAAGTACTTGCTATGGACTGTATGTTTCGTTGGTTTTAGTATACTTCGGCAAGAATCTTGGAACCTCTTCTTGATACTCAACATATTTCTGGCCAAATCTGACCTTCAGTATCTGTTCTTCCTCTGTTGCCAAGCGTACGTAGAGGTATACAAGAATTGGCCACATGATTATTGTAGTGAATGTGGGCCATAAGAAATCAATGCCACCAGTAATTAACAATAAACCAAGGTATTGTGGATGGCGTGTGTAAGCGTAAATACCTGTAGTTACGAGTTTTCCTCTTGCTCTGAAGATTCTTCGCCAACCAAAAACAACAAAGAAGATGCCAGCGAGAATCAGAAGGTTAGAGAGAGGTAGTATGATATTCGGAAATATAACATTAGCAAATAATTCCACACTGGTTAATGGTGAAAGAAGAAACCAAAGCGTGGCAACTCGGCCAAAACCAAAGAGAGCATTAATTGTAAACATGGTTAAGGGAAAACCATACATTTCAACATAGAGTGCGACTATAAATGCTAGATAAATGCTCGACGGCAATCGTGCGATCTTTCTTCTAAATGTGACGAATATAAGAAAGAAGCTAAGTAAGGCGAAATTGATGAGGATGTAGCTCCAGTGCTCTGTTCCTCCAACGCCGGTTCCAGTGGATGCGATTGAAAAGACAAAAGTAAAGAAAATATTGTTCGCTGATAGCCACACCGTAATCAAAGTCATGACGGTTGCCAATAATATGAAAAGTAGGATGTATTTCGGGTCCTGCATGTAATATCAACCTTAATCGTTAAGAGCCTATGAGTTGAATAGCAAGAGAAATTATGTGTTTGTTTTGTTTTTATGTTTTATGAGAAAATTTGATGAATACACAATAGTCCTTTGATAACAGATTTGTAGTAAAAAGCATTTATGATAGAATAACTGTAAAACCTAATTTGAAGGCGAAAAGTAATGTCTGAGTCGATTAGGAGTTTCATGGCTTTTGATATTGATGACGATAACATAAAGAGAAAATTATCAAAGACACAAAACCTTCTTGGTCAAACAGGAGCAGACTTAAAGCTTGTAGAAACCCAAAACATCCATATAACAATGAGATTTCTAGGCGACATTTCGCCAGCTATGGTTGACAAGATTTTTGACGAGATGAAAAAAATTCAATTTACTGCCTTCAACGTTCAACTTAAAGGCGTCGGCGTGTTTCCAAGCCTCAACTATCCTCGTGTTGTATGGGTAGGAATGACTGAGGGTATAGATCAATTGCGGAGTATTTTTGATCAACTTGAACCACGCTTACGAGCATTAGGTTTCACTCCTGATCAGCATGGGTTTAGTCCACATTTAACCATTGCTCGAGTACGAACAGGAAGAAACAAACCGCAGCTTGCCAACTTTGTGAAAGAGAATGCAAACTTAGATTTTGGAACTATCAGAGCTGAATGTTTACGTCTCAAGAAAAGTATTCTCTCACCTAAAGGACCAACATATTCTACAATCGTAGAGTTTTGTCCAGAAAAATTATGAAAAAAGGAAATGCAGGCATGAGAGCCAAAATCAAACATGTATGCAGCCAAATCTTGCTAAAAATCTCTCCAACCATAGAAGAAAGAAAAAAGGTTCTCATGCTAGCAAAAGATTTAGAAAAAAAAGTTGCTGCTTCAGCTAAGAAGAGAGACATCGAAACTATCGTTCGCGTCGAAGGTTCAGTAGCGAAGGATACATGGCTTAGACAAGAACCCGACGTAGACGTATTCATGTGCGTATTACCAACGATCCCACGAAAAACGTTAGCTAAAATTAGTCTACAGATCGCACGTGAAGCGACTATGGGCTGGCGACAAGTAGAGCGTTTTGCTGAACATCCATATCTGGAAGCTTTTGTGGAAGGTTACAGAGTAAACATTGTAGCCTGCTACCGTGCGAACCAGGGTAAGTGGTTGAGTGCTACTGATAGAACGCCCTACCATACTGATTATGTCAACAAACATTTGGACGAAAACCTTCGTAGTGAAGTTCGATTACTAAAAAGGTTCATGCAGGGAACCAAAACCTACGGTGCAGAAATCAAGATTGGTGGATTCAGCGGCTACTTATGTGAGTTACTTGTGATTCATTGTGGATCTTTCGTAGAAGTTCTACAGATGTTCGCAAAATACAAGCTACGATTGATCATTGATAGTGAGAATTATTATGCAAATAGAGAGAAAGAGCTTAAGCTCCTCTTTGAGGAACCTCTCGTAGTCATTGATCCAGTAGATAGATGCAGAAACGTGGCTTCCGCCGTTAAATCAGAGAAAATTTACACTCTCGTAGGCGCAGCGAGAGCCTTCTTAAAAAACCCAAGCGAAGAATTCTTCTTTCCAATTACACCGAAAGCAAAATCAAAAGAAGAATTACTGGAAAATTTTCAGATTCGTGGCTCCAACTGTTTATTCATAACTTTCAAAGCTGTCAAGGCTGTTCCAGACGTTCTCTGGGGACAATTATACAGGACACAACGTGCTCTTAGCAGGTTACTTGAAATCAACGATTTTAATGTATTGCGTGAAGCAGTATGGAGCGACGAAGAGACTCTTAGTTGCTTCGTGTTTGAGTTGGAACAGCGTTTGCTCTCAAACATCAAGAAACATGTTGGACCTCCTTTAGAGTATGAAAAAGAATGCGAAGATTTCTTGCAGAAATACACTGAAAATAGTTGTGTCGTTTCTGGTCCTTATATTGAATCAGGCAGATGGATAGCGCAAGTGCCAAGGAAATATGTGGATGCTGTTGTCCTTCTTCAAGAAAAACTAAAAGATGGAGGCGAAAATGCTGGCGCCGCAAGATTGATCTCGAAAGCAATCCAGACTGGTTACAATATCCTCGTTGATGGGAACATCTTGGAAATCTACTCAAATCATAAACGGTTCGCCGCGTTTGTGACAGAGTTTCTTCAGGGAAAACCTCTCTGGCTAAAATCCGAGCGGACTTAACATTACAAGAACGATACCAAGGATAAAGCAATAGAAAGCGAAAATGTAGAATTTACGACTAGCCAAGGCGCGCCACAATAATTTTAGTGCAAAGAAACCCACAATTATTGAGACAACCACACCAACAATAATCTCTGTTAAACCCACGCCTGCAAGAGCTAACTCAGAATGTTGCTGATACACGGTTAACCCTAATGCGCCAATGATTGAGGGAATCGAGAGCAAGAATGAAAATTTGAAAGCTTGTTCACGTCGTATTCCAAGGAGAAGCGCGACTGCTATCGTGAAACCGCTTCGACTGACGCTTGGAATAATTGCTATTCCTTGCACCGTACCAATAATTAGAGCATCAATATACGATATTTCCTGTTTGTTTTCTTTGCCAAATTTTGAGGCATAGAGAACAAAACCACTAATTACAAAACCAATGCCAAGAAATAATGTAGTACTTAAAGTCAGGTCTAGTTCGTTGCCATAGAAGAATCCTATAAGCACTGTTGGCACGGTTCCAATAATGATGAGAGGAATTAGTTTACCATCCTCAGATTTGAAATCTCGCTTAGCCAGTGCTTTAAGGACATCCCATATAGCCTTACGAAAGTAAACCAACGTCACAAATAGTGTCCCGACATGGAGCAGTACATCGAATAATGCTGGGATTGTTAACGCAAAAGAATGCTCAGCAATCCTCAAGTGTCCTGTACTCGAAATCGGAAGCCATTCTGTTACACCTTGAATGAAACCAAGTATCGTTGATTGCAGTAAATCCATGTCAGTATCCTTCGTAATTAAGGCTCAAGTTATGTAAGTTTGATTCTTAAACTACACGGTTTTAGAACCTAAACCCTGCTTTCCTTATGTAATGTACGATAATCTCGGCTAACACTGCACAGATTAAAGTTTCAAGACTCAGAACTGCAATGATAGGCACGATTATAGCCCACGCTGCAGCAGACGAAGCACCCACGAAATACGTGAACCACAGGTAATCTGTTATCAAAACATAAGGGACTTGAATGAGAAACGCTAACAAACAAGCAATGAATGGTCGAAATTTTTTTGCCATTAATCCACAGCAAACGCCCAAAATAGCTATTCCGCCAATAACAAATGGAATTCTTGTTATACCCATATACAGGCCGCCTATTGTACCCGCAATCAAGCCAGCTAATGGACCAGCTAGAATAGCACAAATGAATATGGCGACTTGAAAGAAATGAATCGATGATGGAAACGCTCCAAATTGTAAAGGAATAGCGAAGGGTGGAAACGATAGAACATTAGCCAAGGCGGCCATTACTGCTACGAAAGCTACAGTCTTTGCTTTAATCATTCCATCCAACTTATTGCGTAACCGAATGGTACCAACTGATGATATATTCTGGTAGCCTTAGACCCCTTTGAGCTAATCGTTCTGCAAGCTTAACGGGCAAGGGACTTAAAGCAAAAGCAGCTCTTGTGTAGAAGCGACGCGGTGCGCCCGGTCGGGTTTCTTCTTCTAATATTATCTTCAAATCAGCTTTCTTAGCCAACGTGGAATCTTTTGTACCCGTGATAGCGAAGACTGTCCCATTAAATTTCTTCACTACATCTGCCCAGATAATTACAGGCTTGTATTCACCAGTATATGATAGCAAAACTTCTAAGTCACCAGCTCTCGGATGCGGTGTGTTAACTCCTCGGGTAACGTAAACATTATCGCCCAAAAAACTTTTAATATGGAACAAGCGGATGGCAGTCATTTTAGCAATTTGATCTGCTGTTCCTTTTCCACCCATGAACACATTCGTGCGCTTCTCTAACAAATCAACTAATTGTGTGTAAGTATCAGATTCTACGTTAGCATCTATCATTTTACCTATTTTATCGAATTCTTCAGCACAGAGTCTAAACACATCCTCAACTTCGAGGTTGCGAAAGATGGCTTCTATCATCATACCCATAAGCAAGAGAGTGCCGAGTTCGAAGATATCCCCCATCATGCCTGTCTCACTATACTCGAATGAGGGTTTAGATTTGCCACGTCCCTTAAGTTGAATTACGTGCCCATGACGATTAGTAATTTCAGTAAGCGGCGAGTCGAGCGCTGAAGTTAACAGACCCATCGAAAAATGAGTTGTTTTCTTTTCTTCAATATACCTTGCTAAATCCTGAGCCATAACTAACGGATCGTCTGAGTAGCCGCTTCCTGAATTCATTAACAGTAATATCTTCTTATACCGTCTCTCTAAATCGGCTGCAGCATCGTACATGTTCTTGCCAGGAAAACCAGGATCATCAGGAGTAAGGACGACTTTGTTTCTCCAGCCGACTTGACTGATCGCGATTTGACTCATTGCCGCATTCAACGAGTATAAGGATCTACCTGAGCCACCACAGACAACGCAATCTGCAGCTTTTAATTGTTCATATAATTGTGTCAATGGCTTTCGGCTTATATTGAGAACGTTATCTCTGATCCTATTCACGTAACCTATACTGCTAATTTTGGATGTTATGTAGACGGCGCCCCCATAACACACAGAGATTTAGATATATTCTATATTATTCTTCCGCTTCCATAAAACCTAAAATCATGACTTTGCAGATGGCTTGAACTTAACTAATTCTAGTTAAGCCTTGCACTATTGCTCTGCTTAAGTTTTTATACAAAGTAGCGCTCTCCTTTATTGAGTTGAGACCAATTTCCAAGATAAACACACAACTAAGAGTTCACTTAGCTGTGTTAGCTTTGGGTTCATTTATAATCTCATTTAGTGTAGCTCGAGTGTTCACTTCCCTATATCCTGATGTGGTTCTTGTTACTGAAGGAATTCATATTCACCATTTTTGGTTTGGCTTAGCTCTTTTGACAGTTGGCAGTTGGGTAGGTATCAGTTATACTCAGAAAGAAATTGACATGATAGCGTCCATCATGTATGGTGTTGGAGGTGGACTTATCGCTGATGAAATAGGATTACTCCTTACCTTTGGCAACTATTTTAGTGAATTGACATGGACTTTCCTATTGCTTCTATTTTCCTTTGTTTTTGTTTTGATTCTTCTCAGTAGATTCCGTCAAACTGTTTTCGAAGAATTACATGAGTTTGTAGGCAGCAAAGCTAGTCTTTTAATAGGAGCATTAACTGCAGCAATCTCAGCTGACTTTGTGATAGAGGCAGATAATTTTCTATTTACCTCAATCTCGGCCGTATTGACAGCTACAGGTATGTTGATTATTTTGGCTTTCTTAATTCACCAAGCAAGGCAAAACAGAACCCAAAAGACAAGCTAAAGAAATATTTGAAAAATCTCTAAATATATAGATCATAAACAAATCTTACGAGGCACTTATAATGAAATTGTTGCTTGACGAAATGTATGCTGGTCTAAAGGAATACTTTGAAACTCTAGGCTATCAAGTTGTAACTGCACAAGAAGCAGGGCTAAAGAGTGCAAAAGATAGAGACGTTGTCGAATACGCCAAAAAACATGATTTAATCCTTGTTACACAGGATCAGAAACCTGCTGAGTTAGCAGATCTTTTGGGTGTAAAGTTTGTCATGATCTCCAGTGCTATGATTGCGAAGGTCGCTGACGCAAGAATAAAAGAGAAATATTGCTAAGAAAATATTGTCATTATTTGTGTCGAACTTATTTCTTCGTTTCTTTTTTGATTAATGACCGGAGCAATCCTCTAAATTTCAGGTCAATCTCATCTTCTTCCTGCAATTGTTTGTCAGACATTGAGAGTATCGACGCATATTCTTGAACATCTTCTTTCGTAAAGAGATCTAGATCCTCCAGTTTTGCGACTGCTTCTTCATACTCTTTTGCACTACAACATTCGGCGCGTTCCATCGTCAATTCAACGAGCTGCTCCACCTCCTTATCCGTGTAAGCAATGTTGAACCCAAGTTTCTTTAAAGCCTCAAGAGAAGAAACCATCATTTCAGCAAGCGTCTCGCTGCCGCCTGACGTTTTCCCAACAGTTAAATGGAACACTTCAGCAGTAGCCATATAGTAGCTCTCAATTAAGTGGTCAACTCGGACTTCACGTGTAACCTCTACCATCCCTGCTTCTACTAGTCGTTTAATATGATGATAAACTGTTTGTGGAGTAAGGTTAAGCTCATCGGCTATTTGGCTGACAGTCATTTCTTTTGCACGAAGTAGAAAAATCATTCTTTTCCTGGTATCATCAGCTAAGATTTTGAAGGCTTCTGGGTCGGTTATATGTTTTACAGCTTTCATGCAAGCACCATGTAAATACTTATTTACATATGTATTAAAACGTTTTCATATTAAAATAGAAATCTTTTTAAGCAACTTAGCTTTTACTATTAAAACGGTCATCTTAATATAAAGATTAGAAACGAAATGGTGAAATAATCATGAAAACAAGAATAAAACAAGGCATAAGTCAGCCAGTTATGAGCCAAAATAGTCAACCAATATTTAACCGCTTTCGAAGCCTAATAAAATCTGACAAGCAACTTCTAACTCTAACTCCAAATGTTCAAGTAAACGTTTTTGAGCAAACCATGCTTGAACAAAAGTTGACTGAGTTGGAACTTCAACGAAAACAAGCAGTTGCCTTAGGCTATGCAAATATGCTGCCACCAAGATAGATCATGCCAAGGCTCCTAGATTCAATTAATGATACTACAGTAGAGTTTTCTGTGTTTCTCCTGAAACAAAACTCGAGACTCGAACACCAATAAGTCTAATTTTTCGGTTATGCCTCAAATAAGCTTGCAATAACTCGCGAGTTGTTTTCTTTAAATCTTGTGTTCGATTGGTAATGAATGGTAATGTTTTACTTTTAGTATGAGTTTCAAAATTATCAAAACGAATTTTGATTGTAACAGTCTTAAAGAAAAGATGCTGATCAAACGTTTCTTTGGAGACTTTATCAGAGATTGCATCTAACGCTGTTAAAATAGTATTAGTATTACTAGTATCTTCTTCAAAGGTTGTCTCATTACTAATAGATTTGACGCCTGTATGCTCCTCGACTTCGCTGTTATCAATACCTAATGCCATTAAATGCATCTGTCTACCCGTCACACCAAACATTTCTGTCAGCACTGATGGGTCAAAACGTGCTAAATCACCAATTGTTTCAATACCTAAGACTCTGAGTTTTGCCTCAGTTTTCTTTCCAATCCAGAGTAACTTACGGACAGGAAGAGGAGATAAAAATGCTTCAACTTCACTTTCCTTAACTACTGTAAGACCATTAGGCTTATTGAAGTCGCTTGCTATTTTTGCCACTAACTTGTTTGGTCCAATACCAATAGAGCAGGTAAGATTTTCTTTCAGCTGTATTTCTTGCTTCAACTTCTTTGCCAATATAATTGCTTCATCAAAATTATGTACTTTGTCAGATACATCAAGAAAAGCTTCATCAATACCCCACTGTTCAAACTTATCTGCATAACATTTAGTGATTTGCATAACTGCATTCGAAGCGTTAATATAAAGTGGAAAATTAGGCGGCAGGTAGGTGGCTTGAGGGCAAAGTTGCCAAGCTCGACTAATCGGCATACCTGATCGTACACCAACCTTGCGAGCTTCATAGTTGCTGGTGCTAACTACACCTCTACCTTTGCCTTGTTTTGGATCAGCCCCGACAATTACGGGTTTACCTTTAAGTTCCGGACATTCTCGCTCCTCAACCGCTGTATAAAAGTGATCCATATCGAGATGGAAGATTATTCGCGGTTTCTTACCCATGTTCAGTATTGTATTTGATTGTTCTATTTTAGATTTGAACTGCTCTTCAGGTATATGCGCTACTGGTTTGTTCAGAAATTATTATATTAGAGCACGCTTGATTTCAATATGAGGCATTTTATGCCATGCAACATTAAACTTTTAGTCTATCCAATTAAGGATGTAGAAAAAGCTAAAGCATTTTATGGAAAATTTCTAGGCATAGAGCCATATGTCGCAAGCGCCTATTATATAGGTTATAGGGTTGGCGAAATGGAAGTCGGTTTAGACCCTAACTCGAATATTGGACCTATTGCTTATGCAGATGTTAAGGACATTAAGAGTAGCCTTCAAGCAATGACCGAAGTGGGTGCTGAGGTTGTCCAAGACGTTAAAGATGTAGGCGGGGGATTACTGATCGCACTGGTTAAAGACGCTGATGGTAACGTTGTTGGGCTTAGACAACAATCAAAGTAGTCATCAACCATGAATGTAGGTCAAGAAATATGTTAAAAACTACACCATTCCTTTTATTTGACGGCAACTGTGCTGAAGCGATGACTTTTTACCACAAATGTCTCGGGGGAGAGTTAACCTTGACAAAGCTTGGCGATACTCCTATGAAAGACCAGTTCCCGCAAGAAAAACACGACAGAATAATCAATGCACATCTCAAAAATGGTGAGATTGGAATATCAGCCACTGACTGGATGGCGTCTCCTGAGGTTAATCCGATACTGGGAAATATGTTTGCCATATTTGTCACTGGCAAAATCTATGATGAAATGAAAGTAGTATTTGATACGCTGGCAGACGGAGCAGACAAAAAACGGTTTCAAGAATTGCATGATATGCCGTTTGGCATATATGGACAGTTTTATGATAAATATGGCATTCAGTGGATATTCGTGGTAGAGAAAAAATAAAAGGGCTCTCCACGCTGCTTTATCCGATATTACGTGTTGAAAAATGTAGAGGGAGACTGCTTTACCTTTTCGTTCAAGTATTTTGAGGGGTTTTTCTGTTAAGAACTAAGCGTAGAATGCTTTGAACAATGTATAAGTAGCCACTTGCTTCAAACCCCTCTTGCAAAATATGCTCTTAATTTCGGGACAAACCAGCTACGCATTATTATAACATTCATCTTCCGTTAGCATTTTCACCAGAACAGGCACTTCAACCATCAAGGTTACAATATAATCTGCACCAGCATCCATCAATTGAGGAATAGTCGAAACACCTGTGGGCAATCCGACAGCAATTGCACCCAATGCTTTTGCACTCTGCATATCTACTCGACTATCACCTACGACAATTGTCTCCTTCGGTGAAGCATGCAACACTTGCAACGCAGCTTGAAGATGTTCAGGATTCGGCTTTACATGCTTCACTTGATTTCTAGAAATAATTACATCGAATGAACGGGTAATCTTGAAACGTTCGAGAATATGATCTACGCTTTTCTGGCTATTTATTGTGCATAATCCAACTTTCAAATCCATACTTTTCAGAGCGTTTAACGTCTCAACAACACTTGGAAGAAGAATTGTCGTAGAAGCTGCCTCTAATTCATACTGCTCAGTAGTGGCTAAAGCTTCACTCTGAATGTTCTCGATGAATTCTTTTGGTTTGCCTGAGTCCTTAGCCCATGTTTCAGCCTTTCTCAACATTTCAAAAACGCTCTCATCTAATGACAAAAGCGCAGTTGGAACACCCTTCTTCACCAGAAAATCTATGATTAGACTGCGAACTCTCCTATAATCCAAGTTGAAACTAGCAACTGTCCCATCTAAGTCAAATATTACAGCCTTAACATGCATTAGTTTCACTTCTTGTATGATTTAACATAGTGTTGACATTGCATGAGCTATTTAAAATGAAAGGCAATCATTATGGCAGCATCAATTAAGAATGATAATAAACTAATGTTGATCAATTCTTAAGTATGACTTTCAATGGCTTCTCAGCAGGATTATCTGCTATTCTAATCGCCTGCACAAAATCGGCAAGACAGAAATGATGCGTTATCAATCCTTTAACATCAACCCTTTTCTCTGCAATTAATTGTACAGCTAATGGATATTCAATCGGTGAAACATAGGTTGTGAAGAAACAAGCATCGTCCGCATCGCTAAAATTCATGCGCCCCTTGAATTCACCCACCAAAGCCACTCTCCCCGCCTTACGAACTATGAATGCGGTCTCCTCGACTGCGCGAATTTTTCCAGCTGCCTCGATTACTACATCGCTGCCGCGCCCAGTAATTTCTTTGATCCGCTTAACAACGTCTTCTTGTTCTGGATTAATACAATACTCAGCACCATAACGTTTCGCATAATCAAGCCTATATGCCAGTGGATCGATAGCAATAACGCGACATCCTTTAAGCTTAGCTATTTGAGTCATAAGCAGACCCATAGGGCCCTGCCCAATAATAGTGGCGTAATCATCAACACGAGGCTTCAACAATTCTAGTACACGGATAGCTAATGCTACAGGTTCTACGGTGCCAGCCTCGTCATCAGTTATATTATCAGAAATAGGGATTAGATATTTTGGATGTATAGCTATTGATTCAGCAAAGAAACCGTTCCTATCAATGCCTCTATGTTGACCAAATCGCTCACAGTATGCAGGTAATCCACGAAGACAAAAGTAGCACATACCACAATACGTAGTAGGAACCATGACCACTCGCTCATGTGTGTCCTCTCGCACTCCGCAGGCATCGTGACCTATGATTCTACCTGTTTTAATTTTCCATTCGCCGCGATAAAAATGTAAATCTGTACCACATATGCTTCCAGCCTTAAATTTTACGAGAACTTTTTTGCCAGAAACTTTGGGTTCAGGAATATCGTCAACCCTTATGTCTTTTGGACCATGGTAAACCACGGCTTTCAAAAAGAATCAACTCCAAAGAAATCGTTAACACCGTAAAGTATTAACTTTGTGACGTGGAATTAGATACTCAGAATGGTTGTTGAATGGTGTAAATTCTTCTGTGGCTTAGTTTTCTTCAAGGATGCTCCATGATGTGAAGGTTTCAATTATTTAGAGCTATGAGTATTTCCGAATTAACTCTGTTGTATCTTCTGTAATTCTTTCTAATTCTTGTTTTGTAGGCTTTCCTCTTATGTCACCCATTCTCCCTAATGTACTGTTCTCTAAGGAGCCATGGAATTCACTTAGAACATACCATTCTGCTAATACCTTAAAGCCTAAATGATCAAAGAATTGACCTATGTATTTGCCTGCTGGTATCGCCTCATCTAACCCTGTATGGGGCCCAGAATATGTAATAAAGACAAGGGAATACTTGTCTGGAATTCTTGGAGCATTCGGCTTGACTTTTCCTTGTTGCCTATATCCTGCAAACTTACTTTTTAGAAACCGGTCTACGGGCTCTGGCGGATGCCACGAATAACTAGGCGAACCCGCACAGACGAGATCATAGTTGAAGAAATCGACGTCTTCAGCCTCATACAACTCTTTGACTGTGACCTCAAGCTTTGCATTTTGTAAACCTTGCTGAATAGCAGTAGCCACTTTCTTTGTGTTACCAGATTTAGACCAATAAAGTACTAATCCTGTCTTCATGAACCAAATCCTTCTTTGAAAATTGAAATTAAGTCATTCCTACCTAAATTTAAGAATTGCTTATTATTTCGATACACAAATAAACACAATAACGTGCTAATTCTATCATGTATGGTTTTGTCGTTCTAACCCATTAAGTTAATATAGCTTCCAAGCGGCTTAAATAATTCTTAAACACGGAGGAAGCAGGCTTGTTCGGTTATGCTGGCAAGATTCTCATCGTCGATTTAGATACTGGAAGAACCCGCACAGAACAATTGAATATGGATTACGCTAAGAAATATGTCGGTGGAATAGGTTTAGGGATGCGACTATGGTTAGACAATACACAACCAAACGTCGATGCCCTCAGTCCAGAAAACACGTTGGTTTTGGCTCTTGGACCCGTATCTGGTACGATGTTTCCAACAGGTGGAAACGGCCATGCTTTCATAGCTAAATCACCTGAAACGAATCTCGTTGGCGAAGCTGTTTCACATGGCACTTTTGGTGCAGAACTAAAACGTTCTGGATACGATGCTATTATCATTAAGGGCAGAGCAGAAAAACCAATGTATTTATGGATTGATGACGATTCAGTCCAACTTCTTGATGCTGCAAATCTTACTGGTAAATCACCTTCAGAGACTGAAGATGCAATAAAAGATGAAATTGGCGATTATTACGTTCGTGTAGCTTCGATTGGTCTGGCAGGAGAAAAACAAAGCAAAATTGCCTGCATAATTAATGAGAAAACTCGGGCTGCGGGAAGAACTGGTTTAGGTGCGGTAATGGGCTCTAAAAATTTGAAGGCTATTGCTGTACGTGGAACACATGACATAACTGTTGCTAAACCTGATGAGTTTATGGAGATGGTTAAGGAATTCCATGAACGCATGAAGGGACCTGCGACCCAAAAATATCGGACATTGGGTACCGTTGAGAATATTCTTATCAATAATACGTTGTATTGTATGCCTACAAGAAACTATAATAGTGCACATTTTGAGGATGCTGAGAAAGTTAGTGGAGAAGCCTTAAACGAGAATTATGTTGTCAAAATACTCGCCTGTAACAGTTGTCCTATGCGATGCGAACATGAAGCCGTAATTCGCGAAGGACCATACAAGGGTACGATGGCACGAATGGAATATGAATCTTTATGGGCTTTAGGACCGTATTGTGGGGTAAACCGTTTAGATTCAATCATTAAGGCTGCTGAACTCTGCAATTATTATGGCATGGATGCTCAGAGTGCAGGTGTAACGGTAGGTTTTGTTATGGATTGTCATGAAAAAGGAATTCTATCACACGATGAACTTGGCGGAATCGACGCACATTTCGGAAATGCAGATGCGCTTGTTCAGCTTATCGAGAAGATGGGTAAACGTGAAGGAATAGGCGCCATACTTGCGGACGGTGCAAAAGCCGCTGCGATCAAGATCGATAAGGATTCTGAAAAACTGGCACAACAAATCAAAGGTTTAGAAGTTACAGGTTACGATCTACGTTGCTTGAAGACTGCAGCGCTGAGTCTTGCCGTTTCATTCCGTGGTGCAGACCATACAAGAAGTAGCGCTTATACCTTGGACTTAAAAGGTAAAGTTGATCGATTGAAGGCTGAGCGTGGAAGAGGAAAACTTGTCAAAGAGATGGAAGACACGTATTCACTTCTAGATTCGTTTATTGTATGTAAGAACGCTAAAGCCACATTCTATCAGGAGCTCGCTGAATTAGCGAAACTATACAATTTAGTGACTGGAATAGAGCTATCAGCAGATGAGCTACGTCTAGCTGCTGAAAGGATTAATACGTTGGCACGACTCATTAACATCCGCGAAGGATTAAGCAGAAAAGACGACTCGTTACCATGGAAAGTTATGAACGAGCCAATTCCAGATGATGGACCTGTAAAAGGCGCATTCGTCTCACAAGATGAATTGGATTTAATGTTAGATGATTACTATGAGGCTCGTGGTTGGACATTGGAAGGTGTTCCAAAGAGTGAGAACCTCAAAAAACTTGGCATGGATGAATTAGCCAGTTTAGTAGAAGGTAAGGAGGCGTAAAAAATTGGTGAAGATTCATGAAAGAAAATTTGTTTCCGTCGATGCTGAAAAATGCGTTGGCTGCCAAATCTGTGAATATGCTTGCTCTTTTACAAAAGAGAAAGCATTCAACCCTATGAAATCACGAATACGAGTTGTAAGAATTAATCAAGTAGCAAACATGTCTGTAACCTGTAGGCTTTGTGAAGACCCTGCTTGTGTAGCTGCATGCCCACGAGACGCTTTAACACAAGATGAAAAGACTGGCGCGATAACGATTGACAAAGACAAGTGTAATGGTTGTGGCTGGTGCATTGAAGCCTGCGATTATGGCGCGATGATGTTGCATCCTGAGACTAAAACAGTCTACGTTTGCGACCTCTGCAAAGATAAAGGTGAACCTCAATGCATTAAATGGTGTCCCGAAGAAGCATTAACACTAGTTACGAGTGACGTGTTAGCACAGAAAGCAAGAATTGGCGCAGTAAAGAAACTGTTCCAAGAAAAAAAGAAATAATCGTTACAGCTCTCGTTATTTCCAAGTTCTTAACATTCTTGTTTTCCAGAAGAATATGCCAAACCTAGCTGCTCGAAAAAAGACTACACCCTTACTCTTTTTTACGAAGAGTCTGTTCAGCATCTAATTTCCCGAGCTTGGTCTTTATATTTTGAAGGAAGTGTCTTTCCCTTTGCAATAAGAGCTAAAGTCGTCATATTGAGTACTATCTTGAACCCTGAATATTTTATCTTTTATTAATAGAATACAAAATGGAAATGTAAGCCACATATCGCCTTTTTGCTGAGTGTGAGGCTTAAGCGTTAAAATAGGCTTATTAGAAAATAGATTAATAAGAAGATGCGGAAAAGATCCCTAATGAATTCTACATCATCGAAACATAAGATTCTGAAGGATTTTTATGAGACAAGAATCTGGAAATTCCACTACGGAATGGAACTGTACGAACGAATTCGCCTTCAAAACCTCTTTGAGATCTTAACGCCTAAGCCCACTGATATTTTCTTGGATGCGGGATGCGGCGGGTGCATCTATACAAAACAAATAGCTGATATTTCAACCGTTGTTGCCGCAGACATTTCAAGAAGAGGATTAAAAATTGCCAAAGAAGAGCTGACAGGATTTTCAGCTCGTATCCACTTCGTTGTTTGCGACAATGAGAGTCTCCCCCTGAGTGACGAGTCTGTTGACAAGATTGTGACTATTGACACTTTAGAGCATATGAGAGATGTTAAAGCCTTTTTCGAGGAAGCTAAAAGACTTCTGAAACCGAAGGGAAAAATCTCAATATTTACGGCCTGCGGCAAAAACAAGTTTACTCTGGAGCACATCTTGAAACCTTTTCCAGTCTTAGGGAGGCTCATAGAAGCTGTTCGATCGAAGTTTGGGCATATAAATATCTTCACCACTCAATATCTGCGCGACTTGGTAGAACCCGATTTCGAAATCACGAGAATCCGTTACATGCATCACTGGTTCGGATGGCTTTTCAAGTTCCTGTGGGACATTCGCAACATCGATTCAACCAAAGATTGTTCCAAGCTGCCTAAATTCAAAAACGAGATTTCTGCAACTTTTTCTCAAGTGATATGGCAAGCTTTGAAGATTGAGTACAAAATTTTTAAAAAATTTGGTTCAGGAAGCGAAATAATGCTTCATGCCACTAAGAAATCAGATAGCAACGTCCATGACTTTGAAGATTTTGAATATCATACCAAACAACTTTCACAATTATTAGCTTCATAAAAACCTTATATTCGGAACCCAAATGCGCTTAGTGTCACAATTGCCAGCGGGCGTTGAAAAGCCTTTTTATTTCGTTAGTTCCTCTTTATCGTTATCTCCTTATTCCAATCCTGTAGCGTGAGACACCTTGTTGACTTTGTTGTCTTTTGTTTTTTGGTCATAAGAGCATTTACACGAAAGATGCAAGGTAATACAATGGTACAATATTGTAACCTAACAGCAACTACTTCAACGGTAAAGCATTCACTATCTAGCCACATTAAAGAATACAGGAACAGCTTCTGTGACGATTACGAGCATTTTCCTGATATCCAATCCTACATACAATTTATGCAAACGTTACCCAAAACAATCTACTTAACTAGATGCTGACTTCTGGTCAAATCTTGTCATCGAGACATCACAACTTTGCCGGTTGACGCGAGTTAGGGTTAGTCAAGTGGAGGCTATGTTGAGTTTACTCTTCAGATAGATTCAGGTAGAAACTGCTCGAATGGTGTCATTCTTCCATAATATCAAGCAAAAGCTTTTTGTTCTTTGTTTCCAATGAAGCCTACTTTGATATCGAGCTTAAGCAGCTTTGTTATAGGGTTCCCGTATCTGATTTGCTCGTAAGAAAAATGTTCCCAAGTCATCATCGCTTGCTCCTTGGCGGAGCGGTGTTAGGATGTCGATGAGGTTATCGTTTCGCATTAAACACGTCTTCAACATTCCATTACTCGTAATCCGTAACCTCGTGCAATGAGCACAGAATTCACGATTCTCTGTTGGATGCACAATTTCAACAGTAACCTTGGGAAGATGATATACGTGACGATTATGCATGAAGCGTCGTGTTTCAATCTTAACTGCTTTTTGCTTTAACATTTCCTCATACTCATCTAGCAATCGATGGTATGTTAAAAAGTAATCATCATTAACGTTTACAGGATCAAGCTCAATAAGTTGTAGAATTGTGCCCGTCTCTCGTGCAAATTCTAACATTTTGGGCACAATATCAACGTTAATGCCATTTAGGACAACCATATTAAGTTTGACAGGGTTTAAACCTGCCTTAACTGCAGCCTTTATACCATTTAGCGTCCTCTCAAGATTGCCTCCTGTTAATCTTTTATAAACTTCGGAGTCTAAGGTTGGCAAACTTACGTTCACACGTTTTAAACCGCAATCATGAAGTGTCTCTGCTTTGGATTCGAGCAATGAACCGTTTGTCGTCATCGACAAATCTTTTAAACCAGGAACATCCGCTATGCCCTTAACAATGTTACAGAGATCTTGACGCATGAGCGGTTCGCCCCCTGTCAATTTAATACGCGAAATATCTAAGCTAACTGCGATTCCAGCTATTCGGATGATTTCATCAGCAGTCATCTCTTCGCATTCACCTCGGCTACACTCTTCACCCTCTTTGTGACAGAAATCGCAGCGGTAGTTACAACGCTGGGTAATCGATATTCGTAAGTTTAAGAGCGGTCGTCCGCAACTGTCAGTTAAAACCATGAGTTGATCGTTATTCCCGTGCATGTTTAACTATGTGATTTGCTTCAGGCGCTATAAGTAATTCCACAGATACTAATACAGCATCAGGAGAACCTGGAATACAAAATAGAGCCTTGCCAGAGGCGATACCAGCGACGGCGCGCGACATTACTGCGGCGGAACCATTCCTATCATAACTCAGGCGTCTAAAGATTTCTCCAAAACCTGGCAGATTCTTCTCAAAGAAAGGTGAGACTGTCTCAATCGTTACGTCCGAGTGAGTAACGCCTGTACCTCCACAAAAAATTGCGGCATCAAGATTACCATTATTTAGAGCACTTTTGACAGCATCCTCAATCATGACTTTGTCATCTGCGATGATACGTTTGAACAAAACTGTATGGCCACTTTTTTTGAGTAACATGTTAATTGTGTCTCCTGAAGCATCAGATACTTCTTCACCTTCTTGGAGACTCTTGTACCGAGATGAGCTAACGACAAAAACACCAAAGTTCAATGTTTTCGGTGCACTTGCTCTATGATGTCTTGAACTTTCGCTCATACACATCAGGCTTGTTTAATCTTCTTAACTATATGAATGCCTTCAATCACTGTGCTTGGATACTGACCAGTAGGATCTTTCTCATATTGCTTTGTCATATCCCAAATCGTCAACAAGGCAACCGATACAGCGGTTAATGCCTCCATTTCGATACCTGTTTGAGCCCGAGTCTTAACCATAGCAGTAACCTCAACAGTTGACCTATCCAAGACTTCCGCCTCAACATCCACATTCGTTATTGGCAACGGATGACACAGTGGCACCAACTCACTCGTTTTCTTAGCGGCAAGGATTGCCGCTATTTTTGCAGTGTATAATGGATCACCTTTAGCAATTTTCTCCTCTTTAATCAAATTTATTGTTTCAGGCTTCAATCGAATTCGGCCTTTTGCTGTTGCCTCACGGTAAACTTCAGCCTTCATGGTTACATCAACCATTGTCATGCTGCTTCATCTCCATTATTGATTACTAAGAGTCGGTTTATTTAGTCTGTCCCCATGTTTCAATCAGAATTTGTGTGGCCTTAGCCTTTGCTGAGTCGTTAAATCTAACCATTCGAATTCTTCCATAAGTTCGCTCTACGAGAATACCTTCTGCCTCCAAGATTTCTATATGTTTATTCGTAGCTGTGTAATTCAAGCTTATCCGCTTGGCAATGTCAGAAACATTCAATGTGCCCAGTCGTACGAGCAACTTGAGGATTTTTAGTCGCGGCTTAGAGGAAAAAACTTCTTCAATTTCCGTTAGTATACCCCCTTTATCTGAAGGTTGGTACACAACTCTTTTTCCAATTCTGCGGCAGAGATTGATGGAAGAGAAATCTGAGTTGACCTGCCTCGCGAAGATACTGATGCGACCTCTGTTCTCAGAAACCCTAAATCACTAAGGAATTGGGCATATTTCCACAGTTGAGTGTGACTATTGGGTTCAACACCAAATTCTTCGCACACAATTGCATAAGTTTTCTCAAGATCAGTTAATGAAGCATAGGCTTGATCACTCTTTTTGAAAAATCGTGCAACAGCAAGCAGAAACAATTGCTCATGTAATTCAAGAGAAGTTAGCTCTGTTTTCTTCATAGTTGGAAGGATACTGGAAATAGCTTTTCGAACACTTTCAGGTAGCACTTCTTCAGCATCTTCGACATCAGCGTATTTTCCAGATCGCCACAGCAATTCAATTGCAAATCTTGCATTTCCACTCTCTGACCTTGCAAGATCAGCAATTAGACATACAGTATCAGTGGGAACTGCTGATTTTTCGAATGCCATGGCTACGCGGTCGTTCAGAATATCTATGAGTTGGGGCTCGGAATATTTTTCAAGACAGATAACATTTCTTTGCAGTGTACTCCGTGCGCTAGCATCCAATTTGTTCAAAAGTGATAAGTCACGTATGATACATAATAGAGAAAGTCGCTGTGGCTTATCTCGACGTGTTTCCTGTAGTCGAGTTAGCTTGTAAATAGCGTCTGAGCCTTCATGCTCGATAAGACTGTCAAATTCATCCAACGCTAAAATTGCATAAGCATTATCTTCATCTAAACATTGCACCAAAGATGCAAGTATTTCTTCAGCTGAAAAACCACGTTTTGGAAAAGTTGAACGGAGAACCGCTACTGCATATTGCAAGATGAGCAGTAAATTCCCACGATATTCTCTACAATTTACGTGAATATAATGAAGCTTAACGTTATGCTTCCCGGCTTCAGAAATCATGTCTGCACCAAAACGCTGAGCTAAAACAGTCTTACCTGTACCAATATCGCCTGTAATGATGACTCGTTGAGCCATACGTTCTGGAAATTTCAAAAGAAAATTGAAGAACTCTTTCAATAAGCGCTGTTCATGCTCTCGATGTGGCAACCTATCCGGTATAAAATTGATATCAAGTTTTGATTCATCCTTGAATACACTATGATAGGGTGTCACGGTTTAAGCCTCAAATATAGTCTTAAGATGTTTTTAGTCGCATTCCAGTACATTAGAAGATTGGAACAAAAGCCTAATAAATGCATTCTGCAATCCTATGTGCGATATAAAAATGATACCTAAGTACTTCTTCTTGACTAAAGGTGTTGGTAAGCACAAGGAACAGCTTCAAAGCTTTGAATTAGCACTCAGAGATGCAGGCATTCAATTCTGCAACCTAGTCAACGTGTCCAGCATTGTACCACCGGGATGCGTTCAGGTACCTAGAGAGAAAGGTTTGAAGATGGTTCAGCCTGGAGAGATAACTTTTGTTGTCTTAGCCCGCAATGCCACTAATGAGCCACATCGTTTAATTGTATCATCCATTGGCGTTGCTATCCCATCGGGAAAAAATCAATACGGATACTTATCAGAACATCATACATTTGGACAGACTGATGATAAAGCAGGTGATTATTCAGAGGATTTAGCAGCGACAATGTTGGCGACAACCATGGGAATCCAATTTGATCCTGAAACAGCTTGGGATGAACGAAAACAACTCTTCAAGACAACAGGTATGATCATTAAGACAGCAAACATAACACAATCAGCTACTGGCGACAAGAATGGCTTATGGACAACAACAGTTGCTTGCGCAGTCTTTGTACCCGCAAAGAATGGTAGACTCACAAGCAAATAAGCGATTTGTTTAGAGTAGTATTCTTTCGATTTAGCGTAACGTTAGCCTCTCGCTTTCAATGCAAATAACATAAGTCTATGTTAAACAGTTAGACGGATTATGCTCATAGGTTAATCAAATAATATGAACAATATTAAGATACAGAGCTAAGAAAACCCAATTCATTGCCGGCGGTATAGAATTAAGTTAATAGAATCCTGATGATTAACTGTCAACAAAGTATTACTGAATAAAGGCTGATTCTTCTACTTCATCAGCAGATATTTTTTTCAATGTAAGATTATAGACTACAAAACTTTAAGAATTAATGCTACACGACCATTTAGATAAAAACTTGGTTACGAGAATTGAGAGTGTTAATAGGCACCAGAGAGAAGGCAGTACTCATTACAATGTTAGCTGGCTTTCTGTGGGGCACTTCTTTCCCAGCTATAAAAGTCGGCTTGCAATATATGGATGCATATACATTTGTCTTTCTAAGATTCTTGATGGCATCCTTCGTGATGTTAGGGATATGTTTTTTTACAAGAAAGTTTAGTCTAAAATTTTCGAAAAAACGTTTAATCCTTGCCTTGGGCATAATTAACGGTATCGCATATTTATTGCAGTATATCGGCATGGTTTATGTTAGCGCATCAGCATCATCATTGTTAGTAAATCTTAGCGTCGTATGGGTTGCACTTTTAGCGCCACTAGCGTTTCGGGAACAATTAGATGTAAAGAAGGCATTGGGCGTTATGGTTAGTCTTCTTGGAGTAATTTTTATGACGACAAACTTGAATTTAGCGTCCTTGCCTCAAGGTGAATTTCTTTCAGATTTGATAGTTATTACTGCAGGAGTATTGTGGGCTGTTTTCATAGTCTACAACAAACCTTTAGCTAACATGGCCAACATAATTCAAGGAGGAACATGGCTTTTGGTATTCACCTTGCTGCCATTGCTGACCATTATATTTTTCCGATTTCAAGTTCTCGCTTCCCTACCACTTGATGCTTGGCTTGCAATATTCTACACAGCGATCTTCTGCTGGATTATTCCATATTATCTATGGTTAAAAGGGTTAAAGCATATTTCTCCAGTGACATCCGCAGTGGCATTATTGACAGAAATTGTTGTTGCTGTAACGATTTCTACCATTTTTCTTGGTGAAGGCTTCACACTGATTTCCGGCATAGGCGCAATTCTCATCATAGTTGCGATTTTACTAGTATCATAGAATGACAAAATAGTAGGACAAGTTAGCGCGCGCTCACTCTTGCAACCCTCGAGTTGTATCGTTTGCTCTGAAGAGGATAATGGCAGATGCGATCATGCTCATAGCTCCAAGGACTAACCCCAAGCTTGGGTAGGAACCCCAAATGAGCAATGCTCCTCCGATGGCAGGTGCTAGGGCATTCCCTATGTTACCGAATACGCTTTTCATTGACATCATTGTGCCTCGAACCCTTGGAACCTGATCAAGTGCTAAGCAGGATAGGGCGGTGCCAGCGATAGTGAATGACCACACGTGCAACCAGTTAAAAGCCAGAGCCAGCCACAGATTGGGTGCAAAAAACAGAAGCAGTATGAAAATGCCGTCTCCAAGAGCGCCTAGTACGGTGAGAGCCTTCAGGCCATACCTGTTTGCAAGGCGGCCGGCAGCCAAGCTTCCAGCTACAGAAAGCAAAGTTGACACCATAGCAACGTATGATGCGTATTGCACTTGTAACGGCAATGGTAGTTCTGACCAGAATTGCTGTCGCAAGAAATTTAATGCGAAGATCCCTATTGCTCCGGTGAAAAAGAGATTGGCAAGCAGGCAAGCAGCAGCAGATTTGTTCGAGAAGACCTGCTTGAAGCTTCTTAGGTATTGCTTCCTGCTAACTTCAGGTTTATGTTCATGTGATATGGAAGGGATGCCAAAATGTGAGACAGCCAAAGCCGTTATTGCAAAAGGCAGTCCAAGCAGCAAATAGGAGTAGCGCCAAGTTCCAAGACCTGCTGCAATGGGTATCAAGCGAGTTCCAGCTAACGTTGCTAAGGAAAGAGCTGCAGCTATGTAACTCACTGCTTTCGCCTTTCGGTTTTGAGACAGATTATCTCCGACCAGTGTAACAAACGCTACGCCTGATAACACTGATCCGACTCCTTCCAACGCAAAGAAGGATAGTAACCACAAGAAAGTGGGAGCAAGAAAGGCTCCAGCAGCCGAGATAATCTGGAGAAGTATGCCAGCCATTAACAGAGATTTGTGTCCGAAACGAATAGCCAAAATACCCATGGCAATTCCTGTGGCAACTGCGGCTGAGAACCCAATCGTGTTAAGCTGGCTCGTGATACCCACCGTCGCTTGAGTATTGGAACCAAAGAACGTTGCACCTATTTCTCGGGTGAGCAGCGCTAGAGTCAAATTCGCTATGTTCAATGCGAAAACCATAAAGACTAGTGCCGGAACAAACCATTTTCTAGGAGACTTATCCATCGAATCCAATGTTTTGGTCTCATTAACTTCTCCTAACGAATTCTCCAAACCATTCCAACTGCAATGATTCCTAAATAGTTCAGGAAAGCATCTGCGAGTTAACTAATTTTGCTTCAGTTTGGATAAATAATTTGCGATGCCATAGAGATTTCTAAACTTTGATTGAAGCGACATTGGCAGAGACGTCCTGCAAGGAGATAGTTTTTATACGTTCTTATTCTGAGGAAGGGGGATAAGCAGTTAACACGACCTCCCTATTGAAGAGACCATCTGTTCCTGGTGCAGAATATTTAGAGGTGGGATGGAAATAGGTTACGAATGCTTCAAGGCGGTTGAATTCTTGAACTTGTGTGCGTCCTGAAAGTGCTTTTGTTTTCATCGTTCCCGTCATTACTTTGCCATAACCTTCAAAGAGTATGCAAGATGGTGGAAGAACGTAATCCTGATAAAGTTTTATTGGCACGGTCCAACCTGCAAACAGTGTGTTGCCTTGTACTCGCGCTTGGAATTGGTCTTTGCTTACGAGTTGAGAGTTCTCTTCTGCAGGAGTGAAAGCGCATACTCCTTTTCTAAATTCGACGGCATCAGGATTATCAGATATATGAACTACGGGAACGTACCGGTATCCCATAGGTGTTTGAAGCCATAGGCTAACTATCAAAAAGTCTTCAGCTCCGAAGGAAGATTGCTTGTCTGTGTGCCAGACATTTATCATCATGTCAGGAAGGTTGAAGAAGTCTGGAGGGTGAATTATCGCATTGGCGCTACTGCCATATTCTATGTTGACGTCCCGTCTAGGGTCTTTGGCTGTGATTCTTTTTGCGTTAATTATCTTGTTAATGATGTCTCGTTCAGTTATCGCTCCAAAAATAATCTCGTTAATCCTAGTGACTGATTTCAGAAACTCGCCATGGCGAAGCTTGTGTTCAGAGAGATTAGGTACTGGAGCGGGTGGGTTAATTATTGATTCAATGGTGACTGAGGAGGGAGGTTGAGCATTTCTCCACATTTCATCTATTGCCATTTTTAGTTTGTTGATGTAGTTTGTGTCGTCCACAAGGAGCATATGGTCTTCAGCGAAGCGAAATAGCTGAGATTCATCGACAAGGGTTATTCGCATGTGCCCTTTAGGTATGTGTCTGACAGGACAAATCTCTGCGATTTGTTTTGCAGCATAAATGTTCTCGCCAGTTATTGGTGCCATTATCTTTAATATTAATCCCTTTTTATGCCAATCCTCAAGTGTCTTGAAGTTTTTTTGTAAATCTATCATACCGGTTGAGGTAGTAAGCATTATGATTTCTTTTTTAGCAAGCCTTAAAGTTTCATCATATTTTGTCTGTGCGATTTCCGGCGAGAAAAGGGAATAGGCTAAGGATTTTTTACCCGACCAAGCTTGAGATGTTCCTTCTGAGAATTCTGTCGAGGAATTCCAAAGAGCATCAAAAACCGCTGTAAACGATCTGACAAGGTCTCTGCAGTTAGTCCAAAGGCATGTTTCAGATGCGTTCTCTACTCCCGAGTCTTTTCCAGGTGAAAAGAAGAGCAGAATTTCTTCTTCGTCTTTGATGATCATTCTTGGAGAAAGGCTTCTACTTAGGTCGGGATTTCCTTCTCTCAGAATGACTCCTATTCGCTGTATTTCCTCGACTACTGTCTTCATGGCACCCAAGGGTTGTCTTAGTGATTCAGTGAGAAATCGGAATTGGATATGCGTTTTTAGAGGATGCTTGGCTATCGCGTCGAATACTTCAAATCTGTTAGCCTTCACCAGTTCTTGAATGGGACATATGGTTAAAAACTGTTTTTTGGTCTCCTTGATCATTGTGAGTGCTTTGGAGTAGATTCTATGGCTGCCTTCGATCACTGTGAACTTTTCTGTCGGGGCTTCAAGTTTTTCTCTATCGATGTGTCTCCAATAGATAAGCAGGTCTTCTTTTGTTCTTTCTATTAGGTCGGCTTCCTCTCTTTTTGCTTTCACAAATGAATCCAACAATTTCTCGAAAGGGACAGCTGAGAAGCGTTGAGGCGTCTCAAGGGTTGGTTCGACAATGCCTCTGGCTTGAAGGATTTTTAGAACACGCAGAACTTGGGCTTTGTCTTTCTTGAGTTGTCTGGCAATATCTCGACTTTTCAGCGTTCCATGTTTAGCGAGGAAAACGTAAACTTCTACTTCGCTTTGTCTTAAACCACATTCTTTGAGAATTCGGTCAATCGTTTCCTCGCTCATAGCACAAGTCTCCTGAGCTTTGAGGAAGGAGTGACTTTGGTCCCTCCCTCTTGTTTATTATCGTTTTTCGACTTAACTGTTTTTCGATGATTATGCTGACTCTAATTAGGCGAAAAAGGAGGTGAATGTAAAGAATGAAGAGAAAAAACGCATTTTCGGCAATGTTGCTGGCTTTAGGTGTTACCCTTATTTTGTCGATGTTCATGTCTGTAGCTTTCGCGTCAACGCCTGAAACCGTGAACTTCACGAGCACTCAAACTTGGACAATCCTTTCTGGAACGCGAGCGGGCGAAAGCGACAATGTGATTCTAGACGTGGTTGTGAACGCTATTTGGGTTGGAGACATCGCAGGAACTTCCACTTCAGACTCCAGATGGATTTTGCATTATCTCCCAACTCCTGGTGCAGTCGGAACAAACAACCTCCGTGGTGTTAACACTGTGTCAGCTACGGTCAATGGCAAATCGGGTACTCTGATAATTCTCTTGACGGCAAGCCGTTCGCCAGACGATGTTGAGGCCGATGGAACTTGGGTAATCCTTAGCGGCACAGGTGACCTTGCAAACCTTCACGGTCAAGGAACCGCTGGACCATCAGGAACGCCTGGCGTGACTGCGTATACTGGACAAATACATTGGGATCCGTAGCAGATATAATATGGCATTGCCATCAGATGGACCCTTGCACTTTCCCTTTTCTTACGATCATGTGGCAGAAGGATGAAGTAGATTTGAGCAAGGAATGGATGCTGAGGATGCTTGAAAGCCTCGGGCTGAAACGCTTGGACGCTGAGGTTTATGTCTACCTCGCACAACACGACTCGCAAAGAGCCAGAGACATAGCGGAAGCTCTGAAAACGTATAATCGACAGCTTTACCACAGTCTCAAGAGCCTTCAGCGCAAAGGAATGGTGAGTATCAGTCAAGAATATCCCGCTCGGTTCTCTGCAGTCGCCTTCAACAAAATTTTGGATCAGTTCATAGAAGCCAACAGGGAAGAAGCTCAACGCATTGAAGAAAACAGAGAACAAATCCTTTGGATGTGGCGGTCAAAGGTTCTGAGAGAAGGTTAACCATGATCATCTCTTTTGGGTTTTGTGGACTAAAATTTAATCCCCCACGCGCGCGCTATTTGAGTATAGAAAGTTGCATTCACAGATGCTATTGTTCGATTATTCTCTGATGCATATGTTTGAATGTAGGGCATAGCAAGTTTAAGAGCTTCTTCCTCTGAAATCTGAGTAACATTAGGGCGTTCTTGTGAGGTTGAAGAGTTTTGGGAAGGTTGTTCTTTAATGGGAAGAGAAGTATTCTGCTGCGTTGCAGTTATTGAAGTGTTTTGGTTTGAATTTACGCTACTATTAGCTGAGCTGTTGTCGGTGATTTGGTTGATGGCAGATTGTTCTGTTTGTTCATTAAAAGTTTGTTTCATTAAAAGAGATGGTGCCATCAGATATATGATAGTTGACACGCTAATGCAGAGGACGAGTATTATTGCAGCTAAACCATAGAGGTGATTTCGAGATTGTCCTCTTTTAATGGTCATTTTTTCTCAGTAAGGTTATGTTAGTTGAATGTATAAACCTAATCTTTAGAACAGATTGTTCTACTAAATGGAACAAACTAAGTTAGAAAAGTTGAAGTTTCATTCCACCGCTACAGATTTGGCGTACTTGAAGAAACTTAAACATTAACTATTTGTTGTGTGTGCGCGCGCGTGCGCGCTGAGTGTGAGTAAGTGAGTGTATGAGTAAGAGAGAGTAAGTATAAGAAAGATTGTTTGAGTAAATGAGAAAGTTAGTATGTATACGTTTGAAAATGTGTGGTGTGTGTGGGTGTGTGTGTGGGGACTAAAATTTAATCCCAAACCCAAACATATTTTCTAATTCTTCAATTTTTTAGTTTTAGTTTTCTATTTCCTTTTCTTTTGTATATTCTCTCTTACAATTGTATCTGTATATCACGTATATCACACAAAAACAAAAAAATACCGAGGGTAGTTGGTTCACTTGAACCGCAGTTATGGTGGAGAATACACGTGGGTTCCATGCATGACAACTGTGGCGTTTTCTGCAGCTACATTCAGATTCAAACCAGCACTTGTGAAAGTTCCAACTGCATTAAATCGTACTTCCTCAGCAGAAAATGTATAACCTGTAGAATAGGGCCATAAAAGATTTTGTACTTGAGCGTAACGGAATGACCCTCCATAACTGTTGAGTTCGGCGGTGAAAGGATACATAGTAAAGTATAGATTTGGAGTTGGTGGAGCAAGTTTAAGACCGTCTAATTGTATCGGTTCAGTAAGACTAGCATAGACATTATTACCATGTCTTTCAACTTTTAAAACATCTTCATCAACTAGTATCACGTTATCTGTGTTAAAAATAGCTGGAAGCCCATATTTTGTTGCATTAAAATAAGCAAGAGTCTGAGACCATAGCATCTCATTAAGTTTCTCAGAATATGGAGAAGTTGTAATAATTGCATAAGGCATCCATTCAGGTGTAGGAGTTAGAGTGGTTGACATAAAAAATTGAACCATTACATCGCAGTAATCTAAATTAGCATTTGGGATTTCAACATGATGGAAAATCAATCTCATGGCAGTTGCTGAGGCTGGATAATTTGTTGGTAAAGGTTGTGGTAAAGCTACATCTAAATGCCCTGCATCATAATAACTTAGTATATAGCCCTCGGGATAGTTTAGGTTCTTAGCGAATACAGGAGCTATTGCAGTAAACATCATTAATAAAACAAACACAAAAACTATAACTGTAATCTTCTTCATTTCTTTCACCTCCCTCTCCTATTATTTTATTCTCCTAGAAAACTGAATTATATTTGTTGTATGTTACTCAAAAATGTTTATAGAACATAAATACATAACATTAAAGGTAAAGTTACATAAAACATGATTTTTTGGTAAAATAAAGAAAGTTAGAGAATTGAAATTCTTGGAATCCAATCCTTCTTCTCTTTTCTAAGATACTTCGCGCTAACTTGTTCCTAAAAACGTCGAACGTTGAACTTAGTCAATGTTCCAAAACGTATGTATATTGGTTTCAGATACTACGTAAGACCTTTATGCTTTCAACACATCTAAAATTGAATAAATTGATAGCTTTTGTTGAGGGCATAAAGGCAAAATTTGGCAGTGACCTTCTTATTTTGACATTATATACGCTCCTAACAGTAATCCTTCTGTATCCGTTCTCGATTCTTAATATGAACAATCAATTGTTAGGCGATGGAGGAGACTCATTTCAAGGTTTATGGGATCTTTGGTGGGTCAAGCATAGTATTTTTTCTTTTACTAATCCTTATGTAACTAATCATATTTTTTATCCAGTTGGCACCAATCTTTATGTTCACTCATTAAGCCCTTTAGCAGGTTTCTTCACAATTCCATTTCAGTTTGTTTTTGGTACCGTCTTTAGCTATAATCTATTGGTTATCCTATCCTTTGTGCTGGCAGGGTATGCAACTTATCGACTTACATATTATTTTACTTCAGATAAGAAAGCTTCATTTTTCGCTGGCTTAGTATTTGGGTTTAGTACTTATCATCTTGCTCGTGGTTGGGGCCATCTAAATTTAGTTACTATCCAGTGGATACCCTTCTATGTCTTGTTCTTGTTTAAAATGAGAAACGAAACATCATTAAAGAATATCTTTCTTGCAGTTTTCTTCTTAGTTTTAACAGCCTTAATGGCTGACCTGCAATACGTTGCTTTTCTGGGACTATTTACTCTGATGCTCTTAATTTATGACTTTCTATCTAAAAGAGGAAAGATTGCCAATTTTCTTGTAAGACTAGGAATTATGACTGCATTGTTTATTGGATTAATGGTTTTGATAATTGGTCCATTCTTTTATGGTATACTAACTGGAAAATATGCTTATGCTACGCCTTCCCCAAACGATTCAATTCTTATGTCTGCTGATTTACTTGGCTTTTTTGTTCCAAGTAGTCTTAACCTTTTCTTTGGCAGTTATTTTCAGAATATTATCTCACATTTTTCTACACCAGGAATCGAAAGTGTAGTTTACATTGGCTATACTGTATTGACCCTAACATTATTTGCTACAATAAAACTTTGGAAAAAAGTTAAGTTTTGGTTACTTGGTGCTCTTGTTTTTCTAATTCTTTCTTTAGGACCCATTCTTCATATTTTGGGAGTAAGTAGTTTTACTTCTCTTCACATAACCATTCCATTACCAGAATCATTTATGCTTTCAGTAGTGCCAATCTTTAGAGTGCCTTCTAGGTTCATCCTGATGGTAATGTTGATTCTTGCTGTTATGTCTGCTATTACTATAAAGCACTTGAATGCCTGGTTTATCAAGCTTAAACGTGGACATATCATGGGTGTGCTCTTTCTTGTTTTAATCTCTGTAGCATTTTTAGCTGAAGTAAACATGTCGCCTTATCCTATCAGTGAGGATGTGACTGTACCTAAATTTTATGCTGATTTGGCAAGAACGAATGAAACCTTTGCGGTCTTGGATCTTCCATATAACTATCATGCGAATAATCGCTATATGTACTATAGCACAGTTTCAGAGAAACCATTGATAGGCGGATCAATATCGAGGATACCTCCTGCTAATACTGAGTTTCTGCAAGTTTTTCCAGTAATAAATCAAATGGAATATGTGGGAGGCGACAGAGAAGCGGTGAACTGGAAGGATATATTTTTGCAAGATGTAAATGTATCTAATTTGAATTCATTCTATTTCTTTAATGTGCGCTACGTAATTTTACATAGAGACATGCTGAATGAGATGGCTTTTGGACACATGAATGCTTATCTTCATGGCTTGTTGGGTCAACCAGTATACTCTGATGATAGGATTGTTGCTTATAGCACGAACGCAACACAATTACGGAGTACGTTTACGTTTTTATCAAATGGTTGGTCGAATATAGAGGATCGAGATGGAACAGTCATAAGATGGATGAATGGCAAGGGTACTATTGAGATAATTCCATTATCAGCTCAACGTTACAACATAAATTTTTCTGCTGGAACTTACGTCACCGATAAAGAGTTGGATATTTTCCTAAACGGAGAGTTCATAAGTAATTATCAGTTGTTCACCAATAGAACGTCTGACATTTCGTTTTCTGTTTTGCTTAAAGAAGGGGTTAATTCTTTATCTCTGTATTCGAAAAATTCGTTCATTCCAGCAGATGTTAACCCTAATAGTGTGGATACGAGATGTTTAAGCGTGTATGTACAAAATGTAGAGGTACTGCCAGCGTAGATGAAGTTCATTTTTCTATATGGATGTTTCATAATGAGAATTACATCAATTATCAATTCGGATACTGACAATGCGTAAAACAATTGTATACTCGATTCCGACTACACTGTTAGTCTATACTGAATATGAAAAATGGTGCCCTAGGTTTCTTATCCTGAACCCAAAGACATTACATGTTCCGATCCAGTTTATTGCCCTGCGTACACATACGTCTATGTCTGCGAAAATGTACACTCCTAAAGATAAAGCCTTTATTAATGGATATTCTAATTTGACTAATGGTTTTCATGGCCCAACAAGACGAGTTCATTTTAAGAGTATCTAATTTAAACATTGAAATTTCAAATCAGAAAATCATAGACAATCTGAGTTTTAGAATTAGAAGAGGCATCACATTAGCCATAGTTGGACCCAATGGTGCTGGCAAAACAACTCTTTTCAGGGCACTGCTAAACTTAGTTCCTTATAGCGGAAAGGTTGAATGGAATGGAAAAGTAAAGATTGGTTACGTTCCACAAGTGCTATCAGTTCATGACATACCGATTTCTGTAAAGGAATTTCTATCATTCAAAAGCCAGACAGCATCAGATATTGATAACGCTCTTGCTTCTGTTGGCTTAGACAGCAACTTGAAAGTTAAAAGCATGGCTGTGCTATCAGGAGGACAACTCCGCAGAGTCTTAATCGCTTGGGCTATAATCGATAAGCCCGATGTCCTACTTTTCGATGAACCTACAAGTGGAGTTGATTTGGACAGTGAAGAAGCCATATATGGCATGCTAAAAACACTAACTGAGAAGAATAAAATTACATTACTTCTAATCTCACATGATCTTCATATTGTCAGAGAATACTCAGATTATGCGTTAGCAATTAACCACTGTCTGGTTTTCTTTGGCGAGTCAAAAGAAGTTATGAAACCTGAAACTCAAAGATTGATTTATGGTGAACCAGTCTGCAAAGAATACAGTGAAGTCTATGCTTGATACAGTAATCTACAGCCTCATTGTGGGAGCAGCGGTAGGTCTTGCTGCAGGCTATTTGGGCTCAATAATGGTTTTGGAGAAGATGGCACTTGTTGGAGATGCCTTGTCACATGTAGCTTTGCCCGGGCTCGCTCTTGGTGTTCTGTACAATTTCAATCCTTTGATTGGTGGGTTTCTTTTTCTCTTTATTTCAGCAGTATTAATTTGGTATCTTGGAAGAGTGACAAAACTCTCTTTTGAGACACTGGTCGGTGCTGCCTTTACTCTTGCATTGGCTATCGGAATATTACTTTTTGGCGATAACTTGGATGCGCTTGAAACTGCCTTATTTGGCGATATTGGAGAGGTAGGGCTAATATCGGCGATTGTTGCTGTTGTTATTTCCGTTATTGTCATACTACTGACAAGATTGATTTATCATAGAATAGTATTAGGTTTGATTTCTGAGGAATTAGCGGTTTCAAGAGGCATCAATGTGGCCAGAATAAACCTTCTCTACCTGTTGCTTGTATCCCTCACAGTTGCGATAGGTATACAAATTACAGGGACATTATTAGTTGGATTCTTGGTTGTAACACCCGCCGCTGCAGCTAGAACTGTAAGTAGCAGTCTGTCTAGATACCTTATACTAAGTGCAGTATTTGGGGCAGTTTCTGCAGTTTCAGGTATACTAATGTCAGGTTACTTAAGCATTCTTCCGGGACCTTTAGTGGTTATCTCTGGTGTTACAATTTTTGCACTTGTTATTATTATTAGGTGGCGAAAAAGGAAGAGGCTTCAATGAACAAATATTCTGGTAGGACGACGACGGCTATAATCGAGGTTGAGCCACAAAAAATTCTCTTAATTAAACGGGACAGCATACCCTTCAAGGGCTACTGGGCTTTACCGGGTGGAAGAGTTGATCCTGGCGAAACCGTTGAGCAAACTATTGTTCGCGAAGTTAAAGAAGAAACAGGACTAGATGTTGAGATCATAAGAAAAATCGGTGATTACCATGAACAAGGCACAATGGATGAAGTAGAATATGATTACTATCCTGCTTGTTTTTTGGTAAAAGTCATAGGTGGCAAACTCGAACCTCAAAAAGGCGAGGTTAGAGAGATAAAACTCTTTGAGCTCAATGATATTCCTAAGAAGTTAGCCTTCGTACACAATGATATGATTAAAGATTTCTTGGCGTCACGTCAAACTGAAACAGAAAAATAATTCTTCCATCTTTTCAAAGAGATTACTGTGATGGTAACAGCAACCAAAATTGTTAAAGCGATTAATGGTGAAAATTCAGGGATTACTGTGGAGTTGAATTTGTAAATTTTTCCATTAAAAGCGCAAACATACAACTCGCTATTACCATCAACTCCAAAAGAAGAAAGAGTCAAGCCTGAATTACTTAGAAGAACGTTATTAGGAGTACCTGTTCCATTTAATGCAAGTGCCCAAATCTTGCCTGTACCATAATCACCATAAATATAGGAACCAGCAATAGCTGTTGCAGTTGAGCCGCGGTAAACGTAGCCTCCGATTATAGCGTTTCCTTGGTCATGTCCATATTCCCATACGGGCAACACGAGACCTGTTTCGTTTCCACCAGCATATGGTAACGTTCCCTCCATGATTTTCCAACCATAATTTTTACCTTTCTCGACAATATCAATTTCTTCCTCACGGTCCTGGCCTACATCACCTACCCAGAGTCTTTGTGTTGGTTGGTCAAAACTGAACCGCCAAGGGTTTCGAAAGCCATAGGCATAGATCTCTTCTTTATATCCCGCAGTGTTGCCAACAAATGGATTATCTGAGGGAATAGTATAGTTTTTTCCGGCTGAAGGTGAATTGACATCTATACGTAAGATTTTACCCAATAATGTTGACCTGTTTTGACCATTGTCAAAAGGATCACCTTCTGAACCGCCATCACCCATGCCTATGTAAAGATAACCATCTGGTCCAAAAGCTAATTGACCACCCTTATGGTTGGAAAAAGGTTGATTTATTTCTAATAGAACAAATTCACTATTGCTTTGAGCTTGATTTGAGTTAATCGTAGATGTGGAGTATCTGGCTATAACCGTTCGTAAAGGGTTATTGGCAACATAATCAACATAGAAGTAGCGGTTCGTAGCATAATTTGGATGGAAGGCAAGACCGAGCAATCCTTGTTCACCCCCGAAGACAACACGAGTACTAATGTCAAGAAAAATGCTTGACGATGCAGCACTTGCTGAATTGTTAAATACGCGAATAACTCCAGGTTGTTCAACGACAAAAAGCCTGTTAGTTCCGTCATAAGCGCTATAGATTCCTATTGGTTGATTGAATGTTAAGTTAGGGAACGCGACGTCAATTGGACTTGCTTGAGTTTGGCTTGTTCCGTTGAGTATTTTCCCAGAGATCAATGAAGCTGCAATAATTACGACTAAGAATATACCGACAAAAATAAGGATTTTTTTGCTTTTTACTATGGTTTAGTCACCTCTATATTATTTCGCGTCTGAATCTATCTGCATTATTCCAAAAACGTTGCCCTCTGTATCTTGGCAGTAACTCATGTAACCAATTGTGGGTACCACGGTTTTTTCTGATAGTACTTTTCCTCCTGCTTCAATAATTTTCTTTATAGCAACTTCATAGGAAGGCACACTTATGGTGTTCGTGGTCACATTAACAACATCGCCTTTTTGAGTGATAGCACCATTGATTCCCGTTTCCTTATCCTCTCCCGCTTTAGCTAGCCAATAATTCATAGGTCCAGGATATTGGTCGAATTTCCATCCAAAGACCTTTGTATAGAATTTCAAAGCTCTTTCTGTGTCTGCTGCTGGAATTTCGAAATGAATTACTTTTGGCATCTACATCTTTCACCCCCTATCAGAGGACATACAGATACCAAGAGGGCTTAACTTTTATGCTTGTGGAGGTTTAAGTTCACTCAACGCATTCAATCGCATCTCTAGTTCTCTATGAGCACTCTCTGAATCAACGCCCTCAGCCGTGCAAAGCCTAAAGAAGTTTGAAACTAGCGAATGCTCGATGGTAGTTGTTATTTTGAGTGATTTGTTCTTTGAATTCATAACCTAGTCCTTCTTGGGCTTTCTTAAGAAGCCAGTTCTCAGCAAGCTAATTGAAAAAGCGGCAATATTTAAAGTGTTGTAGTTGCTTGTTTACAATCACAAGGTTAATGTTTTAGGAATATCTGCAGAAATATAGATGCAAGAATATCTTCTTTACAAGTCTATTGTGATTTCAATTTTTCCTCAATGAGACTCAATAATTCTTCAGGTCTTACAGGTTTAACTAAGTAAGCATCTGCTCCTCCATCGAGAGCCTTTACACCAGTCTCTAATGAGGGAAAACCAGTGATCACAATTTTTACAGTGTTTGGCGTAGTATCTTGTAATTTGGTCAATAAATCTGTTCCATCCATATCGGGTAATCTAACATCAACAAGTGCTAAATCATAGCTAGTTTGTTCGGCTTTTTCCATGGCTTCTTTACCAGTCTCTGCCGTCTCAACTTCATAACCAGCCTTCTGTAGAATCCGTGTTAGAGTTCGAAGAATAGATTTGTCATCATCAATTACGAGAATTAACCCTTTATCCTTAACCAAATTCTCTGTGCTCCTCTTGGTCGATAAGAATATTGTTCATTTCGATTCTTTCCATTATTTACTAATTTTGAAGCGAGGGAACTACTCTTTCTTACGTGACGTTAAATATAAGCCCTCTTCCTATGAATTGGTGAATGAGGATGTGTTTAAAGATTTTGCCTATTTCCTCTCTGTGTCTGGTTATCAATGTGATGTATCATTGGAGTGCAAACGGATGAAGTTTATATTTAGGAGTTATGCAAGTATGAATCATAGATAGAACTTGTTCTTGGACGGGTACAAAAATTGAGTGAGAAAGATATTACAAAGTTTCTGACTCAGCTTGGTTTTTCAAAAAGAGAGGTTCAAATATACATATTCCTCGCTAAAAGTGGAGTACAATCCACTAGCTTTGTGGCAAAAAGGTTGAAGATGGAGAGAGTTCAGGCTTATCGCACATTCAAAAAACTTCAGGAAAAAGGCTTTATTGAAGCAACGTTGGAAAGACCAACTCGTTTTACGGTTGTTCCTTTTGAAAAACTATTTGAAAATTTTCTTGAAGCCAGAAAAGGCGAGCTTGCAAGCTTTAACGAGCAAAAAGAAGAATTGTTATCCGCATGGCATGCAGTAAGTGCGCCAGAGTCAGAATATGCTGTGGCAAAATTCTCAATAATTACAGGAAAAAAGAAGATTCATCTAAAAATGCTAAATATGATTGAAGAGGCAAAACAAGGCGTTTTAGTCCTAACCTCTGGGTCGGCTTTGATTCAACAAGATCTAGCTGGAGTTTTTGATGCTATCGAAAATCCATCACAAAGGCGGGGGGTTCAGATGAAGATACTTACTGAGATTTCTCCTGAGAACCTCAAGATAATTGAACGAATAGATAAGAACATGTCATCTGGAAAGGCAGACATCGAATGTCATCACATGCACATGGAATCCAAGCTTTTTCCAAGCTTTCTAATTAAAGACAATGAAGAAGCGCTCTTGTATTCAACATCAGGAGATACAACGCCATCATTAACTCTTGAAGAAGAAGGTTTATGGATAAATGATAGGATGTTCATTTCGATTCTGCAAGGCTTTTTTGAGCAAATGTGGCAAATAGCTATGGATGCGCCAGAGAGAATAGAAGAAATAAAGACTGGTGTCCCTGCTCGTGAAACAACAGTAATTAAGGATCCAAAAGAAGCTTGGGAAAAAGTCGTAAAAGTACTCGATTCAGCAAAGGAGAGTATTGTTGCCATAACATCTTCTCAGGGGATTAACAATATAGCAGAGAATGATATATTCGCAAAATACTGTACACAGGATATGGAATGCCGATTAATGGCACCGTTAGATTTAGATAACTTAGATGCAGCTAAACAACTCTCACGCAATTATGAAGTCAAACATGTTCCAATTAATTTCTTAACTCAGATGATCGTCGATAACAAGAATCTGTTTATGTTTAAATCGCCTCCTATGAATGATTGGACAAGCGATTCAGTTTTCTATATGGGTGATACCTTCTATACAAATGATCCTCGATCAATCGAAAGAGTAGCAGAAATGCTTAACGATGCTTGGAAAAGAGGGATGGACATATCTCAAATAACTTCTCAGCCAGGTATGAAACTACCGACCGTTGAAGTCTCAAGCAATGATTCGGTAACCAATTTAGTTGATATGATATTGCGGAACAATACTTCCTCCGTCCTGATTACTGAAAACGGTTGCTCATTGGGCGTCATAAGTGACAGGGAAGTGCTTAAGGAAATAGTTGAAAAACGAAAAGACCCATCAGTGATGAAGGTAAACGATCTACAGTATACACCGATAATAGTCCTTGATAAGACAGACCCCGTCACAAAAGCTTTGAAGATTATGCAACAAAAGAAAGCTGCAAGGATTGCCATTGTTAAGGATGGACAATTAGTGGGTATGCTAACAGAAAAATCCGTCACAAATAAACGAGATTTAGCCGTTAATGTTCAAGTCTCAAGAAAAAAGCAGCTCGCTTAACCTTTAAACACCATAGAAATTCCTCTTATTCTTCTGCTCCGTAAGCAATACAGAGGAACGCAAAAAAATTCAATGAATTTACTGCTAATTGGTTGAAATACTAAACGGAAACTTGAATAACAAATAATATTAACTTTTACGTTTACCCTAATCTGGTGAGACAATAACTTTGACAAAGCAACTTCAAACACCGATCATAATTGTAAATTTCAAAGCGTACTCTGAATCAACGGGCAAGAAAGCGGTTGAACTTGCCAAGAAAGCCGAAAGAGCATGCAAAGAAACAGGCATCAACATAGTTGTTGCACCGCAATTCACGGATATTCGTTCTGTTGCAGAAGCTGTACAAATACCTGTTTTTGCTCAACATATCGATCCAATTTCACCTGGAGCGTTTACAGGACAAATACAGGTTGACACAATAAAAGAAGCAGGAGCCATTGGCACACTCATTAATCATTCTGAAAGACAATTAAAATTAGCCGATATTGATGCTACTATTCGATTAGCAGGGCAAAAAGACCTCATAAGTTGTGTATGTACGAGTAATCCTGCGATTAGTGCTGCTGTCGCATATTTACATCCAGACATAATCTCGATTGAACCACCTGAGCTAATCGGTACAGGTGTGGCAGTCTCCAAAGCGCAACCTGAAGCGGTAACGAACACCATTAGACTCGTGCGAAAGGTAAACGACAACGCTGTAATCCTGTGTGGTGCTGGCATTAGTCATGGAGAAGACGTTTCTGTCGCCCTCAAATTAGGAGCTCAAGGTGTGCTTGTAGCGAGTGGTATTGTAAAAGCGAAAGATCCATATACTGTTCTGCGAGAATTTGCCGATGCAAGCAAACTTTAACATAAAGTGAAACTACAGTGAAAGTTGAACCAGAATGTGCCTCATGTCTCCTATCCAGAGCTATGGCAGAAACTTACATGGCTACAACTAATCCTGCATTACGCTTTAGGTGTATAGCGGAAAATGTAAGACTCTTGAACAGAGAATTTCGGCCAACGGCAGTTCCTGCAGATTTAGGAACAAAAAGAGACAGAATAGTAAAAAAACTAACAGGCAACGAAGATCCTTACAAACGTAGTAAGAAAAACAGTAACGAAAAAGCTGTGAAATTACTCCCAAAAGCTAAAGAATTTGTGGAGTCTGCCAATAACCAGCAAGAACGATTTAAGAAAGCTTGTTTGTGTGCCATCGTGGGCAATACTATGGAATTTGACATTCCGGGACATACATTCACGTCGAGCTCCTTAGCTAAGAATCTACGAGAAGTCGCCAAAGACCTGTACATAAACGACATTGACAAAGCATATGAATTGGCAAAAAAAGCAAACACAATCCTCTTTCTTGCGGATAACGCGGGGGAAATAGTCTTTGATAGGCTATTAGTGGAGCAATTGAAGAATATGGGATTAAACATAATGTATGTCGTTAAAGGTGGTCCTATACTCAACGATGCAACACTTGAAGATGTAGAGTATTCGGGGATGGATAAACTTGCAGACAATATTTTAACCACAGGGACAGATGCTGTGGGTCTTTTGAAAAAAGAAGTATCATCAGAATTCTTAAAAGCCTATGATGAAGCAGAACTAATTTTCGCAAAGGGCATGGGTTATGCTGAGACTTTGACCGAATGCAAATTAACAAAACCACATTTTTTAATGCTAAGGACTAAATGTGTTCCAGTAGCAAACTATTTCTGCGCGCCACGAGAAAAAAATATCGCTAAACTAATGCCTTAAATTCCACACCACTAAATTATCGCTAAGTATTTACATCATTCTTAAATAAACGGCAAGATTAAAACCCGAGATTTCGTGTTTTTCATTTTCCTTTGTTTTCTCTGGCAACGTCGTACCAGGTCCATTCCAAGATTCAGCGGCAGAATCAAGGATTTTAATATAATCGCTACCTTGAAAGGGAAACTCATAGAACGCTTTGTTTTTACCAAAATTGGCGACAACTACATATTTTACATTTTTTTCATTCATGCTGAAGAATAGGATTTTGTCAAAATTACTGAAGACTTTAATGTGTTCCTTCGAAAAGGAACAGAATCTACGCAGTTGTCTCCTAAGTTTTATCAACGCTTTATAATACGCCAAAATCTTTTCCCCTTTCCTTTCATGTCGTAATTGCCAATCAATTTTTGATCTTTCAAAAGTATTCTTGGCTGAAGGATCGGGAACCTCGCCTTTCCAATGAAATTCATTGAACTCTTTCTTTCTACCTTCTCTGGTTGCAATAGCAAGTTCTTTATCTGAATAATCCACGAAGAATAGAAACGGTGCCGTCTCGCCATATTCTTCTCCCATGAAAAGTAACGGTATGTAGGGCGAAAGTATGGTGATGCCTGTTGCTACTTTTGCTGCTTCATACCCTGCAAGCGTAACTAGTCTATCCCCGAGAAGTCTATTTCCAACTTGGTCATGATTCTGTGAAAAAGTTATCAAATTGCAAGGTGAAATCCATGTATAAACCTCCTCAGATTTTCTTCGGTGATAGTCTTGCATTCCGACGTAGACATAGCCATTACTTAAAATTTCAACAAGGTCTAGAATTCGTCCGTAATCCTTGTAATACCCTTCCTTCTCGCCAGTTAATAACGCATGCACAGCGTGCTGAAAATCATCTAACCATTGAGCAGCGAAGCCAAAACCACCCTCATTTACAGCTTTTAAGACCTTTGGCTCGTTGTAGCCTGATTCTGCTATCAACCAAATTTTTCTTCCATTAGTTTTTGAAAAATTGTTTACTCGTTCATTTAATTCTTGTAGAAAATGTTTTGATCCTTTGTCCTTCATAAACAGAACAGCGTCATATCTAATTCCATCGAGATGATAGTTGTTAATCCAATAGAGTGTGTTTTCTAGGAAATAGTTTCTTACTGGCTCATTGAGAGGCCCATCTAAATTTACCGTTGGCCCCCAGCGGGTCATTAACCCATTCAAGAAATATGGTCCATAATCGTTTAGACAATTACCCTCAGGTCCAACATGATTATACACAACATCGATGAATACGGCAACATTATTCTTATGGCAATAATCTACAAGTTCTTTCAGATCATCAGGGTGTCCATAAGTATTATGAACTGCATAAGGAAACACAGTGTCATATCCCCAGCCTCGCTGCCCAGAAAATTGTGCCATAGGCATTAATTCAATTGCGTTTATTCCAAAATCAGCTAATTCTTTCACTCTATTCGTAATTGCTTTGAAGGTGCCTTCCTTCGTAAATGTTCCAACATGAAGTTCATAGAATAATAAATCGGCTAAGTCCAAGCCAGTCCAGGCTTGATCTCTCCATTTAAAGCCTTCATGATCAACTATTGCTGATGGACCGATTACACCTTTTGGCTGAAAATATGATGCTGGGTCAGGCTTGACCTTTGAATTGTCTAATTGGTACATATATTGAGCAGCTGGTTTTAATCCTTTAACACTAAGAGTCCAGTAATCGTTAGCTATTTTGTTCATAGGCAATATCTCTTTTTTGTCAACTAATGCCAGCGAAACATAGTTACTATAAGGTGCCCAAACGATAAATTCGCAATTCGTATTATGATAGTTTGCTCCAATCTGCATGGTTGAACCTCACACAATTCTCAAAAACATGAACAGATTCACATGGTTGAACTTTTACTATAGTATTAACTCTGACAATCCTATGACAATGTCATTAATATCAGTTTATTCGCAAAACCTTAAAACAAATAGTGCAAGTGTCTCGAGAAAACAACTATCTATACCTTACAATAAGCTATAGAACAGCCTAATGCTTTGAATGAAGTTTGACCATTAAAGTAGCTAAAACAATATTAAACGGCATGGAATTTAGTGGAAGGTGGGAGTTTTGAAGATAGGTTTGTCTGGAGACTTCAGTTCTTGCAGGTTCAAGACAATAAAGAAATGGGAATTGTAACATTATGGAATTACCAAGAATTGTAATAGGCAACAGGATTCTTTCTCATCTTGATGATGCATTACAGATGGAGTGGCTCGTAACTAATAGTTTAGGTGGTTACTCCTCCTCTACGGTTTTAGGATTGAATACAAGAAAATATCATGGTTTGCTCGTAGCTGCACTGGATCCTCCAGGCAAACGGACTGTGTGTCTGGCGAAACTTGATGAGGACATAGTCATAGGTGACAATATTTACAGGTTAGGTGCAAACGAATTTCACGAGAATATTTTTCCTCAAGGCTACACGTTCATAGAAGAATTCTCTATAGCACCCTTCCCAACTTTCACATACGAAGCAGAAAAAATAACTGTTAGGAAAACAGCTTTCATGCCTTATAACAAAAACGCTGTTGTAGTGCTCTACGATCTTCTAAATGCATCAAAGGATCCCACAAAAATAAGGTTCTTTCCAATCTTGAGCAATAGACGTTTTCATACAGTCATAGATCATTCAAAAGAGCAGATTAGTTTTCGTCAAGAACAAGATGGATTGAAAGTAAGATTAGCCTTCAATGATCCAAAAGTCACTATTAGTTTGAATACAACTGCAGGAAATTTTGTTGAAAAACCAAATTGGGTCGAAAACTTACATTATCGTGAAGAGAGTGCCCGTGGCGAAGTCGATACTGATGATTGTTATCAACCAGGATATTATGAGCTACTTTTGGAAGCAAATAAACAGACAAGGTTTGCTTTTGTAACAGTAGCAAGTGAAGATGGAAGACAAGCGGAGCTAGTGCTAAATTCAATTGGATCAAAGATAAGTGATATTGAACAGCTGCTTTCCTCAGAATTAGAACGTTGTAGTGTGTTTTTGGAAGGATTTTATGCTTCACATAAACAATTTCAGGCTGCTGATTGGTTACGTTGGGTAGCTTTAGCCACAGATACTTTTGTAACTAGGAACGCCAACAATGAAGAATCCATAATTGCAGGTTATTTTTGGTTTGAACCATGGGGGCGCGATACGTTCATTTCATTACCAGGGCTACTATTAATAAATGGAAGATTCGACGATGCAAAGCATGTACTGCTAAACTTCAGTAACTACATCAGGAAAGGTTTGATCCCAAACATAATACTCGATGAGTCTGGACAACCATTGTATAATACAGTTGATGGAACATTATGGTACATTAATGCTCTTCTACAGTATGTAAAGTATACTGGTAATTTTGAATTTGTTAAACGTGAACTCTGGGACAGACTAAAATCAATAATTGAAAACCATGAGAAAGGCACAGACTACAATATACGACTAGATAAGGATGGACTAATTTCTCATGGATCAAGGCTCACATGGATGGATGCTTGTATAGAAGGCGAGGCTGTCACACCACGCATAGGTAAGGCTGTAGAAATCCAAGCATTGTGGTATAATGCGTTAAAGATTATGCAGTTATTGGCTAATAGATTTACAGAGAAGAGTCTTGCTGAAAAATATGGTGCGATGGCTCAGCAAACGAGTGAGAGTTTTAACGAAAAATTCTGGAACACAGAAAAAGATTGCTTATTTGATGTCATCGAAGAGAATGGTATAGATCTGTCCCTTAGACCTAATCAAATAATAGCTGCCTCTGTAGATTTTACAATGTTAAGCAATGAGAAGAATGGAAAAATCGTTGATTTCGTACAGCGTGAATTCCTAACACCATTTGGTTTGCGTACATTATCACGAAACGATCCACGATATAAGGGCGTATATTCAGGAGCTATGAAGATGAGGGACCAGGCATATCATAATGGTGCTGTTTGGCCATGGCTTATCGGACCTTTTGGCACTGCATTCCTCAAGGCTAAAGGCTACGATGACAAAAACCGTAGTTTTATGTTAAAGAATGTGATTCAGCCTTTGTTTGAAAAGAAGATTACTATTGCAGGTTTAGGCCAAATCAGTGAAATTTTCGACGGTGATCCACCGCATGCACCACGTGGTTGTATTGCTCAAGCTTGGAGTGTAGCTGAGCCCTTAAGAGTCTATGTTGAAGATATTATGCAGGTAAAACCAGCTTATGAAAAAGATATCTTGGTTTAAAGGTGAGAGGTTAATATGGTTCTTCTGTACTCTTCTGCCGCAGTTTCGGGTGTAATTATGTTTATGTAGACACCTGTACTTTTTTCATAACCTGCCCAAATTGCAAGCCGAGGATAGACTTCAACATGCCAATGATAATAATCTTGAGCTTGCTTGTTTATTGACAAGTGTATAGCGTAATTGTACGGCGGATCATTCACCAAATCCTTTAACGCCTTTAACGTCATCTTTAACGTTTTCGCAAACGCTTCTTTCTCAAGGTCTGTTAGATTTAAGATATTTGCATTATGTTTCTTAGGAATTATCCAAGTCTCCATGGGATTAACACTTGCATAAGGCGCCAAAACTACAAAATGTTCAGTCTCTTGAATTAATCGGGACCCTTTTGTTTCTCGCTCTGTCAAATCACAGAATGCACATTTTCCATGCTGATTCCAGAAATTCATGCTTGCCTTAACCTCTTCGTCTACGATTGTTGGAACAAAGGGCATAGCAATTATCTGACTGTGAGCATGAGTTAGTGAAGCCCCTGCTTCCTGTCCGTGATTGCGAAAGATTGAGACATAACGTACGTATGGCTTTGATGACAAATCACGAAGCCTATCAATATAGCTGTTTATTACATGTGTAAGTTGAGGTATTTCAGCATCGGCTGGATGGCAATCGTGTTGAGGCGATTCAATTAATACTTCATGATGTCCAACTGCTAAGCCAAAATTATCTGATTTCATTATATTGGATGGATCAATTGGTTCTTTCGGCGGACCAAACGCTGGATATAAGTTAGGCACACAACGAATAAGCCAATTCTTATGGCGTAGCATACCGGTATCTTTGTCTTTTACAATGTTTCCATCAGATTTCAAGTAAACAAGCACCGCTGGTGGAGTCATATGTTCATTGCCTGGACACATTGGACACACACCGGGGGGTGTTTGTTCTTTTCTTTGTTTTGCAAAATCGGTTGGTCTTTTTGCACGATATGTCGCTATGACGACCCATCGGTCTATAAGAAAGTCTTTTCTAAGTTCATTGTAAGACATTTAATGGGAACTCCGAAGTGTAGAATAAAGTTAGGACATTTTAGTATTTCCAAAGTAGAGTTCGACATTCTCCTCTTCGAAGAATGTTTTTGATGTTGATTCGTCATCGATAACTCTTAAATGATTATTTAGCATAATTCTAAACAGATGAAAACTAATAGATTAACAATTGTTCTTATTTCTTTGCTTATTTTTCAGGTTTTCATAACGTATACTCCACATCTCACTGCTCAATCAGCAACAACGCCTGATGTCTACATCGGAATTGACGCCGCTTATGAGAACATAACAGTAATTAAGAACTTAGTCGACAAAGTTAGCTCCTACACGAATCTTTTCATACTCGGATGCACAGGAATAACGAACGTTTATAACAGAAACGAATCCACTGGACGTTTCATCTCTGAAAACGTCACTAAACTTAACGAAGCATGCCAATATTTGTATAACAAAGGTTTAAACTTCATCGTTTACAAAGACACAGGCCTCCGAAATTCTACATGGACTAGTACTGCCAATCAACAATGGGGAGATCGTTTCTTAGGATACTACGCTTTTGACGAAGTAGGAGGGTGGCAAATAGACATGCAAGAATATAAAATGGTAGAACAAATGCCTGCTAACTATGCTGCTGCTGCAACCAGTTTTGTCAACATGACAAGATGGTATCTGGATAGATTCGTAAGATACCGCAATACAACTCGGTTTAATCTGTACACTTCTGACTACGCGCTATACTGGTTTGATTATGAAGCTGGATACGATACAATCTTTGCAGAATTTGCTTGGAATTACAACAGACAACTGAACATAGCTTTATGCAGGGGAGCGGCAAACATGCATGGCAAAGAGTGGGGCACAATGATAACTTGGAAGTATAAGCAACCACCCTATCTTGAATCTGGACAGGAGCTGTACCAAGATATGGTGTTAGCGTATGAGAATGGTGCTAAATATATCATTCTTTTTGATTCTAATGAAGGTTGGACTCAGAGCGTTCTGAAACAGGAGCATTTGGATGCGCTCAAACGCTTCTGGGAATACGCAAAAAGTAATCCAAGGCAGAACACGGCAAACAACGGTAGAGTCGCTTACGTTTTGCCAAAGGATTATGGATACGGTTTCCGTGGACCGGATGATAGGATCTGGGGATTCTGGGGACCAGATGATCTCACAAGCAGAATCTGCAGTGGTCTCAGCCAGCTCTTTACACAATACGGTGAGAAATTAGACATAATCTATGATTACAGGTTGGAGGTTGGCAACAATTATGGTTATGATAGACTAATATTTTGGAATGATTCAAGTTTAATACAACCTACCATATCTGCAGATAATTCGCCATCGCTTTGGCCAGCTGCAACGCAGACTGATTCCTCTGATCCACCTCCCATTGAAAACCCATCATCAGTCGATTATACGCTCATAACAATAGCTGTAGCCGCAGTTGTCACAGTTACTGTTCCTGCCATTATGTTTAGAAAAAGACAACATTGTATCACTTTCAATCAAATAGGAATAGGAAGAGATTTTGCGGGCACAATCCTTGTTGTTGATGGGAAAGGTTACGACAAGTATGGAGCGACATTTTGGTGGGACCACGGCTCTCGACATACCATTGAATTCAAATCTCCAATAACAGTAAACCATTCTAAACAATACGTTTTGGTATCAACGAATGGATTATCAACTGACGAACGCTATAGCTTCAGAACCTCGAGGCAAACAACCATAACTGGAAATTATCAACTTCTTTTTAAGACGAGCAGCCCACTCCATAAGTAAAACAGCGACGCGTCAAATCGGGTAGGAAGTAAGAGTTTTTTTCCCGAGCATCCAGTCTTTAATTCTAAAGTAGGAATGAATGGTTAATTGAAGTCCCAGAGGTTTAATCTATGAGATAAAAGAATTTTGTTTTATTCTTCTTCATACAGACGTCTTTCTTTAACTTTTAATGTGTTATCTTTATCCATTATAATTCGGAATGTGTCTATAAGATCTTCTTTGTGTAAGAATTTCTTCAGTAAAACTTTTACGTATTTTTTGTTGACTGCGTCGCCTTCACCTTTGACCGTCACTTTCTCACCCTCAGTAACCACATCAGCACTTGTTTTATCCTTCAAGAAATCTTCTAAGTGTTTGATTATATTATCTTTCTCGCCTTTAATTTCTGAAGCATCAACCTTAACTTCCATATTGAATTCTCGCCTTCCAAGTCAAATTGTAACTAAACGTCAAATCACCCTCTACACAAAGCAATATAAGCTTATTTATGTCAGTTTGCCCGTCGAGTCCATCTCATTGCTCTAGCTCAGTGACTCTAAAGCTCATCATCCAAACAAAAGTAGGTGCTTGAAGCTTAAGGCTTTTACGTTACTTTTGCACTATTACAGTCTTTAGGTGTCGCAGAATGGAGCTTATAGAAGCGATCAAAGGCAGAAGAAGCATAAGAAAATTCAAAAAACAAGATGTACCTGAAGAACACATTAATCAACTTATCGAAGCTGCAAGTTATGCACCTTCAGCAGGTAACATTCAACCATGGGAACTCGTAGTAGTTAAAAATCCAGCAGTGAAAGAAAAACTTGTTAAGGCAAGCTACAACCAAGCACACATCGAACAAGCACCTGTAGTGGTTGTCGTATGCGCTGATGAAAAACGTTCATCTATGGGTTATGGTGCGCGAGGACGAACACTCTACTGCCTACAGGATACGGCGGCAGCAATACAAAACATTATGCTCACAGCATATTCTCTTGGTTTAGGAACCTGTTGGACCGGTTCATTCGATGAAGATGAAACAAAAAAAGCACTGAAGATTCCTCTAGGTATTAGACCTGTGGCTATGATACCGATTGGTTATCCTGATGTAAATCCCAGACAGAGAAATAAGAAGCTACTAAATGAAATAACCCATTATGATACGTTCTAAATGGTGATTCCAATTAAAGTAATTTCTGATTTTATTACGTTTGTTATATTTCGAAAGATGATTTACTTATTGGAACACAATAAAGTATAAAAGAACAATCTGCACTCCCATTTGCCTTCATACAGGCACAAGTACATCTAAACCGGATGCGCTTGATAAGCCAACCTGAACAATAAGGAGGCGAAAAAAAACGTTATCAAGAGATTGCGACGGTTGTTCGCAAATGAAAACATGTGGCAGACGCTTCACTCAAGTTGAAAAAGGCAATATAGTCTATTGTCCCGACGGAACAGCACATTTAGTAGATGGAATGTAAACTGATAATCAAACTGTAATAGAATATTCAGAAATCAGGCAAACGTTAACTGTTGGTTTGCCTTATCATCTTTTGTATCTAACAATAAGCATAATACAGAAGAAAGAAGGCGCTGTTTAAACAATCATTGCCATATTCCTTTTATTAATGTAAACACTTTTTCTATCTACAACGAGGTCCACAAGTGACTCAGATTAAAGCCATCCTCTTTGATATGTTCGACACCTTAATGATGATCGAGAAAGGTCACGCCTACTATAGCCCATCAATAAGAGAAACTTATAATTTTCTTGTAGACAAGGGCATTGCAGTGAATTTTGAAGAGTTCTATAAGGAATACATAGAGGTAACAGACAGACTATATGCTGCCACAGAAACAGAGTTAAATGAACCACATTTTAACGAGCGTATTGCTGGAACTCTAAAACAATTAGGGTATGATTACGATGTTTCAAATCCAATAGTCATTGGAGCAACGAATGCTTTCTGTGAAAGATTCATGACCTATGTCAAAATAGATGAATATGCAGAGAGGATACTACAAGAATTACACGGACAATACAAGTTAGGTATAGTCAGCAATTTCGCCATACCCGAATGTGTAATCAGACTAATACAAAGACAAGGCTTAGAAAAACTGTTCGATATAATTATAGTTTCAGGGGCCGTAAACAAACGTAAACCTCACCCAGAAATCTACAAAAAGGCTCTACAGGCACTAAAAATCGATCCGAGAGAAGCAATATTTGTAGGTGACACTGTTGACGCAGACGTCCAAGGTGCTAAAACGGTAGGCATGAAAACAATATATGTTGAAAGACGTTTACAGAAAGACGTAGAAATCGCTTGCCCGACTCAAACCATAAAGAGCTTAGATCAATTGCCGTTGGCAATCGAACACTGCTAGCGACTAAAGATTTGACAATATGAATCGGTTTTATGTAAAAACATGATTCTTGTAGGATATTATTCATAGGCATGTTAATGTTATTAATCAGCTACTCTAAAGTCTAACCAAAACTCGCTAGTTAAAGAAAGGGAGAAAAAGACATTTCGTGAAACCATTCAGCTTCGTTCATACTTCAGACCTACACTTGGGTTATGCGCAGTATAATTTAGAGACGAGAAGGCAAGATTTTGACGATGTCTTCACTGAGCTAGTAAGTAAGACTATTGAGTTAAAGCCCGATTTTATGATAATCGCCGGCGACCTTTTTCATCATTCCCGCCCTTCTAATACGACACTTGAGAATGCGATACGAAACTTTAAGCGTCTCAGAGATGCTGGAATTCCAGTTTTAACAGTTGATGGTTCCCATGATACTGCACCTAACACGATTACAGGCACGATTTTAACGCCGTTAGATAGTGCAGGTTTAATTGTTTATCTGCCGCGACATGACGGCGCCTGCTGGAGAAAACCTGGATATTGTTATGTATATGGCATTCCAAACTTTCGAAGTCGCCGACGGACAGATGAGTTGTTACCTACCTTCTTAGCAGAAAAAGTCCCGTTGCCTGATGGAAATGTTTCGAATATCTTTGTATTTCATGGCGCCATTGACTTGCCCAGTGTTAAGCCACCATATATCGAAGCAGAGATTTCACCAGATTTGGTTCCTGAAGGCTTCCAATATTATGCAGCAGGGCATGTACATGAAGGCTATAAAGGCAAATTTAAGACTGGCTTACTAGTCTATAGCGGCTGTACAGAGACTGTTAATTATAGTGAAGCAGACATTAACAAAGGTTTTCAATATGTTAAGGTTGATGAAAAGGGCAAATTTGAACTTAATTTTATTCCACTCTCATCGCCTAGAAAGTTCACCATAATAGAGCAAGAGTTTTCAGGCATGAATGCTGCTAAAATTACCGAATTGGCAGTTCAACTAGTAAAAAATGCTGACCAAGAAGGCACAATAGTAATTCCCGTATTAAAAGGTACATTGCCTGCCGAAGTCAGTCGAGCTCAAGTAGATGTAGCCAAAATCCGTGGCGCCGCTGAAAAAGCGTTACTCGTACATCCAATAGTTTTATTACGTGAAACTCAAGTCTCGGATGAAGTCGTTCGGTCAATTTTTGAAAGTGAATTTAAAGACTTAAGGACAAAAACCTTTGAGTATTTTCTACAGATTTTTAGCGAACGTTACAGTCATGCTGAAGCTGAAAAAATTGCTCGTTCAGCCATTAGCTTAATCACACCGTTAACAAAGGGACAGGAAGAACGTGTGAAGCAAGTTATCGAGGAGCTTATGCAATGAGGATTAACGTAGTTCAATTAGAAAACATTCGTTCACACGTTAAAACAACGGTTCCTTTTACAAGTGGATTTAACTGTTTAGTAGGTGCCTTAGGCTGCGGAAAGAGCAGTATACTTTACTCGATTGACTTTGCCTTCTTCGGTGAACCCGTCGGCAGAAGTTTCGAGTACTTGTTACGGGAAGGGACTGATAAAGGAAAGATTACTGTTGAATTTACACAGAACAATAAGACGTGTAGAATTATTCGAGGACTGAAACGACGTGGAAAGGGTGGGGGTATAAATCAAGATTTTGAGGAGCTTAAACTCTTCGAAGAAGACACACTCATCGCAAGCATGAAAAGCGATGCCGTTGCTGAGCAATTCAAATCGATTACGGGTTTAGACAGGGATTTGTGGCGCGAAATCATCTGGGTACGCCAAGAACATCTAAAGGAATTGTTGGACACTGCGCCTCGAGATAGACAGAAACGCTTGGATGAATTATTCGGTCTATCTGATTATGAATTGGCTTGGAGTAGCATCGGTGAGTATCAACGTGATTACGAGATAGAGCGCCGTGTACTTGAAAGAGACCCTGATGTAACGGGCAAAGAAAAACTGTGTGCAGAATATGACCGTGTTACAAGTGAATTCACAGTGTTAGAAGTTGAATTGTTGGATGCTCAAGAAAAGCTTGGTTCAGCGAGAAGATGCATGCAAGAGGCAGATATGAAGCTCAAGCGATTGGAGGATAAAAAGTTGGCTGTTGAGGAACTTAAGCGTGAAGAGGCGCGCTTACTGGCAAACATCATGAATGCCGAGGACAGCGCTGCTTCATTGACTGCTATGGCAAAAGATGAGCGAACTGTACTGGAGAATCTACAGCAGCGCCAGACAGCACTCGATACGCAAACTGCTTCATGGAGAGAAAAGTTAGAGAAAACTGGAGTTAAACAAAATGAACGCACTGAAATGCTTCGAACAATTCTTCATGAGCTTGATGATCGGATTAGCAGTTTGAAAGCAGAGCAGGAAGCAACTTCACGCGGCATTTTGACTGATCAGAAACGTGCAGATCAACTTTCAAATGAGAAAGAAAATAGGTGCCCATTATGTCAACAACCGTTAAAGACCGAATACAAGATTGCGACGTTAGAGAGGATTAAACAAGAGAATATTGAGCGTCAAACGTCAATTATGCAATTACAGCGAGAAATAGCAAAAGTACAGCAGACAAAGAATATAGTTAACGAAGCTTTCTCGAACTTACAAACTTTGGCTTCGAGGCTCGAAGATCTCAAAACAAGGTTAAATGAAGAGGAAACTAACCTTGCAGATACATTAGCTCAAGCTCGTGAAAAACAACGGCAAAGTGTAGAATTACGTGGACAACTTGATTCATTGCGATTTGAGATTGGAAGGTTTGATGTCTCCAGCCTAGAATTAGCACGGGAACAAAGTAAGCAAACTCTACGCGAATGCTTATCTGTTGAATCGGATTTAAAGACAAAACAAAATCGAAAACAAGATTTGCTTAAACGCATTGACGAAGTTAAAGAACGTATTGATCAAGCACAACAAAAGCTTGAGCGTATGGAGAAGATCAGCAAAACTATAGAAAGAATCAGTGCCATACGCGACGCTTACCGAGGTATTCAGCCAAAATTGCGGAGCGAATTTGTGAAAATATTAAGAAACTTTGTACAGCAAGTTCTAGATGGGTTGGTCGGTGAGGATGCATTACTTAACGTGACAATTGATGATACGTATTCGCCTTATGTAATGAGCGAGAACGGAGCGGAACGAGAGGTATCGAATCTTTCAGGCGGTGAACGAACATTGGTGGCTTTTGCTTACCGGTTAGGTTTAGGACAATTGATTATGCAATCTCGAACTGGACATGGGTTAAGTATGCTGTTGTTGGATGAGCCAACCGAGAGTTTAGGTAGAGAAGACGGTAGTATAGATAGGTTGGCGGAAGCGATTTCACGTTTTAAAGCTATCGAACAAATTATCGCTGTCACACACAGTGAAGCATTCGCAGAGAAAGCTGAACACGTTATAACGCTTGAGAAAGAAGCTGGAGTAAGTCGAGTTTCAATCGAAAGATAACAACATGATCATACCTTTGTTTATTCAACAGTATTCTGAAGAACGCCTATTCCTTCAATTTCGATTGTGACAATATCACCACTTTTCAACCATTTCTCCGGTTTCATAGCCACACCTACGCCTGCCGGAGTACCAGTGGCTATTATGTCACATGGTTCCAAAGTCATCACCTGACTGAGGCGATGTATAATTTGTTCAACATTGAAGACCATGTTCCTTGTTGTACCGTTTTGACGGAGCTCGTTGTTAACCCAGGTGCGAATGATTAGATTAATTATATCTTTAAGCTGTGACTCTGTCGTAATGCAGGGTCCAATGGGCGCAAAAGTGTCAAAACTTTTGCCACGAGTCCACTGTTTGTCGCCATACTGAATCTCACGAGCTGAAATGTCATTTAGAATGGTATAACCAAAGATGTATTCTTTAGCTTCATCCATAGAGACATTCTTGGCTTTTTTTCCTATGATAATGGCTAGTTCACCTTCATAGTCTAAGTGTTTAACAAAACTCTTCATAATTTTCTCATTCGGACCAATCAGGGCAGTACGTGGTTTCATGAAAAGTATTGGTTCTTTTGGAATTTCAGCGCCTGTTTCTGCAGCATGATCTCGGTAGTTTACACCTAAGCAAACGATTTTTGGAGGAAACATAATGGGAGCAAGTAATGACACCTCAGTCAAAGGTACAAAGCAATTTGACTCTGCTTTGGTCATTAGCTTTTCTGCCTTTTGTATAGCATTTTCACCAGCAATCACAAAGTTTTCGACGGTTTCTGGAAGCGTTTCACCTGATTGCATTGCTAAACAAGGAAGGTTTGCTATTGACTTAGCGGTTAATACCCCATAACTCTTTTGATTCTTGTAGCGATAACTTACAATTTTCATGATTGCTTGCTCCGAAGGTGATGTTGTGCTAACCTTATCGAATTGCTTAAACCTTTCCCGCTAGAATGTAATCATTCTTGATAGACTTTATTGGAATTGAGAGAGGAGAAAAAAATCGTTAAAATCTTAAATGACAGAGAAAGCAAGATACAAAGAAGTATGTTTGAAGTAAGAAATCAATTGTATTAGATTGAAACCATCATTGTCTTTAGAATCTTGACGCCCTTTTTCGTGATTAACTCGTTACTTAGCTCACGTATCTCAGATGCTTTACCTTTCACAGCAATGGCTTCTAAACAATCTCGATCGCCAATATGAATATGCATAGATGAAGAAATCACATGCGAATGTTCATGTTGTACTTCAGTCAATTCACCTTCTAAGCCTACAACCTCATGATCATAGATCATTAACAAAATCCCTGTCTGATTTGCTGTTTCTTCACGAAGCCACTTTTTCTCAGAAACAAAAAGTTGAACAGCGTCTTGAATGGCTTTCGAACGACTTTCATAACCCATCTTTCCGATGACTTCATCTAATTCAGACAGTAATTCAGGTGGAAATGTAACACCAACTCGAACAATTTTTGTCATGTTCATCTTCAGTAGAATTTGATGATTTTTAGCCTAAAAAGTTTTACATCTGAACAAGAGAATAAAAGAAGGACGCAATGTTTTTACTCAACTCAATGGGTATTTTTTCGAATACACATGAGTGATTTAGAAACAGCTAAAACTCTACTAATTCAAAAACAATTAACCCTTATCATCATAAAGAATGGCGAAACATTGTATGAGACGAAATCTCATAGAATCTCGGGTTTTCTCAACGCTATAGAGCAATGTGGTAGAAACCTGAAAAATGCGGCTGCCGCAGACACAATAGTCGGAAAAGCTGTTGCTTTGCTCACTGTATACAGTGAGATAAATGCAGTCTATGCTGAAACCTTAAGCAAAAAAGGTAAAGAGTTTCTCGAAGAAAATAAAATCACAGTTGAATGGAAAGAACTCATCGATAATATTCTAGATGACAAGAAACAAAATATCTGTCCGTTTGAAAAAGAAGCAGAGGATATAACCAATCCAAAAGAAGCGTATGATAAGTTTAAAGTTCTACAACAAAAAATGCGGGCTTGTCATTGAAACCTAAACCACGAACGGTTTATATCGTACAATGCACCAAAAATAAACAGTCAATTTATGACGGAGAAAAGAACATGTCAGAAGGACCATTCCATTTTACGGACTCAAATTTTGATGAAACAATCAAGAAAAATCCGTTGGTTTTAGTTGATTTTTGGGCTGGCTGGTGTGGACCATGCAGAGCTTTAGCTCCGACAATCGAAGAATTAGCCAAGGAATATACTGATAAAGTATTCATTGGCAAACTTAACGTAGACGAGAATGCTATGACTGCTGAGAAGTTTAACGTTTCAAGTATCCCAACCGTTGTAATCCTGAAGGATTGCTGTGAAGTAGATAGAATCGTTGGCTTATGTAATAAACAGAGATACGTCGATACGTTAGCTAAACATATGGTATAGAAAGTTCATTCTTCATGAATGCTATAAAGAGTTATTTAGAGCATCGATCTCAAATTGTGAGTTAAAGACTGAAACTATACTAAAGCTAGCTCCTGCTTTTCTCGTACATCTTATCGAAGGTCCAGCGAATGCTGGACTTTAGCTCACGGAGCCGTTCTTCATCAACGTTCTTAAACAGGATTTCCTTTATGAAATCACCCTCTAGAACAATGTTATAAGCAAACATTTTTTCAGGCGTTAACTGCCCCATTCGGACCATTTCATTATCTCTCTCCTGCATCCTTGCCAATACTCTCTCCACTAAGAACTGACTGAACGGTGGTGTTTTAATGTTAAACCGTTTGTTCTCGTCGGGTAACACATGAAGTTCACTGCCTTCAACATAGATTATCGCTAAAGGCTCATCATTGACTGTTCGTAATGGAATGACATTCTCAGCTTCTTGTGACGGCACGACTGGAGTTTTCACTTCCTCAAGTTTCTTTTCTTCTTGCACAGTCTGTGTTTTAGGCTCCTGTGTTGCATCCTTCATATCACCACGCTTGAAACCTTTCTCAAGCAAAACTGAATTGACAGCGTCCAGTGCAGATGTAACCTCGGCTGTTTCAGCGTTTAGTGCCTCAAGCTGTTTTTCCAGTTTCTCTTTGAATGCAACAAGAGCTTTCATCTTTTCTGAATCCAAGCCAGTTCTACTCCAAACAAATCTTATGTTTCTGCCTTTATCAAGTCTTCGCGGCTGTTGTTACTTCTTCGCTTATGCGTTTAAGTTGACTACGATACATTTCTAGGATTTCAGCAGATGTTGTTGCATCTTCGGGAGCTTTATCGGTACGGTAATTTCCCGTAAAGCGCGGAAACCTGATCGCCAAGCCACCACCTTTTCTGATTGAATTCATGGCAGCCGTATGGATTGGACTTAGAGTAATCTCCGCTCCCAAAACCTCCAACACGACGGCAGGCTCAAACCATACATCCGCATTCATTATTGACCGCACACGTGGGTGCTTCTTTGGAATCTCATGCTTTCGAAGCATCTCTGGAATCTCCCTCAAATCTTTATCTGTAAATCCAGTGCCTAGTTTTGTAACAGTCTCAAAAACATCCCCTTCCTTGTTGTAGGAGGCTAACAGCAATGCACCGTAGGCACCAGCGCGTCTGCCCCTACCGTATAGAGCCCCAACAACCACAAGGTCCACTGTGTCTTTCATTTCACTTTTGTAATCTCGTTTGTATTTTATCCAGAGCCAACCGCGTGCTCCAGCTTGATATATGGCTTCTTTTCCAACAGCTTTACATACTACCCCTTCACAGCCATCGGCGATAGCTTCATCAAAAAAATCCAATAGATCCTTCACATTATTAACTAATTTGTGTTTGGCTGTACATAATCTAGCATCTTTTTCTTTTAGAGCACCTTCCAGCTCTTTTTGTCTTTCAAGGTACGGAGATAAAGTCAAATCTTTCTCGCCAATTAGCATTGCATCAAATAGATATAACGAGACAGGATACTCTTTAATGGCCTCTTCAATACCATACTTACGTCGACGATGCATCAGCTCTTGAAAAGGACGCATTTCCCCCGTCTCAACAACAACTGCAACACACTCACCCTCTATGATGGCTTCCTCAAGTTTTACATTATCTCTAACAAGGTCGGCTGCATCAGGGTATTGAGAGGTAATGTTATCAAGTCGACGGGAATACAGAACTACTTTTGACCCTTTCTTATGAGCTTGAATTCTTTCACCATCGTACTTGTACTCAACCATGCACTTACCACCAAACTTGTCTAGAATTTCTTCTGGGTCTGAAAGCCTCTCAGCCAGCATAGGTCTTATTGGTTCAAAAATAGCCACCTTAAACTTCTGAATTCCAGTTAAGCCTTTTTCAACTACTGTACTAGCTACTCTTCCTAAGTCTGATGAAATGTTGTAGGCTCGTTCCAATTGTTCACGTGCTTCTTTTCCTCCACCATACGCTATGGCTAAAGCATCTAAAACAGTCATATCTGCAATACCTAATCGTAGTTTCCCCGTGACTGTTCGAAGTATGTATTTTGCTTCTTTCGGTGACGCATCTGTTAAAAGACCACATAGTAGAGCCATCTTCGTTTCAACTGTTCCTGAACCAGACGTTCTTGCCATTTTATCTAGTGTTTCGTAGGCTCGTTGAACGGTGAGAGCTTTCTGACTGAAAGTAGATTGTTTTCTTTTTAAGAGTAGATTCTGAGCGGTTTCTCCTATATCACCTGTTTTTCTAAGATCTGTCTTAACTTCAGTCTCTGTCCTTCCTGAAGCACGAACGACAGCTTTAATGGCAGATTTTTCGGCTACACCAATTTGTAGACTAATAAAATTGGGATACAACTTGCCTTGAGTTAAATACACAACTTTGTCGATTACATCTTTTGGAGTCTTCTTTAAAAGGTCTACCAAAAGTGAAGTCATCTCTAGACGTTTTGTTGTAGCCTCAATTTTTTCGTATGCATTAGCAATCTCAGAATAATTCATGAAGAGTCCACAAGTCATATTATAGAATGTAATATTAAATTATCTTCAGTCTGGCTAAGAGTGCCTGTAGAATTTAGAAGCCAAAATGAGAGATATTCCTAAGTATTAACAGTAAAATACGCGCAATTGTAAATAATACTTGCTTAAAAAAGGAAGAGATATTCAGCGTAAGAGTTGCGGGGGGGTTACTTCTTGCTCATTAGATATTCGTGCATGGCTTTTGCTGCGCGTTTTCCTGCGCCCATTGCGCTAATTACAGTAGCTGCGCCCGTTGCGACATCTCCGCCTGCATAAACGCCTTCTAAACTGGTCTTGCCAATTGTATCTACATTTATAGTTCCGTGTCGTGGGTTTGTTTGTAGACCCTCTGTTGTTCGTTGGATAATTGGGTTCGGTGTTTGTCCAATTGCAACTATAACTGTATCTGTTTCGATTGTGAATTCGCTGTCAGGAATTGGTTTTACGCTTCGTCGACCTTTTTCATCTGGTGCACCAAGCTCCATGGCAATACAATCCATGCTTTTTACCCATCCTTTCTCATCGCCATGCAAGGCTACGGGTGCGCCTAAGAATTTACAGACTAAACCTTCTTCTTCAGCATTCTCAATTTCTTCTTTTCTTGCAGGTAATTCATCACGCGAACGACGATAGAGTAAGCATACATCTGCACCAAGTCGCATAGAGCTTCTTGCGCAATCCATAGCTACGTTGCCGCCGCCAACTACAATTACTTTTTTGCCAAGACGCAATGGAGTATCATATTCGGGGAATCTATACGCCTTCATTAAGTTAACTCGGATTAAGAATTCATTTGCTGAGTAGACACCGCCAAGGTTTTCGCCCGGAATACCCATAAATTGAGGTAAGCCTGCACCGCTTCCGATGAATACTGCATGGAAACCTCCTTCTTTCATCAGTTCGGGAATTGTATGAATCCTACCAACGAGGTTTCCTAGACGTAGGTCGACACCCAATTTTTGAATATAAGTGACTTCATTTTGTACGATGGCTTTGGGTAAGCGGAATTCAGGAATACCATAGACTAACACGCCGCCGCCAATATGTAGAGCTTCGAACATAACTACTTCGTGGCCGAGTTTAACTAAATCGGCTGCTGCTGTTAATCCTGCTGGCCCTGCTCCTACTATAGCTACCTTTTTTCCTGTTGGTGGAGCTTTTTCAGGGATTTGAAAACCATGTTCACGCTCCCAGTCTGCCAAGAACCTTTCTAACCGTCCGATACTTACGGCTTGACCGATTTTTCCCATGACGCATTTTGATTGACATTGTTCTTCTTGTGGACAAACGCGTCCGCATACAGCTGGTAGCGCATTCTTTGTTTTTAGTTTAGCTACTCCTTCAGAATACTTCTTTTCGCGAATACATTTGATGAACTCTGGAATTGGAACCTCTACAGGACAACCTGCTACACATTGAGGCTTAACGCAGCCTAAGCAACGACTCGCTTCTTCTAAAGCCATCGCTTCATCGTAGCCTAACGCGACCTCATTGAAGTTAGTCCTGCGAACATATGGTTCCTGCTTAGGCATATCTATAGCTTCTTTCTTAATCTTTGGTTTAGGTTTTGTTTCTGCCACATGCACACTCTCCAATTTCCCATAACTCTGAACTTAATCGTTCTTCAGGAAGCATCATTCTCTGACGCTTGATTAACTCTTCAAAATCTACTTGATGACCATCGAATTCTGGACCATCAACACAGCCAAATTGCATCTTTCCGCCAACCGTAACACGACAGACACCACACATACCCATACCATCAATCATGATCGGTGTTAACGTCACCATTGTTGGTATTCCGAAGGATTTTGTAATATCACTTACAGTTTTCATCAATACAACAGGGCCCATAACAACACAGCGATCAAATTTTTCTTTCTTTAACAAATCATTCATAAAATCCAAGCCCATATTGCCCTTTGAACCATCGTCAGTTGCAACATAAAACTCATCGCTTAAAGATTTGCCTAAATCTTCCATCATCAAGAAATCTTTACTTCTTGCACCCAAGATTGTCGTCACGGAATTACCAGCATCACGCATAGCTTTAGACTGCAGGAGTAACGGTGCAATCATAACGCTTCCACCAATACAGAGAACTTTACCAAACTTTTTGATTTCTGAAGGATTGCCCAAAGGACCTGTAACGTTATCGATAGATTGACCTTCATCTATTAATCCAAGCTCTTTTGTGCTTTTACCAACTTCATGGAATGCGAAGGATATTGTGCCTTTTTGAGCGTTAATGTCGCTTATTGTTAAAGGAATTCGTTCACCCTTGACGCCGTGAACGACGATTATGAATTGTCCTGGTTTAGCTTTAACAGCGATGTCAGGAGCTTCAACTTCAAACAGCATAATCTTTGGAACTAATTCTTTTTTGCTTACAATTTTGTACGTTTTCCAGTCGCCTCCACAACGATCTCTTCACGTTTAGGTAATTCTGAAATCTTTTTGTAGAATGCATTGAGTTTTTGGTTAAACTCTCCACAATTCCTAGGAGAAACCTCAAAGAGTTCAAATCTATCTAACAAATTCATCTGTTTCAGTGCGTTCTTCAAAACGCCAACGTTTCGTTCCGCCGTATCTCTTCCTTTTTGAAGCTTGCAATCATCAGCGGAACATACAGCAGCCATAACTCCGTCAAAACCACATTTTAGTGCATTTACTACATGAACTGGATCCATCGCTTTGAAACATGGAACTTCCAATACCATAGCGTTTTTCCCTTTTAAGGCACTTTCCGGATCATCTAAAGCATTGAATTCTGACCATTGACAAACAAACAATAATAGAGCGGGTTGTTTGTTCTTAGCTTTAAGCACTGAAGCGGAATCAGTATAGCGGTTAATAACATCTTCAAACTCGAAACCTTTAACGGTGATAGCTTGATGTGGACAAACCAACGCACATGCACCACAGCCGACACATTCTTCTTGGACTATCTTTGGTGTGGCAAATGGTTCAGCTTTGATTGCGTCATAAGGACAGATAAAAACGCATTTGTCGCAGCCTACACACTTCGAGTTATCCCACAATGCCTTTCGTGAATATCTTACGACTTTTACGGCATCCTTATCAAAACCTAACTGTTCCAGCACATTCTTGCCAAGCTGGAGTCTTCGTGCATTAATTTTGGTTCCTTCTTTATAACGGCAGAATTTATCTTCGCATTGGACAGAAACTATGTTTTTTATTCCCGAATTTAAAACTTTAAAGATAAAATCTGTCGGAATTCTCCCTGAACAAGGGATGCGCAACGGAATGTAATTATTCGGTACTCCCTGGTCTGCTAAGATTTCTGACATCTCAAGAGTTGATGGCGAGTTTCCACGGCACATCATAACAAGTGTATCAGCTTTGTTCTGTTTTTGAATACGCTCAACGTAATCCAATAGTTGATCATAATTGTAATACTGCATTTCTATAGCTACTGCGGGACAACTACTGTAGCATATTCCACAGACTTGACATTTTTGGACGTCGATCTCGCATTTTCCAGTTTCTTCATCACGTTTTATAGCTTCATAAGGACACAATGAATAGCAAATAGCACATTTGCCGCATAGGTCTTGGTTGATGTTTACCACAGCAAGACATTTTTCGCTCATTGTTTGGCCTCTTTTTTTAGTTTAACATTGATCATACGCGGTAAGCTCGATGATTTATGCGTATGAAAGTTTGAAAAGGGCTTTTGAATGATATAAGGTTTTACCTCGACTTTCGATAATAAGGTCGTCTAATGTAACTATAAGATTCTAAGGCTGCTGTAATGCCTTGACCTACAGCTGTTCCAACCTGCTTAACTGGTTGGTCTGTCACATCGCCTGCAGCGTAGACTCCTGGAATGTTTGTATGTTGACGAATATCGGTTTTTATGTAACCAATTTCATCAGTCTCTATTCCTGACTCTTTAGCTATCTGACTATTAGGTACCTCACCAACTTGGACAAAGATGCCGTTTGCAGAAATTTCTTGTATTTGCCCAGTCTTATTATCTAATATGTCAACTTTATTGACGACTTTATCGCCCTTTATCTCTTGTACTTCACTATTCCACAAAATCTTGACGTTTGGTTTAGCTTGAATATCTTTAAGATAAGCTTCTTCACATCGGAGGACTTCTCTACGGTGAATAAGCACGACGTTTGCAGCTAAACCTGAAAGATAGAGCGTTGTTATAGCTGCGCTATTGCCTCCTCCAACAACCACAACAGTTTTGTCCTTGAATAATGGTCCATCACATACTCCACAGTAACTTACGCCTTTGCCACGAAATTCTTTCTCGCCTTTAATTCCAATTTCCTTGTAATGTGAACCAGTAGCAATAATTATCGCAGTAGCTTCATACTGCGTTCTACTAGTTATGATGTTTTTCTTCTCACCCTGTAGGTTTAGACCTATAACCGTTTCTAGTTCATGAATTGCTACGCCAGTTCTTCTACAGTGGCTGGTCATCTTTTCAGCGAGATCCGCCCCACTAATTTGACTGAATCCAGGATAATTCTCCACAGTTGGTGCATCAGCAGTTGTTCCACCTGCAAGTTTTTCTTCAATAATTGTGGTTTTAAGACCGCTTCTTGCACCATAGATTCCTGCGGCAAGCCCTGCTGCCCCAGCTCCAATAATGATTAAATCGTAAGTTTCCATGTTCGCAACTCATCTAATGATATTTTGATGAAGTATCACGTAAACGACTAATAAATGTCATTATTCTTTTTGTTCTTATGAATAGCGCTAACGGATTTAATCTGCTACCAATACGGTCATCAATATCTCAAGGTTTTGTTTAGCTATACCATTGTCGAATAGATACCAATAAGGCTCGAATTCGAGGGTCTCTGCCCCCAGTTTCTTTGCTAAAAGTGTTTGTTGCAACAGTATCGAGGTGGGCATATCAAATTCAGAGCCGTAGCTCCGTTCTTGCCAATACCAACTTTGAATTGAACCACCCCAATGCTGAAATGTTCCACTTGTTAAGGAGAAGCCGTCCTGAGGCTCCACGTTTTTGCTATTTGTTTGGAAAGCTACAGTTACTATATCTTCATAGCCTCTTATGTAACTCTGAATCCTTGCATAAGCTCCGTATTGTGTCTCCCATTCACTCCATTCCAACCTCAATCCATGAACGCGTGTAAAATTCAATAGGCTTGTGACGTAGTCGACTGGAAAGGGTTGCAGATTGGACATATACCAGCTTATGATTTCTCCAATGCGTAATTCTCGTATATCCAGCGCAGTCACAGCTTGCGTGATTTGTTCGATAGTCAGTTTTGTATTCGGTATGTTGGTTGAACCTCCTTCAAAAACGGATAATACAATCGGGATATGCATAAAGTTCTGTTTTAACCAAGCAAATGTTGCGGTCCAATTGTTATTACCTTCATATTCGGGCAGCAAGTAAGCTTTGTATTTGTTGGCATTGAGGTTTAGAATCTGATTATAAGTATAAGATGCGTCGGGTAAGTGTCCCCAAGCATAGTTTTCTCCTTTCTCACTAACGTGGAAAATCAATGTTTGCAATTGGGAGGGGGAACTATAGTTAGCTGCTTCTTTCAAGTTCTTCAGTTGATTTTGCAGGGCTGTTGTCTGATTAGTTAAAGAACTGAGTTCATTGTTTATAGACGTGACTTGGTTCTGAAGGTTTGCTATTTGTGTGTTGAGAGAATTAATGGTTGTGTTGTCATCTATGATCTTAGTTTGCAAATCATTAATCTCAGAAGTCTGAGCATTTATTGTTGATGTTAAATTCCTTATTTCAGATTCTTTTTGATTTGACACTAGAGAAAGGTTAATTGTTGCACTAACTAAACTAGCTGTTAATATGAGACAGAGAATTAATGCAATTATTATGCCAAGTCTATCTCGAGTCATTATATTTCACTCATGAAAAATATTGTGTTGATATTCTTAATTCTTCTCGAAAACGGTACTATTCTCTTCATCTCAAGATTCTAAGTAGAATTGTTGAAATGATGATTAGAATATGCTAAATTGGAAGAGACCACTAATAATCGAGATTGATCCCAAGATAATAAACAAGACTGAGGTGCCAGTTTTGAGCAAATTTACTGGTAAACGTGAGATAAGTTTTGTGTCTAAAAACACAGCCACACCGGTTAGTAACATGAATGCAAAGAACATACCGAGCAAAACGGTAATTAGTGAAGATTGAGCTGCAAGTGTGATAGTTAAAATCTGAGTTTTATCACCGAGCTCCATCAGTGCAACGAGAAGAAAACTCGAAATTAACGGTATATTACTCCTTCTCTTTGTAGGATAAACGTCATTGTTTTTCTCTTTTCGAAGAAATGGAAATATTCCAAGAACTATGAAAAAATCCCGAAGCAACTTGCACAATTGACAAAGACACGAAGGCAAGCAATGTTCCACCAATAACCGCGCTCACACCATCTACAACCAAGAAAGCCAACATTAACCCAGCGAAAACATGCTGCCACTTAATTGCATGAAAGAGAAATCACAGATAGCTGTGTTTTATCACCTAATTCTGCTATAAGAATGAGTGCGAAAGCAGAAAAGGTCGGCAAAGTATCCATAAATAGATGGCAAATAATTAAACTATAGATGCCATTCTGTGAGAAAAGTGAAAAACTAATACGGCAATGATCTATTCTTGTTCGTAACGATATACATACAAAACAGGGTTGCTTAGTTAGAGGCTGCGTTTTTTTCAGTTATCGTTATAGTTTAAGAAAAAGGGCATTATTTCTTGTAAAGTAGACTGGAGTACAAAAGATTCATATTTTCTGCTTCTATTTACATTTCAAGGAGTTACTATCATGCGAAAGATTCTAATCCTGTACTATAGTAGGACGGGAAACACAGAGAAAATGGCTAACGCCGTGGCTGAAGGCGTCCGAACAGTGGCTAATGTTCAAGCGGATACGGAATATCATATTAATGCCGAGGACCTTAACAAGTATGACGCTATACTTGTTGGCACTTCAACTTATCATCATGATGTGCCCATCGATATTAAACATCTCTTTGAAGAGGCATCTAACAAGAGTATAATCCTTAAAGACAAGATAGGTGCAGCTTTTGGTTCATATGGTTGGAGTGGTGAAGCACCCAAACTAGTCTTGGAGATCATGAAAAACAAATTTGAAATGCGAATCCCTGAGCAACCGTTACTAGCAAGAAACACACCTGATCAAAGTAGTCTAAATCAATGTCGAGAATTAGGGAAACGAATTTCGGAAACACTCATTAAACAAAATGAGATCCAAGGAGGAGAAAAAAGTGACTGAAAATAATAGAAAAGAAGAAAATAACCAAAAGAAGGATTTGGTGGAATTCATGAAGCACCAAATTACTATCGAGAACGAAATCGTGAGTAGCCTAAACAAGGGAGTCTCTGATATAAAGAACCCACCAGTAAAAGCTGTCCTTAAAGGAGTCTCGTTAGATTCAGTGAAACATGCTGAACTGTATGCCGCAGCCATCAAGCTACTTACTGAGGTTTCGCCCGCGTTGGGTCAGGAAAACCTCGATGCACAACGCGCTTTAGTAGAGAGACATATCGCCATAGAGGCCGAATTAATTAAGAAACTGGAAAAGATAATGCCTTCAATCGAGAATAGCAAGGTCAAATTCTTGCTAAACACGATTTTCATGGACGAAAAACGACATCATGGCATTCTTAAAGCAATCTTAGAGAGCATTGTGCGTGCTGAGACTATAACAGAAGATGAATGGTGGCAAATGCTTTGGGAAGGCTCCCCAGATCATGGTGCTCCAGGTGGAGGATAGACTACATAAAATAGAATTTCTCTTTAGAACAAATTTTCCTAAGTGCCAGAAGGATTGTACTCCAGCAGTATCTTAATGTTGCTACCCATGCAAAAATTTCACCGATAAGGTATTGCAGAATTAGAAAGATACTCATAAGTTGTACATAGCTATTATTAGCTATAACAGATAGAGATTAGAGTAGCCCTACTAACGAGAAATCTTAGAAATAGAGGAAATAGAGTTTATGATTTTTCAGTTGTAACAATGTGCCAGCTTGATTGCCAGACTTCTTCAACTACGCTCTGTAATCCACTTATAACTTGGGCTAATTTTTCGCCCTTCTGTGTTAAACGGTATACTTTTGGAGTTTTTCTTGTAAAAACCAACTTCTTCCCCTTTAAGCCTCGTAAGTATTTGTATGTTCGTCGTAGACTTATATCAGTCTTTTCAGCTAGTCTTCGAGCAGATATTCCATCATTTGGAATGTTGATGTAGACTTTTTGCTCAGTTTGAGAGAAGGACTCTTTGCCTGGATCTCGTTTTGAACGGAAGAAGAATATGTAATCTCTTTCCTCAGGCGTATCCACTAAGCCTGAAGTCTTTAATCGCTTAAGTATTCTGGAAGCAACCTTAGGCGAAACAAAAGTTGCCATATCTTCAAAGGTTTTAGGTCCGTTAAACATAGCATCGATAAGAGTCTCTTCGTAGCATTCAGAGTGAGCTGGAAGATCATCTACGAAATCTGAGAAATCTTCGAGCACCTCTGTGAGTCGACCACCAAACATTGTGGCATAGTACTGCTCTTGTGCCTGCGCTGCTAAACCAACTTGCATAAGAGGCTGTAAATATTCTTGACTTATGGTATCACAACTATGCATGTAGCCAGCTTTCTTTAATTCTTCTTGCAAACGAATCACAGAGTGTTTGCCTTTCGCTATTGTTTTCAAGATTTGTAGTCGTGTACTATTTTTCAAGACATTAAAAAGTTCTTTTATATAGTTCGGATCATCCATTCTACTTCGTAGTTGTCTAAGCTCATTTTTCAGCTTCCACAAATTACATCGTGTAACGCATTCAAGTGGATTCAGGGGAGCACATTGACGACATCTTGTACCTAAATCTTTTAAGATTTGAACCAAATCTTGATTAGTCTCAGCACTCTTAGGCTTATTCAACGTATCTTCAATCATGCTCATCAGATCGTCGTTGATATATGACGTATGCCCTGACAGGCAGGAGTGAGAGATTGGGTGCAAAAGATCTTTTTAGGAGAGTACCCGCCATGACATACGTCATAATTATATATTACGCTAGTTATACCTAATATACATTACTCTTCTTAATCACAACAACTATGGGAAATACATGATTTTTTCGAATTATGCCAAAATCAAAAACTATTTAGAACTAAAAAGCAGTTAACCATAGGCGAAAAGGCAATGTCTCAATACGACGAAAACCATGTCTTAGACATAATCGAAAAAGTAACCAAAAGTGTTGTAAACATAAGCACTGTCAAACTTGTACATAACATATTTTACCAAGCTGTTCCAGTTGCAGGAATGGGCTCAGGAACAATAATTGATAATTCAGGTTTAATCCTGACTAATAATCATGTGGTCGGCGGTGCAGAAAGAATCAATGTAACTTTATGGAACAATCAAGTCTTGCAAGGAACTATTGGTGGTGTATGCGCTGTGCATGATATAGCTGTGATAAGAGTAGGAGGAAATGACTTTCAGGCTGCAGAGCTTGGAGATTCAGATAGGATTCGTGTCGGACAGAGAGTCTATGCTATTGGAAATCCTTTTGGACTCGCGGGTGGTCCTAGCGTCACATCAGGTGTGATTAGCGCAATCAATCGGACTATCGAATCAGACAGAGGTTTGATTGAAAACCTTGTTCAAACCGATGCTTCCATTAATCCTGGGAACAGTGGGGGACCACTATTAGATTTGGAAGGACGAGTAATAGGAATAAACACTGCAATTATTCCTTTTGCGCAAGGTATAGGCTTCGCTATTCCCATAAACTCTGCCAAAACATGCACTACTGATATGGTGACTGCAGGCGTTTCACAAAGGCCATGGCTTGGAGTTGTCGGTTTAACTATTACCAGAGAAACTGCACGATACTATGGCTTACCAGTTGATAATGGAGTCTTAGTTAGTAAAGTTGCAGAAGGTAGTCCAGCCGACGACGCAGGAATGACGGATGGAGATATAATTCTAGAAATAGATAACGTACAAGTACGTCGAATCGAAGATCTAGTCGATGAGATTCACAAACGAAAGGTAGGGGACTCAATAAGAATTTTTGCCGTACGTGATGGAAAAGAACACTTCTTTGAAACACAACTGAGTGAAACACCATAATTGTTAACGGAAGATACAAGTTGAGTTCGGATCTTATTAGGCAGATTTTAATCGATTATAAAACGATTGCTGTCGTTGGTATCTCTAAAGATTCGAAAAGAGACAGCTACCAAGTATCCAAATACCTAAAAGAAGTTGGTTATCGTATGATCCCTGTAAACCCAACTATTGACACTGTGTTGGGTGAAAAAAGCTACTCTAGCCTCCTCAATATTCCAGTAGAAATTCAGAAAGAAATTGACATAGTTGACATTTTTAGACGTACAGAGTTTATACCGCCGATAGTAGAACAAGCAGTTGAACTGCGAAAAAAATATGGAAGACCATATGTAATATGGATGCAACTTGGGATCACGAATGATAAAGCTGCAGAAGTCGCTAAAGAAGCAGGTTTAACGGTCATTATGGATAAGTGTATTATGCAAGAACACAGACTCTTATTGAAGAAACAATAGCATATTACGCTAGACCGCCTAATAAGAGTGAGGCTATAGTAGCGATTATTACTATGGCAAGTGTTTCATAAAGTGTTACTTTCCAATTCACACGTGTTTTTCTTGAGCGATAACGAACTAAGAATATACCAACTACTACTGCAACAATACCTAAGGACAAGATTATATTGAATGGGAATAAGAAGTCAAGTCCTATGAAAGCGACAATAGGTACACTTCCTGCTATGAAAGTGGTAGTGCCACAAATTATTGCTGCATAAAGATTAGAACGGTGAATTTCTTTATCCAAGACTGTGAACAACCTCTTTACCAGCAATAAAGACTTATCCCGTTCTGTCTTGTCTGCAATATCGCTTAAACTATAATTCATTAAATTCTGCAGAGTCATAATATCAGCTAAATCTTCAGTTATTCCACCTAAGAGAAAACTAGAGAAGTTTGTGATCGCTACTGCACTTAACGTAAGAAAAGCCGCAAATATTGCCGCGTTTCGGGTTAACACCGAGGAGGCTATAATTGCAGAAAGAATAACTACTATTCCAGTGATTGAGCCATCAACTAAACCAGCTACAACTTCAAGAATAGGTTCTTTCTTTAGAAGAAGGCTCTCCCATTCTTTGCCTAGTTTGAGACCTTGATTCGTTAATTGTACTGTCTCAGTCTGTTCAATAATGAGACCTTCGGAAGCCATTTCCTTAAGAGCTTTATCAAGCTCGTTCATATCAATACAAGCAAGACTCACGCAGACTCTATCTATTCTGCGTTTTAATGTCGTCTTCTGAAGTTTACGTCCTTTGCTAAGGTTCAATAAAACCATTATTCTAATGACATCAGGCAATTCTTCGACTGCAAAGGACACTCAACAAGTCACCGTATAATATTGAACAGAGAGCCTCTACAATCTAATAACTCTTATGTGAGTCTTTAGTTCATCTAAATGAAGGAAAAACTGAAAATCAATGTAAAAGAATTTTATTATTGAGCTAGTTTTATGAATTCAAATGATGCCTGGGACCGAATTTATCGTACTTACTCACTTAGAGAGTTAGGATGGGAGCTTCGCAAACCTAGACCAATTCTCAGAGAATTCATTGAAAAAAGACTGATACACAGGGTAAAACGTTGGACATTTGTTGCGGCATGGGAACAAACACAGTTTACCTAGCTGAAAAAGGATTCGAAGTAACGGGTATTGATATTTCGCCGACCGCAATAAAGTATGCCAAGAAAAAAGCGTCTGAAGCTAACGTTAAAATACATTTTATTGTACAAGACTTCTTGCAACTTCACTTTGAGAATGAAGAGTTTGATTTAATTTATGATATGGGCTGCTTTCATCATGTAGAACCTGAAGACAGAACAAACTTCATCAAAGGTATCTATCGTATTTTGAAAAAAGTTGGTGACTATATGCTTACATGCTTCAGCTATAGGAACGGAAGAAGTTGGAATTATCTCACAAAAGGAAAGTTGATTAATCTTTTCTCACTATGCTTTGATTTATGCAAGTTTAGACACTATTCTTCGGTTGAAGACGATGAAGTCATAAGATATTTCTACACGGTCCTAATGAAGAAAAAATGAAAAAATTAGGTCACATCTTCGCCAGGAAGGCTTCGATATCAGTATAGTTGGGCTCTAATGTTGGGTCATCAGATATCCAGACATAGGTAACTATACCATCTTTATCCAAAATGAATATTGCTCGTTTTGCGGTTGTATATCCTGGAAGCCCAGCAAAATTGGGTAATTCAATCCCGTATGCTCTTGTAACTTCACGTTTGTAATCGCTAAGAATTGGAAAGGTGAGCCGATTTTTTTCTGCGAACGCTTTGTTTGAAAACGGATCTGTTACCGCTATGCCCACAATTTGCGCTTTTAGGTCTATTAACCGTGCCATGGAATCACGGAAAGCGCACATTTCTTTAGTGCAAACAGATGTGAATGCGCCTACAAAGAAAGCTAAAACAGTTTTGCCAGTTAAGAATTCTTTAAGACTCCGTGGTTTACGTTCAATGTCAGGCAAGGTAAAATCGGGTGCCTTATCTCCAATTTTTACCACTTTATTTGTCAACATAATTAAAACCTTAAGTCAACATTCTGAGCTTGTCGACTTATAAACTGATATGATAGCTATTCAAAGCAGAAAGCGCATGGACAGATTTTGTTCAGAACGCATCCTGCACAGGTAGGTTTTCGAGCGGTGCAGACTTGTCTACCGTGACAGATTAGGAGATCACTTAAACGCATCCATTTATCATGCGGAGCTAATTCCATCAATGTTAATTCAATCTTTGCAGGTTTATCACTATCGGTCAATCCAAGCCTCTGTGAGAGACGTTTAACATGAGTGTCAACAGCTACACCTTCAGTTTTGCCACAGGCATTATAAAGGACAACATTGGCGGTCTTTCTAGCTACTCCAGGAAGTTCAATAAGATCATTCATTGTGCAAGGAATCTTACCGTTGTGTTTTTCAACGAGGATTTGACAAGCTTGTTTTATGTTTCTAGCTTTACCTTTACTAAAGTTAATTGATCGCATGTCTTGTGCGAGCGTATTCACATCTGCTGTGGCATAGTCTTCTGGTGTTGTGTATTTTTTGAATAGTGCTTCCGTTACCTTATTGACGCCGGCATCAGTGTTTTGAGCAGAAAGAATTGTCGCAATCAGCATTTCTAAAGGATTTGTGTGGTTAAGGGCAGTTTGTGCATCTGGATGAGCTTTTTCAAGTAGTTCAAGTATTTTTAACATACGAGCTTTAGGTTCAAGGTAAATCTCAGGCTTGGGCAAAGGTACGCCTCAAATTAGCATGCTGAGTTTTGCTACAAAAACTTTTACTGTAAACATGTTTACATAATGTATCTGAGGTAAAGGTTTAATGACGCTGAAATTGAAAGTAGATGATAAAGATATTCCTCTAAACGAGTTTGTTGAAAAAATGCTTAATGGTATGATGGTTAGCGCTGTAACTTCATTGCGTGGTATTAGAGAAGATTGGAAAAAAATTGAATTTGAAATCACAAAATAATGAAAGTCATCCTGTAAAAATGACATTTGCGTTTAGTTCTGCAAACATTTCTCTTTTTGCTTTGCAAATCGGGCAAATGTAAGGTGGGTCATCTCTGTAGACCATATAGCCACATTGTTTACAGTACCATAATTTTCGTCTAGGTTCACTGATTGTTTTTGGTATTTCTTTTGATGTTTCGTGTGATGCTTGCGTAGACGTTTGTTGTGGCGTTTCCGTTGAAGGTTTTTGTTCAGTTGATGCTTCATTTTTTTCAGCAGACAGTTCATAGCTGCGAGCCTGTTTTTCTATTGGTCTACGTTCAGGAACATCGGGCAGGTCTTTACTCTCATACACTTGTTTATTGACATATAAGCGGCAGTAGCACGCACCATATTCCTGAACATCCGGATCTCTATAATCACACGGACAAATTATGTCTCGGTCATATTCGAGATTACCTGAAGCTAAACGACATGGACAACTAGGATAACCGTATCGTTCTTCATTTGCCTTTAATCCTTCTAGAAACATTTGTAGGAGTTGAGGATCAGGTGTCAAGTAGTACCCATAAGTCCGTGCATCTGCCTCAGCTCTTCTGCGAACGTATTCGATAGTAACAGTAGGGAACGGCATAGTCATAGATTTAGTGCTTCCTTTAACAAGTCTTTACGAAAGCCCGTTATGATTTTAGTATCATCAACTATAACGGTTGGATAATTGAGGGATCCACCTTTAGTGAGGATTTGTTGTCGAGCCTGTTCCTTCTCTTCTGGTTCACAAAGATCAACATCTACGTATTCATACTCAATATCATTGTCTTTGAAGTATTGTTTTGTCATCTTACACCAAACACAAGTACTAAGGGCATATAATCGAATCTTATGTTGATTGTTTTTTCCAGGGACTTTAGAAAATGGCATAATAACTCACTGAAATAATGGTATTCCTACGGTTGATATTAACTCTTTTGGGAGTACACAAATGTGTTATATCGACCATATGAGCTCTTGCTATTTGATGAGTCATACGGACAGATATTGTGAATTTGCATATGATTATTGTCCTCTTCATGCAGGGTGCAAACTTCCAAACGCATTTTGGACTACTTCTGATAATGCAGGGTGAATATGCATTGTCCTAATAATAGGTGCATAAGTTCGATCTCCAATTGCCATGGCATTGACGATTTCTTGAATTAGGCTAGAGGCTTCAGGGCCAATTAGATGTGCACCCAGAATTCTGCCAGTTTTGTTTTCAACTATGACTTTAACGAAGCCATTAGGTTCTCCCATAGCTCCACCCATAGCTGTGTCACGATAATTAGCAGTACCAACAAGTAAGTTGTAACCTTGCGCTTTAGCTTCAGCTTCCTTTAACCCAACTGAAGCAATTTGAGGATAAGTGAAAATAGCGTGCGGTGTCGCCGAATAATCCATAGCAACTTTATGATCATGAACAGCATTATGCCAAGCAATTCCTGCCTCGTAATTTGCAGCGTGTTTAAACATTTGTTTTCCAATAGCATCACCCAAAGCCCAAATTTTCTTCTTACTCGTTTCCAAAAATTCATTCACCTTTATGAAACCGTACTCATCGAGTTTTACGCCTGTCCTTTCAGGCTTTAAAATATCCGAGTTAGGCATGCGACCAGTAGCAATCATCAAGGTTTCAGCTGAAAACTCATGTAAGCTATTATCCTGACGGTTTCTGGCGACAACGATCTTTTCCGAACCTGATTGCTTAACCTCGAAAACCTCAATATTTGTGTATACTTCAATTCGTTTTGATAATTCTCTCCTCAATAGTTCTGAGATTTCAGGCTCTTCGTCAGGCACAAGACGCAGATTTCTTTGGATAAGTGTCGTTTTGACTCCGATACCACCAAAAAAATGAGCGTACTCTACACCTACATAACCTCCACCAATAATGATTATACTTTTGGGAGGCGTTTCTAGGTTTAAGACAGTGTCACTAGTCAAGTAGTTTATGGCTTCTACTCCCTTGAATTTTGGAACGGCAACTCTTGCGCCTGAAACGATAAAAATTAATTCTGCTCGAATTGTTTCATTACCTATCTGCATTGTGTAATCGTCAATAAATTCCCCTTGTTGATTAAACCATTTGAGATTAGGAGTAGCTAGCACAGCCTGCGCCTGCTGATTAGAATCACGATTCACCAGTGTATGCATTCTATTCATAATATTCTTGAAATCTACCCTTGATATGTTACCATGAACACCAAGTGCTTTAGCCTCATACAAAGCAGTTATTACATCAACTGGATAGATGAGCATTTTTGAGGGAACGCAGCCAACGTTTAAGCAGGTTCCACCCATTGGACCCTGATCGACTACGGCAGTTTTAAAACCCGTCCCAACTGCAGATGAGGCAATTATCATTCCTGAACCTGTACCAATAACAAGGACATCAAAACGTTCCATACCAAAAACCTTCTGATCATATTCAAAAGGAAGGAGAAATGCCAAATAAACTTTTCAACCTCGCGTAACATACTTTCGAAAATCTTTTATCTTAGTCTAAGACTAGTTAAAAAGTAGTGTTTGTTATGGCAAAGAAAATGAAACCAGAAGAGGAAAAGAAAAAGAAAGAATACTATGCCAAGAAAGAAAAGAAAGCTACTGAGGTTAAAAAGTAGTCTTCTTATGTAAGAAGAGCGGAATACAGCTTTCATCATGAACTGGGTCAAAATGTTCCAGTTCTGTCTTTTCTAACGGCAGCACAATTCGTGATACCATACCATGCAGACTATAGGGTAAACGAATCAGTCGCATTTCTCCTGACGTAACCCACTCATCAATTGCAAATCCCATATTTTTTACTGTGCGCGCAATGTCGCGCCTTTTTTTCTCGCTTAACATATAAGTTGCTTCATCAAAAACATGAAGATGAAAACCTCTTCCAGAATAAGCAACGCGGAGCAATGAAAACTCCTCTTCCAAATATTCATATAATTTTAGTGCCTGTTGCTTAATCATATTTAATTCAAGATTACAGAAGCTTAAGCCTTGACCATGAGCCATCTTATCTGCTAGGCTACCATGAATTGGACATGTTACGTTCTCAGGATCTAAATCAAACGCTAATTCTTGACCAACTTTGTAGCCCTTATCATTATAGATGTTTCGATCATAGTATGCGGACTCAGGTTGAAAGTCGAGAATCTGGCCTCGAATATCTTCAAGATTCTTGTATTGTTCAATTATTATTGTTGTATTGACGTCTTGACTATATTTCGCTGGAAAAATGTTCGTGTGCCTACCTATGATGACGGCAAACTTCATATTGCTTAAACGCTTGCCGAGCCAATCCGTTAGCTTTTGAGGATTGAACTCCTTAGCATAGAATTCTTTGCGTTCTTCCAAAGTCGCATAACGCATACCTTCAGGCATCATGTACTGAGTCATCGTTAATCATTGAACAGTGTGTTCAGGTTCCCCAAAACTATTTTGGAGACAAATAAGGGCGCCTGATATTTGGCTTAATTGCAAAGTTTTTAAGTAGCCAAACCATTGAAGAAACAATCACAAAACTTTCTAAGTTCTAAAAGCTGTGGTGTTTTTTGTGTCTTACCTAAATCAAGAAACGAATTCACCTGAAACTAAAATCGAAACAGTAAAAATACTAAGCTCGGAAAATGATTATCCTGCTTACGCAGCAGCACCAAAAACTGCACTGCCTCTTCCAGCAATAGTGTTAATTCACTCATTCAAGGGTTTAGAATCAGGCTATAAAGTTATGATTAGCAAATTGGCAACTGAAGGCTTTGTAGCACTCGCTCCCGAGTGGCAAACCTTTAATCAAAAACCAGCTGACAATATAATCAAACAACTTGTCTTAGACTGCATTGCATATCTTCGAACTCGAAAGGACGTGAATTCCGAAAAACTTGCGTTAACAGGCTTTTGTGCAGGTGGACGATTCACGATGTTGCTGACTCCTCAAATAGATGAGTTCAAATCAGCTGTTGCATTCTATGGCTTTCCTTACGGAAAGGGATTTAGCAATCAGTTCGCACCCGTCGAGTTCATCAAGTTACTTAAGGTTCCGATGCTAATAATCCATGGAACTAAAGATCAAGCTAGTAATATTCAAGACGTATACAAGTATGCTATAGAATTGGATAAACAAGGTAAGTACTTTGAGATGAAGATCTATCAAGGACAGCCACATGGTTTTATGACTGACAATGGTGGTAAGCTTTCACAGAGTTCCGCAGCACTGGATGCATACTGGCAAATGGTTTCATTCTTCAAGAGAACTCTAACATGAGACTTCCTTTGAACTTGAATCCATGAAGTAGAAAACCTAATATTTGTCTTTTCATGGAGAGTATGCATGGTGAAACATTGCCAATTGACCCTGATTTCAAAACCAAACGCCAAGTTACGGGAGAACATAATGGGCACAAAGTTTGGGGACCTGTTACTCCACCTACAAGGTTAGGCATTCATGGAACAAACGTTGCATTAGACTGGGATATTTGTGTTGGTGACGGTGTCTGCATCGATGTGTGTCCTGTTTCTCTGTACGATTGGGCGGAGTCGCCTGGACATCCAAACGGAGAGAGAAAATCTGATCCAGCACGGGAAAAGGATTGCATTCAATGCTTGGCTTGTCAAATGAATTGTCCAACTGGTGCAATACTAATTTCAGCGCCAGAAACATGAAGAACCGATTCTTTTAATCATTCCTTATTCTTTATTCTTAATATGTTGATGTACTGAAAAACAAAAAAAGAGAAAAAGAAGCTTAAATCTATTTCATGAGCTTGTACATCTTATCAACATATTCCCAGTTAATAACGTTCCAGAAGCCTTCCACATATTTTGGCCGATCATTCCTATAATCGATGTAATATGCATGTTCCCAAACATCTAGAACCATTAATAAGCGAAAAGTTGGATAGATATTTATGTTGTGTTTTTCGATTTGCATGATTAAGGGTCTTTCAACACATTGATGCATAGCTAATGCTGCCCAACCTGAACCTTCAACACTTGTTGCGGCTTTAGTGAATTCCATCTTAAAACGTTCAAAACTTCCATATTCTTGCATTAATGCATCGGCTATCGTTCCGCCTGGTTTTCCTCCGCCTTTACCTGATGGTGCCATGCATTCCCAGAAGGTACTATGTAGTAGATGGCCGCCTATGTTAAATGAAAGATCTTTAAGGATAGATTTCATGTCTAATTCTGTGTTTTCTTTTCTGGCTTTGTCAAGTTTTTCGAAGCCGGCGTTAGCACCATTCACATAAGCTTGGTGATGTTTATCATGATGTATCATCAATTGTTGTTGGCTTAAGAACGGCGCTAATTCGTCATTTGCATAGGGTAATTTGGGTAGACTAAAAGTTTTTACTCGCTCCATTCTAACTCACCTAAAATTTCTGACGTTTCAGAAGAAAACACCACTAATATACTTTACCATCCACGATTTCCGCGATGGTTGTTGTCTAAGAAGATTATAAACCTCTATTACAGGTGGTCGAACTGACAAACACCTTATTACTAACCTATTTGAAGTATTGTTTTCAGAGGTTGGTTGATTTGACAAAGACAGACGAAAATCTAAAAGCTGCATTTGCAGGCGAATCACAAGCGAATCGATTGTATTTAGCTTTTGCAAAAAAAGCGGAGGAAGAAGGCAACACACAGGCGGCTAAATTGTTCAAAGCTGCAGCAGAAGCAGAAACTATACATGCGTTAAATCACGTAAGGATAACAGGGCAAGTAAAATCAACATTGGATAACCTGCTTACTGCAAACATGGGTGAGACCTATGAGTACAAGAAAATGTACCCAGATTTCCTAGCTGAAGCTAACAAAGAGAACATAAAGCAAGCAGCATGGAGTTTTGATGTAGCTAACAAAGTGGAGCAAGTTCATGCTAACCTTTTTCAAAAAGCCATAGATGCGATGAAAAATCAAAAAGAACTTGAAAAGGTCGACTATTACGTCTGTAGTGTTTGTGGACATACCGTCGAGAATTCACCGCCAGAAAAATGTTCAATTTGCGGAGCACCCAAAGAAAAATTCTTCAAACCAGCATAAACCAAATTTCTTAATTCTTCCTTTTTTCTTGACATAAAGTTCCATGATACGTCCTATAATATATGATTTGCCTGGGTTGCGCCTTCTTAATAATTTAACGCTCTCTGTAGAGATATGTTGATAATTTATTGTTCTTTCTTAATTGGATAACCAAGCGTTTGCCATGCGGTCATACCACCTAGTATATTGTATATTTCTTTGAAACCTTTCCGCCCAAGTATGCTTGCGCCTATACTGGAACGGTTACCAGCAGAGCATATGACTGCAATAGGTCTTCTCTTAGGCAATGAATTAGATTTCTCTTCAAGCTCTCCAAAATTGATTCTTTCAGCGCCCTCAATATAACCTTCCTTCCATTCGTGAGGTTGACGAACATCAACCAAGGTTACTTCTTTATTGGCTAACGCAGATTTGAGTTGTAGAGCGGACATCGTTTTGAGACCAGCAATTGGTTTGCCTGCTTCTTGCCATTCATTCATGCCTGGACAGAGATAACCGCACATGTTATCGAAGCCCAACCGTTGGAAATGAGCGACAACTCTACCAATGTCATTGAGTCTCTCCAAAACAAAAATAATATATTGATCAACAGGCACGACCCAACCAGGATAAGTGCTGGTTCCTTCCACCCATAAGCTTAAGGAACAAGGAATATGCGAACCCGCAAAAGCATAAGCATTTCTTGTGTCAACAACAAGCATATTAGATAATTTCATGTGACCTTCAAAATCAGATAAATTCATAGGTCTTGGAGATGCTAATTCACTTAATAATGGAGGACCTTCAAGGTTATACTGTTCCATTTTCTTAAAATAATGCGGAACGACTAAGATTTCACTCTCTGAGCGTTTTACAAAATTATTTTCATCAAGCGATAAGTAAGGATTAGTCTTCTTCTCATAACCTATAGTGCTAGGCTCCATAGACCCTATATTTCCACCACAAATGCTTCCTGCACCATGAGCAGGATAAATTATAGCAGAATCACCAAGCGGTAACAGCTTTTCACGTAAGCTATGGTACAGCTTTCTTGCTTGTTTTCTTTGGCAGTCTTTGCCATAAAGATCTGTACGCCCAACTGAACCCGCAAAGAGTGTATCACCTGTGAAAACAACAGCTACTTCTTTGCTATTTTCCGGTCCATAGACTGCGTAACATAATGATTCGTCTGTATGACCAGGAGTATACAAGGCTTTGATTTTGACGTTGCCAATATTGAGAGTATCTTCGTCTTTGAGTTTTTGTTCACCGTATTTGAAAGGTAACGCGTTGCTATGACCGATTTCAGCTTCAGTTAGATTCTGTAGTTCCAATGAACCAATAACGTAATCTTCATTGCGATGTGTCTCAAGAATATACTTGATTTTTGCACACTCTTTGTCAGCTAATCTCGTATAGATTTCGCAATCACGTCGTGGGTCGATTACAACTGCTTCGCCTTCATCAGATAAATAGTAGCTATTGTGAGCTAAACCTTCAGACTTAATGGTTTTAAGTTTCATGTTTCAATCTCCGTCCTTGTATATAGGAAGTTTAGTCTGTCCAGTCTAACAGACGTCTTTCACCTTCCAATTCTTTGATGTCGGTAACATCTTGTACTACCTCGACTGCTCCCAAATATTTTCTGTTACTACGTACTGCAAAGAATCTAACATGAATCAATCGAGCATTGAGGTTTATCCAGAACTCGGCTATATCCTTCTTTCCTGTCTTAAAAGATTCTACGATTCGAATAACTGTCGATAAGCTTTTTTCTGGATGACATTTCTGAACTTTTCGTCCTACGATAGCTTTAGTGCGAACAAAGATTACTTGTTTGGGTTTATTGAAATAACACACCGTATCCTCGGCGTCTATGAAAGTAATTTCAATTGGTAGAGTATTAAGCAAGGCTTCCAACTGTTCGTTAGTTAAACTTCCTGTATCAAGCTGCAAAGCACCAGCGACAGCAGCAACACTGAGAGTTGTTGTTTCTTTTGTCTTTGCTGGAGTGATCAATTCAGATGGTGTAAAGCAACAGTAGCCAATTTCATCAAATTCTTTGCGGACATCTACCCATTCTTGTTCGCTAATCACACTCATAGCTGCAGGATAAAGGATATTATTCTCTTTATAGAAATGATTCTGGAGCAACGTTGCTAACGACTTAGCAGTCTCCCAGAGTTGCTGCTTAAAATTTTCAACACCAATTTTCTCCAAATTTGTCATGAGTTTTTGAAGTTGTTTTTTGTGTTCACGTATTTGATCATGTTCCATCCACATGATAGCAGGCGGTTCCGTTATACCATGTTTTTCTAAAATTGGAAACAGAACATTCTCTTCACGAACATAATGTTTCTCAGCATCTGCAAAGTCTTCATTGACATGTTCAACTTGATGAATTTCTTCTGTTATGTAATGTATATCTGAAACTTTTAGGATTTTGGTTGCTAATGAAGTTAGTTTCTCTGCCATCTGAAGCATAATTTTGTGTTCTTCCATAAGAATAGCAATTGGTTGGCTAAGTTTCATTTTAGGCGTTTGTTTTTCTAATTGCTCCTTGAATATTTCCATATGAACATCGCAAAGTTTTCGCATTTCTTCACGTTTCATGCCTTCTTGGCCAAGTTCTTCCTCAATTTTGGCTATTTGTAACGAGTCTGTATTTTCTAGGACGTTACGAAATTTCTCTTTGACTTGTTCTGGTGGGACTCCAGCATGAAGTTGCCTGATTGCTTCTTTTATTTGAGCTTTCTTATCTTCAGACAAAATCCTTGCTCTCCTCAAATCGCTTTTAGGATAATTTTGTTACTGTAAATTATTGGTGCCGATTAAGCATTATGCTTTTAGTTAGACAGTATTTGACTAATTTAGTTAGCTGCTGGAAAGTGTGCCTTTCTTCTATACAGAGATTTACTATGTCGACGATGACGATAGTAATAAAGCTTATTTATAACTTACGGAGATAAACGTTGAGCGGACGGCTGTGAATTGTTAACTCCCTGTGAAGTTGCGGTTAAATGTGCATTGCCCTCTGTTCGCGCTATGGTGGCAACTGAACTTGTAAATAAACATAGTTTGAATCAAGCTGAAGCAGCGAAGCTTATAGGAGTAAGTCAGCCTGCTGTAAGCTTATATCAGAAAAAACTTCGTGGCAACTCCCTTGATTTGTGGAGCGATCCAGATATATCAGTGGCGGTGTCGAAACAAGCGGAGCTTTTGGCAAATAATGTATTAGATACAAGAGCGCATGTGGAATGGTTCTGTTCTGTTTGTAAGACTCTACGTTCTAAAGGATACCTGTGTAAGATTCACAAGGATTTAGACTCAACTGTGGACATTGCTAACTGTAATTTCTGTAAAGACTTAGAACCTAAAGTTATGAATGATGAATTGAAAGGTAGCTTTAATCAACCAGACTTATAGCTTTGTTAGAACGTAATAAAGTAATTCACTAGTGGAGCAGTAAACTTGGGTTATTTGACGACATGGAAGATTCTGGAAGAAATCGTCATAGAATTCAGAAAGAAAAATCTTGCCATACCCGAACACATAATGAATGATCTAAGAGCAGCGAAGACTCTAATCAATCTCATTGATACTGGTGAATGTCAGGACGAGACTAAACTAAAAGTTGAGCAATACTTGTCTACTGTGGAAGCCTACTTGGTTACTGAGGCACAGAAAATATTTCCATCCGAACGAATCAATGAATGGCTTAAAAAATTGGAAACATCTTCTTCTAATACATATGGCAGTCAAGCGAAACAGATGCATGAAGTGAGGAATAGGTTTGTTCCTGGTTTACCACGCGATCAGAAATGGATTCGTGTGAAGCCAATTGTCAGTTTACCTCAAGAGAAACTGGAACATTTTGCTAAGGAAGCAGGGCTTTCGGTTAAGGCTGAGGAGGATGGTTATTTGACTGTTTATGGAGATGCTACGAGTATTAGAGGATTTGTGAAGCTGATGACAGAACAGAAGTCCAAAGAAACTTAGCTAATTGAATTATGAAATACTCACAAAGTTGAGATATTCAATTATAGACTCCATAGTAATTGCTAGAAAATGAAGGAATGTAGGAGTTTTAGCTCAGTAAAGGTTTGTTTAATGAGAATTTTGGAAAAACAGCTATATACTTGGGAGTAACGTGTTTAGTTGATGAAAAAACTAATTATTACAATTGTAATACTGATAATTATAGTATCTGTAGTCGTAGCCGCAATTCTTGCAACTCAACCGCCACCCAGTGAATCAGCAGTGACAGGCGTCGTTGCAGGTAACACGTTTACCTACAATCTGAAAGCAATCTCAAGCATCAACGAAGATAATGTTACTCTCCCGCCAGCTATAACGGAATATAACAATACTGAATTGTTTAGAGTAACAATAACTTCAGTATCTGGTCCAACAGTTTCATTCAACGCTACATGGCGTTTTACTAATGGGACAGAAATAAACAACTCTGGTTATGTTAACGTATTGACTGGTGATGACAATAAAGTATTCTGGGCAATCTATCCAGCAAACTTAACCAAGAATATGCTACTCAATCCACAAGGAACAGATGGTAATGTCGTTAACGATACAGAAGTAAGAACATACAAGTCTGGTGACAGGCAAACAAATATTATGACTTTACAAAACCAGTTTCCCGATTCAAGTAATCCAACGCGAGTGTATGAAGATTATTTGTATGTGCATTTCGATAAGATAACTGGAATGCTAGTTGAATTGCAGGATATTCAACGATACAATGACCCAGAAGCAGTCTTAACGTATAGCTGGATACTCATTGATTCAAACGTTTGGACCGTGTAAACATCTTTTCCTGTTTCCTCCTATTACTGGCAAATCTTTGGAAGTCTGCTGAAACTTGGTCAAATGTTTCTTAAATTATATAAGAAGTAAACAGAAAAAGAAAAAGGAAGTTTCTTAAGAGTTTATTGACGTTTTCTAAGCATTAATACTGCTAATAAGACGCCAACTATAATGATGGCTGCGATTATGCCTACTACTGCAGGAATAAAGTATTGATCAGCCATAGATGGTTGAGCAACAGGTGGCGTAACTATTTCTTCAGCAGGAGCGTTTTGAATAGCCATTGCGGTTTCAGCATGTGACCCGTAATATGCTTTAGATCCAGCAAAGCTAGCATAAATTGTGTATGTGCCATTACTTGCGGGTGTACAGACAAGCTTGAATGTTCCACTTGCATCAGTTGTTGTATCACCTAAATGAACGTAGTTATTGTTTGAATCTACCGCATCAATGCTAACGGGTACACCTAAAATATTGCTCGGTTGTTGGAATTGTTTGTAGACGTGGAGCATCCATTCACTCATGTTGTCGTCGGATACTGCTGGAACTCCGTTCGCGAATCGGAACTTTACTTGATCTTGTGTTACGCCAGGGGATATATCCATAACTGTACCCTTTATAACTACGGGTGTGCCAAATGCAACGGCAGTATCTGGTGCTGTTACTGTCATTGTGGTTGGCCCTTTGCCTATAGCATATATGTTTTGGTCATACGTATCCATTGTTGCGATGATACTATCACCAATTATTCCACGTCCACCCCAGCGTGTCTGTCGGAAGGCACCGTCGATTCTCCATATTTCTTCACCTGTTGTTGCATTGAGACAGTAGAATGGTCCGCCTCGTGGTTTAGGTTCTTGCGCAGAGTGCTCCATTGTGCCAATATAGATCTTTCCATCTGTTACGACGACTGGCACTGCCCACCAATTGTTGCTAATGTAAGATTCATGGTAGGGGTCAGTCGCATTGTAGGTCCATACTAGTTTGCCTGTTGTAACATTGTAAGCATAGACTATGCCACTGCATGATGCTGATATCAATTCACCATAGACTATGATATGAGTATAAGTAGGTGAGTCATCCCATGCATCTTGGAAAGATTGAGACTTTTCTGTAGCCCACATGTACTGACCGTTGTTGAGGTTGAAGCCATAGCTCATTCTTGTTTCTTTGATCCAAATGACTGCAACTTGAGAGTCTTGACTCCAGGAGTCAAATCCACTCTGCATGCCAGTACCTGCTGACACATTTCCTTCAACCCAATCTGCTGGTGGCGTCCAACTTGCGTTGTACAGCAATGTCCCCATGTTTGAGGGATTAATGCTTATAGCCCACAAGTTAACTTGAGTCAGGCTTACGCGTTGTCCAATTATTTTGTCGCCAATAAAAGCTCTTGAAATGCTATTGCTTGGCATAGTTACGTTAGCTACATTCATGCCTGGTACTGATACGTTCCGGTCATATCCTCTAGCCGTGGCATTGTAAGTTACCCCCGCAGCGCCTCCAAGGACTTGGCTGCCCCAACTTTCTTGCATACCGGTCTTCCCATTAGTTACTACCCAGCTTGAGTTCCATTGAAGCAGATGCCAGTTTGGAACGGAAGAGTTGCCATAGTTTACCAAGGAGTATTTTAGAATTTCACCGTTTGGACCATAATAGTTGGTACCCGAAGGCACGTTTGTCATGTTAAACTGCAAGTTGCCAGTCTTAGCATCGAAATAATACCAAGTTGTCCCCGCAGCAGGGATTGCAGTACTGGTACATACGAAGTAAGAGAAGACAGCCCGATTGTTCCTTGACCACCAGAAGATTGTTTGACCAAAGCCAATCCTGAAATTGGTAGCATTGTATGGCGCGAGATTCTTGTCCCATAATGTTTTGCCAGTATGTAAATCAACTGCAACAACTGCTTGTTGTGGATTATTGTTAATGAATTTATTATAATAGAGAATTCCACCGATAATTATTGAGCCTGACCATTTGCCTTCATAAGCGTCTCCGGTTTCGTAGCCAGCCTTTCCTGTATCGCCTCCTGCAATTCCACCGATCATATCACCGATAGGCTGTGACCAAAGAATATGTGCAGTTTCTGGACCATCATTGTAAGGAGCGTATAAGTTATTTAGGTTGGTTGGAGTAGGAATCAACCAGCTACCCATTATTGTATACCAATCTTGTAGCTGCGAGTCAGCAGTTCGTGTCCAATATTCAGATGGAAGTGGTTGCCAAGGATATGATGCGGGAGCTTCTTGCTGTACAACAACTGGTATTTTTTCACTTTGTCCTGCTGAATAGAGGGTTGAAATTAACCTCCCTTGTGACGTGTAGTTGTACCATTGTTGTGGGAAGTTTGTCTGGAAATAGTATGTACCAAGCTGATCCGGAACATAAGTCACTCCAGCATTTCCTGTGGACCAAGTTTTTGGTGGAGTTAATGTATCAGTTGTACCATCAGGTTTCGTGACGGTTATTGTAACATTCCAGCCATCATCTTCAGCATTTAAGTAGTTTATAGCTCCATAGTTTACTAGGACTCTTTGGTTGATGCCACATGGATTAGGTATGACATCAATTAATGGATAAGATTTGATAGTTGATTGTGCATTAACGTTTGGTAATGCAAGCATTGTTATAGTCATAGAAACAATTAATAATAGTGCAATAGTTGAAGACATAGATTTTTTTAGCGTTTTCACTCTAATTTTTCCTCCTAATTTCAGTATGGTGTGGGAGTAGCCATTTAAAATTTGTGGAAGTTTCCTCTAATATACTCTAATTGAAAAGAATTAGTGAATTCAGAGCCTGAAGCGCTGACTTTGCGAGTAAACTATGAACTATGGTTCTTATTAGTAATTGTCAAAATATTGAACAAATATTAAAGAAAGAAAGAAAGTGGTTTGGTTGTTGACTTATATGTTTATGGTCGTCTTTTAAGCACTAATATTGCTATTGCACCGACTACTATGATAGCAACAATTATGCCTACTATTGCGGGTATAAAGTATTGTTCAACTAATGATGTTGGTTGTGGTTCAACTACTGGTTGTGCTGGTTTTTCTTGTACACCTAATGCTGCTTGAGCATATGAACCATAGTAAGCTTTAGAACCTGCGAATGTAGCGTAGACTGTGTACTTGCCGGCAGCTGATGGTGTAAACATGAAACTGAATGTTCCACTTGCATCAGTTGTTGTATCACCTAAATGTACATAATTATTGTTTGGATCAACAGCATCAATACTAACGGGTACACCTAAGATATTTTGTGGTTGCTGGAATTGTTTATAGACATAAAGCATCCATTCACTTTGATTAGCATCAGAGACTGCTGCAACACCATTTGGAAAGCGTAGTTTAGCATTATCTTGCTGTGTACCAGGCGATATATCAAGGACTGTACCTTGTATAACGATTGGTTGACCAAAGGCTGCTGCTAAACCAGAAGCTGTGACAGTAGTTGATGTTGGTCCTTTACCTATACCATATACTTGTTGATCATACGTATCCATTGTTGTAATGATACTATCACCAATAAGACCACGTCCACCCCAACGAGTTTGACGGAATAATCCATCAGCACGCCAAATTTCTGCACCAGTAGTTGCATTTAAGCATATGAAGGGTGCTCCTCTTGGTTTAGGATCTAATGGTGAATGTTCCATTGAACCAATATAGATTTTGCCGTCGGTAACTGCGACTGGTACTACCCACCAATCATTACCAAGATAAGATTCATGGTATGGATCAGTTGCATTGTATGTCCAAAGTAGTTTACCTGTGGTGCCGTTATAAGCGTAGACTGTTCCACCTACTGTTGCTGAGATGAGTTGTCCATAAGCAAAGATTCTGTCTGGACCAAAAGTCAACGAAACAGTATCACTCCAAGCATCTTGGAATTTTTGTGGTTCAGTTGCCCACATATATTGACCATTATTAAGGTTAAAGCCATAGTGTACTCTGTTTTCTTTA
>DATGZD010000018.1:0-9875 GCA_035297385.1 Candidatus Sulfotelmatobacter sp. | reverse complement strand
TTATCCCGCACTATGTTATGGAAAACTTAAATTAGCCTTATCCAAACTCCTATTCTGTTAATTTACAGAGAAGGGAGATTTATGGCAGCTAATGAAGAAGCAGTCATGTGGGTAGAAAAGTATAGACCAAAAACACTCAATGAAGTAGTGGACTTAAAAGATATTGTTGAAAGTCTGAAAGCTTTTATGCGAAACCCGAAAACCATGCCTCACTTACTTCTTGCAGGTATACCAGGTACAGGGAAAACTACGGTTGCTCTCTGTATAGCGCATGAACTCTTTGGACAAAACTGGCGAACCTTCACTTTGGAACTTAATGCCTCCGATGAAAGAGGCATCGATACTGTCAGAGAACGAGTAAAAGATTTCTCACGTTATAGTCGCGCAGCCTTTGGTAATGTACCCTTCGCGCTAATTATTCTTGATGAAAGCGATCAGATGACGGGACCTGCGCAAACAGCATTAAGGCGTATTATGGAAACAAGCTCAAGAACTTCACGATTCATCCTAATCTGTAATCAATCAGGCAAGATTATCGAACCAATCCAAAGTAGATGTGCCATATTCCGTTTTTCAAAACTTGATCGGAAGGCTATGATAGATCATCTTTGTTATATTTCTAGCAAAGAAAATGTTCAATTAACCCCTGAAGCAGCGGAGCATATTGTAGATTATGCTGAAGGTGACTTAAGACACGCAATAAATGCGTTACAGACTGCGTCAGCATACAAATCTGGAATTGTTGATGAGAAAACAGTCGTCTGTGTAATTGGTGAAGCCAGTCCGGCTCAAGTTCAGGTCATGATTCGAAAAGCTCTCAATGGTGATTTCATTGAAGCCAGAAAGATGATGTATGATCTTATAGGTTCATATGGTTTCTCAGGTAGTGAAATCGTCCGTCAAATGCAACGTGAACTCTTCAAAATGTCTACGTTGACGCCCGAACAAAAAGCGGACTTATCTAACATCATTGGCGAGTATGATTATCGTTTAACGCAAGGAGCAAACAGCGACATACAATTAAGCGCATTACTTGCCCAATTCACAAAAATTGGCGAAGCTAAGGGCGAGCGCTAGTTGAAAGAAGACCTTCTCTGGGTCGAAAAATATCGACCAAAAAAAATATCTGACGTCGTTGGAAATGATGAGGCCAAAACTGAATTTGTAGATTGGCTTAAAAATAAACAACGCAAAAAAAAGGCAGTGCTGCTCTATGGACCACCAGGAGTGGGTAAAACAACGTTGGTTAATGCAGCTGCAAACGAGTTGGGTTTCAGAGTAATCGAAATGAATGCGAGTGATACGCGTTCGGAAAAAGCTGTAACTAAGTTAGCTGGACGCGCAGCAGCATACGTTGGATTAGATACCTTCGCTACTGAAAGTCATGGAAACGTTCTCTTCATGGATGAAGTTGATGGTATAGCGGGTAATGAGGACCGAGGAGGCGTCAGCGCGATCATAAAGATAATTGATGATTCTCGAATTCCAATAATCATGGCTGCTAACGATCCGGATCTCCAAAAACTTCGTCCTTTGAAAAAAGTGTCTACCCTCATCCGCTTTCATCAAGTCCGTATACCTCTTATTATCAAAACGCTGCAAAGAATTTGTCAAAAAGAAAACGTGAAAGCTGAGTTTGAAGCGTTAGAGCGCATTGCAGAGAACAGCCGAGGTGACGTACGTTCTGCCATAAATGACCTTCAAACACTAGCAGAAGCAACAAAAACAGTAACACTACAAGACACGATTGGATTAAGTGCAAGGAATAGAGACATTAATATGGATGAGACATTGGAAGGCTATTTCTCAGCAAAATCCCTCTCGGATGCAATAATGCTCTTGAATCGTTCAAACGTTGATTATGATGAATTGCTTATGGCAATCAGCGATAACTTGCCACGACGATATACAAAATCGACAGATTTGGCGAAAGCATATGATTTTGTTTCCCAAGCTGATGTATACAGAGGAAGAATCGGCACAGAAAATTGGCATCTTCTCCGATATGTCTATAATTCCTTGTCAGAAGCTGCAGCTGTTTCACCTGAATCATACAAACCGTTCTCGTTGATTTCACCGCCAATACGAGTTATCACGTTGTTTTGGACGAAGGGTAAAAGAACTATGCTTGAAACTATTTGTGGTAAGGTAGGGCAACGATGCCACGTCTCGCGGGCAACAGCTAAAACAGATTTTGTACCGTTCATCAAAATAATGATGACACAGCACAAAGCAGATGCATTGATTTCTTGGTTTGAATTCCAATCAGAAGAAGTTGAGTTTCTCATGAAAATGAACAAACTTTGAGGATATAACATATGTTGGTTTTAAACAAAAAAGGCTTCAAGCTTCCACGAGTCGATAGAGACACTTTCATTTTCTTAGTAAGGTCAGGCTTAGATTATGATAGAGTGCAGGGCTTTTATTCAATTAAGAACTACAACAACATTGAAAAACTCACTGAAACTATAGCCAAGATTCTTAACGTGGATGAAGTGTCATTTGCATTAACTTGTGCTCTATGTGGTAAAGATATTGCATGTCCCGATTGTAAATATCTTGACTTATGCACTACAAAATATTTGCCTTTACAATGTATATGTCCTGAGTGTCTTAGAGAGGGCAGCCCCCTTTTCGTAAAAGAAATAGTGTAGTTTGCACTAAATCTTATATTTATCACATGTTATCTACATAACATATTGTATGGGGGAGAAGATGGATGAAACTCGTAACTGTCCTATTACCAGAAGCTTATCTGGAAGGCTTAGATGAACTCGTAAGAGCCAATATGTATCCAAGCAGAAGCTCTGTCATAAGATCAGCTGTCCGAGATCTGCTGAAAAAGGAATTGTGGGAAAAATCAAGAAAATAGTATAGAACCTAATATTTCATATTTGCCGCCATTCGTTTAGCGACTTCACTGGGCTCCTTTGCTTGCATTATTTCTCGTCCTACGATAAGGTACCGGGCGCCTGCTTTACGTGTGATATCTGCCATTCCGCCTTGTGCTCCAACTCCTGGTGAGTAGATTGGCACGGTCTTACCTACAATAGCATTAATTTCACGAATTTTCTCGGGTACGGTTGCGCCAACAACGGCACCGTCAGCGTTCCATGAGAGTCCCTTTTTTGCAAATACAATATATTGTGGTATCTTTTTTCCTGTCTCCAAATCGACAACTGTTTGTCCATAGCCTTCTACGGCGCCTTTATGGCTCATGTATGTGAGAAGGATAACACCCCGTTCAAGTTCGTGTGCGATATCAAATATTGGTTTTAGACCCTCATCCCAACCAATGAATGGGTTAGCGATTAATGCATCAAAACCTGCTTCAAAATAGTATTTAGCGATTATTTCATTAGTGTTGCCAATATCGTTAACTTTACAGTCAACAATGGTTTGAAGGTCATATCTATGTGCTTGGTTTACAAGACTCTGCACACCATCGAATACACCCAAAGGCAAAATTAGGTGATGATTGATTTTAACGGCACATATGTAAGGATGAACGACATCAAGGGTAGACTGAACTTTTGAGACAAGTCTACTACGATCCTGCAAATTTTGATACGGCAAATCTAATGCCAAGACAATGTCAGTTTTCTTTTTCTCCGATGTTTCTTCGATTCTTTGTTTAAACTGCACTCATAATCGCCTTTATGCTTTGTTCAATAGTGAACCGATAACCTTTATTGTCTCTGACTTTAAAAGCTGTGAGGAAAGGCAACATGCATGATTGGTGAATTTGCAGCTTTAGGCGCCGCAATTAGTTGGGCAGTAGCACCAATAATGTACAAGAAAGCATTATCAGGCGTGGCACCTGTTTCAGCCAACATTGTACGATGCGCAACAAATGCATCTGCCCTTTTATTCATATTAATTGCTTCTGGCTTAACAAACGTGCTAATTCAGCTGCCTTTATCGACTTTGTTGGTTGTCATCGTCAGCGGCATTATAGGACTAGGCTTGGGGGATACAATATACATGTTTGCCCTGAAAACTATTGGTGTAAGTCGCGCAGTACCTTTAGCATCAACATACCCGCTTTTTGCACTAATATGGGCTACAATCCTGCTTGGAGAAACAGTAACTGCTTTGGCGATTGCAGGTATGGTTTTGATCTTAGCAGGAATCTGGTTATTGAGCCGTGAAGAAGGGGATAGTACAATTCATTTTCAAGGCAGAGCAATTGCAACTGGGGTGGGACTCAGTTTATTGACGGCAGTTGTTTGGTCAGTAAGCATTACGTTAATGGATTATGCTGTGACTTTGCCTGGGATTATGAATAGCATTGAAGCAAACTATGCGATAGTTACAGTTAGGATTACAGGGATGGCTTTGGTTCTCTTAGCTTTAGCTCCATTATTAGATCGTAAACGAGGGTTTCTGAAATTAAATTGGCGTGCGATAGTCCTTTTGTGTGTTGGCGGATTAGTTGCAAACGGGTTAGGCTGGCTGCTATTGAATTATAGCTTCTTGAATATTGCTGAAGCACAGGCAGTGCCAATTTCTTCGACAACGCCGCTGTTTTCAATGTTAGCAGGATTAATGCTTTTTCACGAAAAAATGACTCGGAGGAATACGTTAGGCGCATTGTTAGTTGTATTAGGGGTTGTATTGATTTTCATTGTGTAATCATTTGCATTTTTTCGAAAAACGGTAATGTTTTATAGATGTTACACAAGTGGATGCAAGAGGAAACATTACCGTGTCTGTTTCGCCTAGCATTCGAGAAGTCTTAGCTAGACGAATCGCTGGCGAAATAATCTTGTCGACTAAACCCGGCGCAACCATGCGAAAATGGCGTGAATTATTCGCTGTTTCACAAATAAACCTCGCCGAAAAAATGGGATTATCTTCTTCAGCAGTCATTAGTGATTACGAAAGTGGTAGAAGAGAAAGCCCAGGAGCACGATTTATCCGGCGCTTTGTTCTTTCCTTGTTGCAGATTGATGAACAAAAAGGCAGTCGTTTCATTCGCGAATTTGCTAAACTGACGAGTTCACCTAGCACGGCAATATTGGACTTACGTGAATTTCCAATTCCTGCGCGCGTAGAATATTTATGTAGAGCTATTCAAGGTGAAGTGGTTGCTTGCAGAGAAAAATACGTCAAAGAAGTCAACGGATATACAGTAATTGATGCAAAGAAAGCTGTTGAAACCTTCTCGGGATTAGAATATGCGCAATTATTTGGTGCTTCAACAGAGCGAGCATTAATCTTCACGAACGTTGACGGTGGTAGTTTACCAATGATGATTGTTCGTGTTAGTAGTTTGAAACCACGCGTTGTTGTGTTTCACAAAAATAAACCAGATGAGAATGCTGTAAGGCTGGCAGAATATGAACAGATTCCTTTAATCTATAGCGCATCACCCACTGTTGAGCAGCTTGTGAAATCACTGCGAAAGTTGTATCGCATTGCATTACGTATCAAACTTGGAAGGCGAGTTAGACCACCGCCAAAGATAAGCACATAACATTAAAAATCTGTTCACATGCATTAATCAAAGATTCATTATCAACAGTGAAAACCATTTTTGGCAAAACACCTTAAATCTAACCAAGTCAGTAGATTCAGAGAAATTAATATCGATGTGGACCAGATTATGAGAAGCGACGAAATTAAGCAAGGTGTTGAACGCGCAGCTCATCGCGCTCTTCTAAAAGCTTTGGCATTAACTGATCAAGACATAAAAAAACCCTTTATTGGTATAGCGAATAGTTTCACGACTCTTGTTCCAGGACATGTACATTTACAGAAATTAGCAGAAGCAACTAAAGAAGGAGTACTCAGTGCTGGAGGAATACCATTTGAATTCAATACTATCGCTGTCTGTGATGGAATTGCCATGGGTCATGAAGGTATGCGGTACAGCTTGCCAAGCAGGGAACTAATAGCTGATAGCGTTGAAATCATGGCACAAGCACATAGACTCGATGGTTTAGTCTTGATCTCTAATTGTGATAAAGTCACACCAGGCATGCTCATGGCAGCAGCACGGTTAAACATTCCAGCTATCAGTTTGACCGGTGGAGCAATGGCATCTGGCACTCTCGACGGTGAAAAAGTTGGTGTCACTAATGTTTTTGAAGCTACAGGAAAAGTCTTTGCTGGCAAGATGAATGAAAAAGATTTGGAGAAACTTGAAGATGCTGCTTGTCCTGGATGCGGTAGCTGCAACGGCATGTTTACTGCTAATACAATGGCATGCTTAACTGAAGCATTGGGCATGTCTCTTCCAGGTTGTGCGACTGCCTTGGCAAATAGCGCAAGAAAACAACGCGTTGCCAAAGAAACAGGTATGCAAATCGCGCAACTTGTTAAGAGGAATCTGACGCCTTCACAGATTCTTACAAAAAAAGCCTTCGAGAATGCAGTCACAGTCGACATGGCGCTTGGAGGTAGTACTAATTCAGTTTTACATCTATCAGCTATCGCACAAGAAGCTGGTTTTACACTATCACTAGCAAAGTACGATGAGATTGGTAGAAAAGTGCCACATTTGTGCAGTATGGTTCCAAGCGGACCTTATGATGTAGAGGATTTGGACAACGCCGGCGGAATTCCAGCCTTAATGCGAGAGTTGAAATCATTACTGTATGTTGACGCAATGACAGTTACTGGTGAAACAGTTGCTGAGAATTTCAAGAGTGCTGAAGTTATGAATAGCGAAGTGATTCGTCCATTGAACAAACCAGTCCATGCTAATAGTGGCATTGCAATTTTAATGGGAAACCTTGCTCCAAAAGGAGCTGTGGTAAAGACAATTGCGGTTTCACCAAAAATGCTGGAACACATCGGACCAGCAAAAGTGTATAATTCTGAACGTGAAGCAATCACTGCGATGCGAGATAAGCATATTGCGGCAGGTGATGTTGTGATCATTCGTTATGAAGGCCCTATCGGTGGCCCAGGAATGCCGGAAATGCTTCTACCCACTGCTACGATTAGTGGCATGGGTTTGAGTGATAGTGTCGCTTTGTTGACTGATGGTCGATTTTCAGGTGCTACTCGTGGTCCATGTGTTGGTCATGTTGCTCCTGAAGCAGCTGTTGGTGGACCGATTGCTGTTCTCCAGGATGGAGATATTATTGAGATAGATATTCCTGAACGAAAATTGAATGTACGACTAAATGATGAAGAAATTAAGCGACGGTTAACACAGTGGAAGCCTAAACCAAAGAAGATTACGAAAGGATACTTATCGAGATACGTTCCGACATCCGTTGAGTAATTGACGATTTTGTCAGGATAAGGCTTAAATCTTCCGAAAATGAGTCTTATTTAGATATAAAATGCGAAGAATCTACCTTTTCTTGGCAATATTAATTACTTCACTTGTAGCTTTAATTACTGTTACAGTAATTAGTCTTGCCGCTTTTTCATATTCGCCTTGGAATTGGTCTGGAATGGGTGGAATGATGGGTAATGGTGGCATGATGGGCGGAAATGGTGGAACAGTAACGAGTTCTGCTACAGCATATTTTGTTGTTGCGTTCATTGTCCTTATTGGCGTAGTTGTAGTCGGAATAGTTGGTTTAGTATACTATATTGCGGTTCCAGAAATTCGTACTGGCGTTGCGCCAGTAGTTTGCGAGACTATACCGAAAGAGAATACAATACAGAATAAAATAATTCCGGAGCAACATAGAGATCAACCCAAATTAGAGCAAGGACAGGAAATAAGTTGTACTCCATTGGAATCAATCGTGAAGACGTTAACTGAGGATGAACGTAAAGTTGTCGAAGTTCTAAGAGGTCATAATGGAAAATATTTGCAGAAGTATATTCGTAATGAAACCGGGTTAAGCAGACTTCAAACGCATAGAATTGTCGCTAGATTAGCTGAAAGGGGCATTGTGACGTTGGAGAAAACGGGTAATACAAATCAAGTTTTGCTTGCAGACTGGCTCAAACAATAGCAAGTATTAGCATACGAAATTTCTTTCTAATCTATATGGAGAGACTATTCAAAGAGAAGTTTTGTTTGTTTGAATATTGTAGCCATAAATCTTATATGTCGCTGCTTGTCATTGTTTTGGTTTGTGTGATGGAAAATGGGGAATTGCTTTATTAGATCGCTTCCCTGAGCGAATACGCGTTTTTGACACTACTCTACGTGATGGAGAACAAACCCCTGGAGTCTCTTTAACTCCTGAGAACAAGTTGAGAATAGCACAACGGCTTGACCAGTTAGGTGTAGACGTAATTGAAGCAGGTTTTGCTGCGGTTTCCGAAGGTGAACTTGAAGCTGTAAAATTGATTGCTGAGGCTGGCTTAAATGCAGAAATTTGTAGCGCAAGCCGCGGTACACGCGGCGATATTGATGCTGTAGCCAAAGCCGGTGCAGACAGTATACATCTCATTATACCTGTGTCAGATTTGCACATTGAGGCAAAATTGAAGAAAACTCGCGAGCAGGTTCTCCAAATAACTAAAGATATGGTAAAACATGCAAAAGATTGTGGGTTAATTGTTGAATTATCAGCTGAAGATGCAACTCGAGCAGATTTTGAGTACTTAAAAAAAGTATTCTCAACGGGTATTGAAGCAGGCGCAGACCGTGTCGTCGCTTGTGATACTGTCGGTGTTTTAACTCCTGAGCGGAGTTACAAGTTTTATGGAAATTTACGTGAATCGTTATCAGTGCCTGTTATTAGTGTACATTGTCATAATGATTTTGGCATGGCAGTAGCTAACACTATTGCAGCATTACGTGCAGGTGCGAATCAGTTTCATGCAACGATAAATGGGTTGGGTGAACGGGCTGGAAATGCTTCATTAGAAGAGATTGTGATTTCGTTAATCACTTTACATAAACGAAAAATGAACATTAAAACGCAGCAACTCTACAGCGTTAGTCAATTTGTGCAGAGACTCACAGGCGTTTACGTACAACCCAACAAAGCTATTGTCGGTGAAAACGCATTCACTCATGAGTCTGGCATTCACACGCAAGGAATGCTAGCGCATCCCGGAACTTATGAATCGATCGAACCTGAACTGGTTGGTGGCACACGACGTCTTGCGCCTGGAAAACATTCAGGGACTGCTGGTTTGAAAGCTGCATTAACAAGTATGGGTTTAGCACCAACTGAAGAACAGTTGAAAGAGATTTTCAACCGTGTCAAGGCTATTGGCGACAAAGGCAAGACTGTAACAGATGCAGATTTACTGGCAATAGCGGAGAGTGTATTAGGCTTAGCTAAACAAAAGCCTATTCAATTGACAGAAGTTACTGTTGTCAGCGGTAACACTGTAACGGCAACGGCGTCTGTACGGATGAGATTAAATGGTAAAGAAGTATCAGGTGCCGCTATGGGCGTTGGACCAGTCGATGCAGCAATAAACGCTGTTAAAAACGCTATACGTGAAGTTGAACCCATCTATTTAGAACAATACAATGTGAAAGCAATAACAGGTGGCACAGATGCTATGGTAGAGGTCATGGTACGCATGAGAAAAGGTAACCGAACAGCAACCGCAATGGGTGTTCGTGAAGACATTGTGATGGCAAGCATGGACGCAGTCATAGGCTGCATGAACGTATTAACAACAGACTACAACAACAAAAACAAATGATCATAAGAACCAATCAGTACTTCTTTACAGCACTAAACATTAAAAGACTACACTTGCTTGACTGGTAATGTTTCTACAAGTCAAAAATTGCTCAGTAATGAATCCATATAATAAACCGCAGTTGCATCAAACAGGGTCGATAATTTAGCGCGCGCGAATTTAACTAAATATCTAAAATGAACGGAAGTAGCTGTTTAGTGCACCGCAATCTTTTTATTTTCAATGCGTAGTTTGTTTTCAACGTGTCGTGAGGTTTCACGGAGGCAATTTAGAATGAGGGATCGCCACCT
>DATGZD010000017.1:0-7024 GCA_035297385.1 Candidatus Sulfotelmatobacter sp. | reverse complement strand
AACTAAATGTCCAATATGAACTGGTCCTGATGGTCCACGTCCTGTGTACAGAACAAATTTTATGCCTCTTTCATAGAGGTCTAGGATAGTATCCAGTCCTCGATGACTGAAGAATATACGTCTCTGAAGTTGTAGATGAAGCTTATCAGTGTACGTCGATACACGTCTTAAGAGGTCATCCGTTAAGGGTTGTGTTCCAAATTCACGAACAAGTCTTTCATAATCAACTCTACCCTTAACTTCCCAAGGAGTGACGACCATTTCGTTTTTTCCATTTTCTTCAGAGTTAAATGAAGACGTTTAGATCACCAATTGTGGAGAGTATAACTTCTAAGTCATATATCTTTTTTAAAAGTATGCGTGTTAAACGATCTTATTAGCGCGCGTTAAAAGAAACATGGGACAAGCATCAGAAAGAACGGCTAAAAGACGTATACACTTAATCTTTTCCATCCTTCGTTTCTAGGACAACAAAGAACCAATAAGCTATAAAAGAGTCTTCACCGTGACCTATGCTAAGTGGTTTCGATATGGTTGAGATTGGCAGATTATTCTGGAAAAAAGTTGTAACTTCCGATGATTTCATAATTGGAGAAGCAGAAAGTGCAGAGTTAGACACAGCTACATGGCAAGTGACAAATCTATACGTAAGCTTGAATGATGATGCTTCAGAGAAGATGGAGTTTGAGAGACCATACTTTGGAAAAATCTTCGTATGCTTGCCCGTTAACGTGATTGCTAAAATCGGAGACTTCATTGTACTCAAGAGTACGATGCAAGAATTGATGGAACTCAAGCAATGTAGAAAATAAGCTTACTTTCCATTTCCCTTTTTACGAATCATTCTTCTTTAGAATTCAATTTTGTTATTCGATTGCAAAAGTTTTGTAACGAGCTATCTATACTCAAAAATTGAATAGGTATTTTGAGACTGACCTAAAAGTATATATGGTTATAGTTTAGGTACATTTTAGTTTTTGTTGAAAGATATTTAGTAGTGTTTCTGGGCTTACCGGTTTTGTTAAGTATACATCCGCACCGTTTTTACATGCTTCAGTTTTTCTTTGAAGGGAATCTGCTCCTGTCATGATGATTTTGACAGTTTTTGGTGAAATATCCCTAATGTGCGGTAATAAGTCTAATCCGTTGCTATCTCCAAGAATTACGTCTATTAGCGTGATATCATAATTTTTTGCATGAATTTTTTCCAGCGCTTCCTTTCCAGTCTCGGCTGTTTCTGTTGAGAAGCCTGCTCTTTGGAGAATACGCGAAAAAGTCCGCAAGATTGCTTTGTCATCATCGACTAACAGTATAGATTTCTCTTTTGCGTTCAAGCTATTTCCCCCCGACTGTAACACTAACAATCTATTACTTCCAATTTGGAACTCAAGTATTATCTACGGGCATATATTGATTTGTAGTTGTATAGCGACTACAACAATTTTCGACCAAGAACAGCCGATAAGTTTACTTCGAATGCTGCAGTTGGATTTTCTAAGCCCCAATTAGTTAAAACTTGAGGATTAATTTCTCCAACAAAGCCCAAGTACATTCTATCAACTAGAATAGCACCAACACGGCCATCAATAAAACTTGAATGATTAGTTGCTTTTATCTGCCAGTTTATACCAAGATTCATGAAGAGTGCATCTAAGACAGATTTAATTTCTGTAAAATTTGCCGTAGGATGAGAAACAACTGTAGCTAACCAATGTTCGTCACGTGTCCGTGTTTCCTGCGTTTCGTCCAAAACTGTAATCTTTCCTAATTCGAACAATTTTTGTGGAAATTCTACTGACTTGTTATTGCTTAGAAACTCAATAACATTTGGCAAGAGCCAATTTCTTAGACAAGTCATTGTTGCAACTTTAGGATTAGCAATCTCAACTAGGCGTCCCAGGTTCTTGTATTCTTCTGACTTATCACTTAGACCCATTTTTAAAAATAGATTATCAGGGTTCGACATTGTGTAAGTTAGAATTTCTTGGTAACTTGAACCAACCATTAATTCTCTAACTTTATTTAATAGACGCTCCCAAGGCTTTACGCATCCGGTTGTAGCTAGGTCGTGCCAAACTGGCTCAATATTGTTGTACCCGTATGCGATGGCGATATCCTCGATTAAATCAACTTGATGCATAACATCTGTGCGATAACATGGAACTAACACTTCAAGCATGTCTTCATTTAAAGAAACGACACCAAACCCAGCGATACGTAACAGCTCACTAATCTTTTTGCTCGAAAGGTGTAGTCCTAATATATTATTCGCATAAGTAACATCCAAGCGCATATGTATTGGTGTAAAATCTGGAGTGACAACTTTCGATTTATCATGCTCATAGTAAATGTTTGTAGAGTAAGCCTCGCCTCCGCGGTCAATTAATGCTAAAGAGACAAACTTCACTGTGTTTAATACAGTCTCAAATTCCGTTCCTGTTACCTCTATTAGTAGATTACGTGTTTTTTCAGTGACCTTGCCTAGATCGTTCGAATTAATAATGGGTGGAAACGACAGTACTTTGTTGTCTGCATCCAACAATATTGGATAAACTGAATGTTTCTTTACAATTTGTCCATATTCCATGCCTCTAGGATGTTTTTCAAGAATTTCGGCCAGGCTCATTTCTTCCGTAAAGCCTAATGGTACGAAACTAATCTCAGTGGGCTTAACCACAGAATAATTCAATGGTTGTGTGATCAGATCAAAATCGTACAATCCAATTGAGGTCTTCTGTCTGTTCCTTCCACTTGTTTGATCTAGTTTATCTTGTAAGTGCATGAGTCCACGAATAATGGCATCTGTAAGGTTTATGTTTTTAACTATGCAGCAGGCGATAAACGGTCGAATATCCTTCAATCGTGAATCTACATTAATATTTGCTAATGGTTTTCCAACACTGTATTCTTGTAAACCTTTTTTCTTGCTCAAGAAACCTTGAAGTCCACGTGCTAAACCCTCGACACTCCATAAATCAGGGCGGTTAGTATCCTTCATTTCAATACTCATATTGCCTTCTTTTTGATCCAGAAGTTTCACTTCACCTTTAACTAATGCTAAAATATCATCGAGTTTAGCGGAATCATTTACATTCAAACCAAGCAAACGCTCAAACTCAGCATTCTCTACATCTATGGTTGGCAAATTATATCACCTGTTTCCTTCTAAGCCAATCTAAATCTTGACCGAAGATACTTCGAATATCATCGAGTCCTGCTTTCATCATAAATAATCGGTCAACGCCCAACCCCCAAGCAATCACAGGCACAGTTATGCCTAATGGGAGTGTCACTTCGGGTCTAAAAATCCCTGAACCACCAAATTCAACCCAACCATAATCTTTCTTGTACGCGCTCAACTCTACGCTTGGTTCCGTGAACGGAAAATAGTCAGGTTTGAAGCGAACTTTATCAGCACCCGCAATTTCCAAAGCAAATTTACCTAAAACGCCCAGTAAATCTTTCAATGTTAAGCTCTCATCCACAATAATACCTTCGACTTGATTAAACTCTGATAAATGCGTTTTATCAAGAACTTCAGGACGGTAGACCCGTGCAATCGAGAAATACTTGCCTGGGATTTGCAGGTTTTTGCTTATGAGCGTCCGGACACTGAGGCATGTGCCATGCCCACGTAAGATCAAACGTTTGGCTTCCTGCGTTGAATATTTATATTTCCAACCCGTACTACCTGTTGTCCATCCATTCTCATGGGTTTGCTTTACCTTCTCAACAATAGTTTGGTATTTGCTTGTATCGCCGTATTCAGGTTGTTTTACGTAGTATATTCCTGATGCTTCTCTTGCAGGATGATCCTGTGGTGTATATAATGCATCAAAGTTGAAGAAGCTGGTTTCTACCGCTGTTCCAGTCATTTCTTTGAAGCCAAGTTCAACCAATTTTTCTCGAACTTCTTCTAGAAAAGCTAGGTAGGGATGTTTTTTTCCTGGCCAAGTGTTTGCTACTGGTGCTGTTATATTGTACTTTTGAAGTTTGCTGGTTTGCCATTTGCCAGTTATGATGAGTTCAGGAGTAAGTTGCGTAATTTCTTGTTGAATTGTCTGTATGCCTTGTTGCAGTATGGTTTTGCCTTTTTCTGTGAGTTCTAAGATTCTTGTGGTTTTATCTGCTGTGGTTAAAAGTTGACGTTTCTTAAGAGCTTGTACAGCGATTCTTTCTTCATCAGTTAGTTTGTTTATGGTTAGTGGTTCAGCTGATTTGGCTAAACGTTGCAGAACTTTTTCGTCAGCTTCCTCTTCTGGCGTAAATACAGCAGTCAGAGTGTTAGTTTTTGAATCATAAGTTAACCATTTTTTGCGTTGTGTCCATCCCAAAGCAATTTGAATGAACTGTTTTTCTAAGCCCGCTTTCGCAGCAGCTTTATCCAATATTGTTTTTCCATCAAATGCTATGACAGCATTAACTAAACGTCTTTCAGGTAATCCTTGTTTGGCGTAATTTTCGCCTTCCGTAGTGAGTTTGACTACTGTCTGCATTTCGGCATGAATAGTAACAAGATTTTTCTCCTGTAATGTTAAAGCAGAACGCATAACAGCAGCGTCAGAATATCCACTTTCATGCATTAGTTGTTCCACTGAAGCTTTACCCTGAAAATTATCTAACGCTACAAGTATCTGCTGTTCTTGTGCTCTAAGTTCAACCATTTTCTGCTTTAACCTCGAAACATTGGCCTACAGTTTTGCTACTGTAAATCTCACGTCGACAATAAAAGCATGCTTATGAACTGACTTAGACTTGTGTTTGAAAATAGAATATGCACTGAAGAGGAAATATTGTAAGGTAAGTTGATAAACACAAAATACTATGATTTTGTAAGAAACTTAATTCCCAGGAAGGTTTCACTAATAAACACAAAAATCCCTCTTAAATTCATAGATTATCTTGTAATTCTTCATCCAATGATTCTTTTGTAGACGATTGCATTTTGCGAAATAACTTCCATTATCTACATTTTGTTATTATTTTTGAGAAAACAAATAGGTATCAAATTTATGATCCTTGGACTGTTGAAGAGACGCTTATAGATTCTAAGAAAAATCTCTGGAGCAATCAGGTTGCCTAAGAAATAATGTAAGAATGACTCCACAAATTATAGCCGTAACATGAACATTAATCTGAACGTCTTAAATCTTAATACCTTTTAGACTCATTCTGCATCAACTAGAGATACTTTAGTTGAAGACTTCTCAAACTTTTATCAAGAATTGATTGGTGCGGTTGCCGGGATTTGAACCCGGGTCGTCAACGTGGCAGGCTTCCATAGCGCCGAAGGATTTTTCAGCACTTTGATGTCCTAAACCAGACTAGACTACAACCGCTTTTCCGTAGTCTTATTACCGTAGACCAACATTTTCCGGAATTTTTTTTGGCTTAAGCTAAGCGTCAATTGAATTGCTCCGATTAGATTTTAAGTTTTCTATAAAGACTTACTTTTCCACTATCTTTAACGTATTCGAAGCTATCTTCCAAGGTCTGGTAATTTTGAATTCAAAGTACTAAGTTTTAGTTTGAACATTACTCAAGACACATACTTTCTCGATTTCTTCTCATCCTCAATACACTGTTCATTCTTAACATTAATTCACTAATAATCTTGTCAAAAGCATTAACTGTTGATTAATAAAAACTAAATGTTCAACGATAGAGAGCTTCAACACGAGTGAAGAAGATAAGCATGGTTTTTTTTAAGATTTTTGCATGCTAAAAATTATACAATCATATGAGAACATCTATCATAGTTAATAAGACTACGAAGCTAACAACTATGATTACACCAATTACTCTCAGTATTCAAAGCGGGTTTCTTCGAATGAATTTTGATAAAAGAACAATCAAACCTTGATTCGTTGCAGCTTATACCTATCGAGATTTTAGTTGTTTCCTTATGATAAGGAAAAGCACCAAAAAGAATATTGCTGCAATAACAGCTGAAATAAAACCCATAATAAGCCAAGCTTGCCAGACAGGCATGAAAGTACTCAGATACTTCAGTGAGCCAACAATCCAGAATATAGAGGCAGTTCCGATTAATGAAATTCCTAGAGCTAAAAAAATAAGGACAATTATGCTTGTTATCAAAAGTTTCTGTAAGCGTTTTTTGAGAACAGTCTGTGTATCATGTATGTATTCTTTAAGAATACATTTTGCCTCGTTAAGTAATCCATAAATAATTTCTTTTAATGAAGCCAACTATCTTTCGCCAAACAAGAAAGGAATAGGTAATTCTATTGTTTCTAATAAATAGAGGTTTTCTTATTCTTCATCAATTTTTCTTTTGGCTTTGCCAACTTTTTCTTGAACATGTCCTTCGACTTGTTCTCTTTTTCCTTTCATTTCTTGATCTTTATTTCCCGTTATATCGCCAATTTCTTCACGAACTTTACCTGTTGTTTTTTTAGCTTTTCCTTTTACTTCATCTTCATCTCGCATAAAAATTCCCGTGAAAATACATACTTTTTGAATGATAATAATGTATGTTGTCGTGTAAAGACAATCACATAGCTTTATATCCAAAATTAGTATTCCTGAACCTTCTAAATTACTATTGGCAGCTTTTTTCTGCCTTCAATAGCTACAAAAATGATTTCTTTCACAAAGTCTTTGTTCTTTACGTTAACATCAATTTTTTATTTTCCACTATAACTTTAAAGTTTTATTTATTATTAATTGAAATAGTGCGCACCATTTTTTCAATTCAGAGTCAGAGTACCACTTCTCTGAAGCTTTCACAGTTTTCTGGTAAATACTTGTACGATAACGTTTCATCAAGAGATGTTTTAGACATTAAGTTCAATGCTGGCATAGTAAATATCAAATTCACTTTTGCCACAATTGAACTTCAAAACAATGTTCCAGTGCCAAGTGATGTTCTTTTGATTGCATATCTAAATTCAAGCTTTGTTGGATCAATCAAAGCATATGGAAGCTATTCCACAGATTCTTATCCTGAGGGAACACTCCTATTTAGTGTAGGGCAACCGTTTAATTGGGTAAGAATTTCGAT
>DATGZD010000016.1:0-6842 GCA_035297385.1 Candidatus Sulfotelmatobacter sp. | reverse complement strand
ATACTTAGTCATACGTTCTTGATAATTAGAGAAGTCTACCTATTCGTAATAACTCTAGAAGATTTAGCATGGGTACAATAGCTTCTTAGTTGCTTTAACGTTTCTTGCCCTTAGGTGGAAGTTGCTGTCTCATACTCTTCTTTTTCGCTTCTTTTTCTCGTTCCATCTTTTTCTGCTGTGCAATTTGAGTATTTTTTTGTTTACGTTTTGCTACACTCGGCATAAAATCTCAGCCTTAGTTTTAGGAAGTTTGGGTTTTGCTTTTCTTTTCTTTCTGTTTCTTTCTTTTCTCGTTTCGTTCTTTTTTAGTCAAGGGTTTATCTTTTTTTGGCATATATGTTCCCAGAAGTTAAGTATAGTATAATCGCTTTAATAATTTAACGTATGCGTTTTGCTGAAAAGTTAAGCGTTAAGTTGTGCCTTGAGTTTTCTCATCATCTTTCTTTGTTTAAGTAAGCGAGTAAATCTACGACTGGGTGGTACTCTATACACGCTTCTATTAGAGCTTCTATAGAGCTTTTTCCCTTTGCTTTTCAATTTATTTTTGTGTGGCAAGCTGTTCATCCTTTCCAATGTCGATAGCATACTAATCATACAATTTATACCTTGCAGTCGCCAGTTCTACATCGCGCGCGCTATTACGAAATTGCTTCCATGCAGAACAAATTGATTAGGATTATTAGACACTATTAAGATACCTAGCGTCCAACGGCAAGTTACCACACTCATTTAAAGGCCTGTTATATCTCCGAGTAACCACAAACTCTTAAGAAGACGTTAAAGAATAACTACATGCTTTATAGACTTCTATTAAGAAGGTGAGTTTTTTTTGGTAGACATAAAGAAACGTTCAGGCAATATCCAAAAATTTGACCGAAATAAGCTTAAAAATTCTGTTCAAAGAGCAGGTGCAGATGAATATGTCGCAGAAAGAGTCACTAGCAATGTAGAAAGAAGAGTGACAAATGGAACAAACACTAGCCAAATTAGGGAATGGATAATCATCGAATTAAAGGGCATTCCTGCTAAAAACGTAGCTGAAAACTACAACTCCTACAAGAAAACGAAAAGAATGGGTCCAATTGCACTGTAGAAAAGTTGCTGCAAAAAACGGTAACTTCCCTTTTTTCAACGTTTAGTATGTATTATTAATCGAATATTCACCGCGCGCTTATTTTGTGTTAGTTTGTTGTTTTAGTCATGTTAATCTCGTTTTGTTTGGTGAATTGTTATTTAGGTTAATTAAGAAAGGGAGACTCTAATTGTCTATGCAGTTCACAACTCTAAAACATGGTCGATTTCAATAAGTTTAAGAAAACAGAAAGTCATCAGATAATAGAAGTTAATGTTTTTCAGACTTCTTTTACTTATTATCTAATTCAATAATAACCACTTTACAGATTATACAATTTTATAGTATTCAAGGAAAAATGAAAAAATGAAAATTGTCTCTTTTATTCTTCTATAAAAATGATGTTCATTAATTTATTTAAGATTTTTATTTCAGTTCTGTTAAATTTTTTTGGGCAGGGGTAAGGCTTGAATAGAGCAGCAGCCCTAAAAATAGTAAATGAAATCTGGCAACATGTTAATGGAAACATCGATGGTATATCATTACATAAAATTACTTCTGACGAAGAATATTCAATACTTCTTAAAGTTTCTCCACAATATCTTCCTAAAGATGTAATACAACCAATTTTAGATAAATATAATCTAACTATGAAAGAAGAAACAAGTTTTGTTTATATCAAACATTCTATGGATTGAATCTTAATAGCGTGCGCAAAGCAAACAAGATTAAGATTTAATCACCAACTGTTATGTTTGCCACTTAGTTAATTCATCGAGAGTCATCTCAGCAAACATGTTTATTCTTCGGTAAACGATGAATACGTCTAATATTTCTAAAATTATCGTCACTAACAAAACAACAGATAATGCTTTGGTTATATTGACCATGAAGAAAGCATACTGAATATTTGGGTACCCAAAAGCTCCAGTCAACCAAGTCCAATCACCAGATTTACCATCCACCAATAAATTAGTAATATCCGATGCAATCCACCAGAATATCATAGCCACAACAGCTGCAGCAACATTTCCCCACAGAGTTAGGTTTGCCCAATCTGACGAAACTGAGGATTGACTAATTATTCTTGCTCCTGAATTATGCGGCAATATGCGATAGTCAACTACTTTCTTAGCATTTCTTGGCGAAACACCACGTAAAGAGCCATGGCTAACTATAATATGCGTGGGCGATTCTTCAGAAATAATCTTACAACCTTTATCAAGCAATATTCCTTTTAGTTCTGAATAGCTGCTTTTGATTTCTGTGCTAACATTTCTTGTAGACAAGATGAGATTGCCTCATAGAGTGTAATGTTAAGTTTATGCTCAGAAGCCCCTCTTAGAGATTAAGGTTTGTAGGACGCCAATTTTAAACCAAAATCCTTTCTGCAAGCACATTTTCTCCTAGTTCTATTTATTTTTCAGGTGAGGGTGGTTGTATTGCGTGTTCTTCGGGGTAATATTCTGGTCGTTCCCAGTAGATTTTGTAAAATTTGTAATAGTTTGCGTAACAATTGCATAGTTTTATTTTGTAGGTGTTTGAGGCTGGCGGACCGTCTTTTTTGATGGGACGAGCGATTATTAATTCGATTTCTTGTAGGTTGTCCAAGGATCCTTATTAGCTAAGATTGTGAGGTGTTTTCTGTGATGTACGAGTGTCTTTTTGCTTCTTCCTTTGCCTTCTAAGAAGAGCATAAGTTTTTCTACTTTGAGAGCGTTTTGGATTTCGATGTTGTTGGGCGAGTAGCTCAGTACGGATTGGTCAGTAATAGACTGGGAAAGTACTGGTCACGGATAGAGCACCAGCCTCCTAAGTTGGGGGTCGAGGGTTCAAATCCCTCCCCGCCCGCCATATAATATAAATTAAACCTTAAATTAAACAATTTTAGCGCGCGCACCAACTGAAAACAGGGCGTTTTTCAGGGAAAATGAAGCGCAAACCTGAATTTTTATGATATTCGCTCGGTCTTTAACTTGAAGGAAAGAAATTAAAGACTCGGTAGATAACTAATTTCTAAAAAGCGCTATTTTCAAGGGTCAGCTGATTTGAACAAACAGAAATCGTCTAGTGTATCAGCAGAAGAATTCATCTTAAATGAAACTGAAACTTTCACGCTGCCACTGAATGAATTAAGTAAAAAAATGAAAACCGATTTTGATGCCGGTCTGACCCAGCAAGATGCTGAAGAAAGGCTTCAATGTGTTGGACCGAACATAGTTCCAAAAGTCGCTGTTAACCGTCTAAAATTGTACCTTGCCCCCTTATTAAACTGGCTAATAGTCGTCTACTTAATAGCAAGTACAGTACTGGCTTTTCTTGCCCTGTTTATCTTGCCGCAATTGTGGTTTCAACTTGCCATATGGTTACCAATTATTGTGGGAAACATCGTTGTAGTAATAGTCCAATCCATAAGAGCTGAACGAGGGCTCACTGCTCTGCAAAAACTTTCAGATCCAAAAAGCAACGTTAAACGAGACAACAAAGTCGTTGAGATCCCTTCTGAAAACTTGGTTCCAGGAGACATTATTCTTCTCAAACAAGGAGATATAGTTCCCGCAGACTCTAGAATAGTTTATAGCGAGAATCTTAGAGTTAACGAGTCCATTTTGACTGGCGAGTCATACGACGTTGAAAAATCTGAGAATGCTTCAGTGGACCACAATGAAAGGTATATTTTTCAAAAGAGAAATAGCTTATTTCTTGGAACATCCGTAGCCTCAGGAAATGCAACCGCCCTTGTTTTGGAGACAGGAAAACGTACGCAGATAGGCAAAGTGGCGGGCAAACTAAAAATCGAGGCCCCAGAAGTATCCCTCCGCAAAAGAATAAACACATTAACCAAAAACCTTTCATACATAGTTCTAATCTACCTGGTTTTTTCGATAACGTATAGTACAGCCGCATTGTATCTCATCGGCAATTTGCCTTTCATCTTTCTAATTGCACAAGACATCGCAAAGAGCCTCATAACCGCGCTAAACATCATGCCTATGAGTATACCTTTACTTGTTACATTGGTTTTGTTGGCAGGGGCTCTCGCCATGGTCAAGAGCAACGTAATCATTCGCAACCTAAATTCAATTGAAAGCGCGGGCCGAGTATCCATACTCGGCACAGACAAAACAGGAACAATTACTCAAAACAAGATGACAGTAAAATGGGTCTACACTCCGAACAAAGAAAAGGAAGAAAGACTATATTGTGTAACAAATCAAGATTCCATTTTTGAAGGCAAGATTGTCGAGATAAACATCGGTCAAGATTTCAATAACGCAGTAGTAACCTCTATAGAAGACCAAGAATCGTCGCCAGCAAAAATTGAGAAAGAAAGCTCGCTGGAATATCTTCTTGCTGCGGCGTTGCTTAATAATAATACGACCATCCTTAAAGACGATAAAGGAAAAATAAAGGCTTGCCAGATTGATACAAGCCGCAAAGTTTCGAGCGACGCAACAGACATCGCTATGCTATGCCTATTTGAAAAAGCAACCCTCGAACCGGAATATTATCAAGAAAGATTCGAAATTATCAAAAGCTGGTCTCTTGACCCAAGTACGAAACTCATAACAAAGATCTTCAAGGACACCAAAACAAACCACACAATCTTGTTTGTTAAAGGTGCAACGGAGACTCTCCTGACAAAATGTAACCGAGTTCTAGGCAAAGGAAACAAACCTGAAGTTTTCAACCAAGAATACAAGAATCACGTGATTAAAAGGGTAGACCTCTTTTCCCAGTTGGGTCAGAGAATTGTTTCGTTGGCTCTTCGAGAGGTAGACAATTTCAACCAGGGAGACTTACGTGAAGAACTGGAAAACGGGTTAACCTTTTTGGGGTTTGTTTCAATCGCCGATCCTCCAAGATTAGGAATTCGCTCCGCAGTTTCCGAGTTAAAAGGGGCAGGAATTAAGCCTGTCATGATAACTGGTGACAGCCTAAATACAGCAAAAAGTGTCGCTAAAGAAATAGGGCTGTTAGAGGACAATCAGCAAGTTTTAGAAAGACCTCAAATTAATAGCCTCTCAGAACGTGATTTCTTGAACACTGTTGTTTTCGCCAGAACTTCACCGGACGACAAGAGGGCTATAGTTGCTCGCTATCAAGACCTGAATTATGTCGTAGCTATGACTGGGGACGGCGTAAATGACGCTCAAGCAATTCTTGCAGCTGATGTGGGCATAGCTATGGGCGCCACTGGTACAGATGTGGCCAGACAAGCAGCAGGCATTGTGCTTGCTGATGATTCTTTCAAATCGATTGCGACAGCAATTCGAGTAGGCAGAGGTGTCTTTGAGAAAATCCAAAATATCGTGTTCTTCTACATTGCCATAAGCATTGCCGAAGGCCTAGTTCTCTTCGGATCATCGTTTGTGAGAGAATTCTTACTTTTGCAGACAGTGCAACTAATCTACCTGGCAATAACGCAATTCGGTCCTTCAATTGCACTTGTGACAGACAAGCTTAGTCTTGATGTGATGAAAGAAAAGCCTAGAGGTAATGAAGGTTTGATCAGTGGAAAACGAAGAACGGCTCTCATTGTATTCGCTTTGTCCTTGTCAGTGATGCTAACCATCGCTTATCTCCTAGCCTTTAAGGGCATAATACCGGTTTTTGAGGCAAACAAAGTTGGTCACGTGCTTGGATCAGCTGTGCTTGAAAACGCTGGCGCTCTCGTTTGGGAACAGGCAAAAGCCAGAACAATGATGCTTTCGGTTGCAATCATCGCTCAGAGTGTGCTCATCCTCTCGCTTAGGCGACTTAACAAACCTATCTACAAATCCTCGAGGCGGGACTGGAACTGGAGAATTTGGCCACTTATCATTTCGTTTCCTATATTTCATGTAATATTGATGTATTTACCGCAGATTCAGTACGCTTTTTCGGTGATTGGCATAAGGTTAGCGATAATTCAACTGGCCCCGATAGACTGGTTAATAGTATTAGCGTTAGGATTAGTACCGGTTGCATCGTTGGAACTGACTAAATTAATGATTGGCAAGATAGAGCAAGTCACGGTGAAATCTGCCGCACTTTCGCTGGTCTGACTTTTATTGGGACTGCAGCGTCTACATTTTTCCATTTGTTGTTAGGCGCAACCCAAGTAACGGTTGGCGTAGATGTCGTAATTACAATAATCTTCGAAGCAATCCCACTAATACTTGGATTGGCTACACTCAGAATAGCACTTAAAAATAGTTCAAATCTAACTAAACGAAAACGAATATTCTTAGCGCGCGCCAGAGATGACGATATACCAAAAATCACACAATAATCTAAAATTTCTAAGTGTAAGTCTATCTCATTTTATATGCACTAACTACACTTCTTCACTATTTGATGGAATTTAGTGTTAGCTATTATCTACTGGTTTTCTATCCCAAAGAAGATTATTAACAAACATCAGTGAAATAATACTCAATACTATCATACCTTGGAAAGAATCTAGTTATCCCTTTCAGTAAATATACCGTTGCATTCTAAATTAGTAAATTCCTGCATAGACTTTAACTCAGGAAGAATTTTTGAAATAGTGTGCGCAGAGATTTTGTTTGTAGTTTCTTACTTTCCGGGTTGGCCAGTTCATTTGTCTAGAAACAATTTCCACATTGAACGCGTATTCCTGCCAGACTCATCGTGCGTATGTGTGAGCTAGGGTTCTCCGATTAAAGAAATGCTGGCGAACCTTCGATATAACTCGTAGGGCGTAATTCTATTCCTTTTTATCTGATTTGACTATGTAGATTTCCTTGTTACGAACTCTGAGGGC